>DATJQT010000401.1:0-28183 GCA_035505475.1 Vulcanimicrobiaceae bacterium
ACGAACCGCTGAAGCATCCTACCGTTTCTCATCTGCTGCTCCTTTTCCTTCAATTTCAGTGACTTGCATTATGGCCACCCACACTGTTTATGAGTACGGGCCGGCGTGGGATTTGTTTCAGGAAAATCTGCAGAGGTGAAATGGCCCAGTGGTGTAGGAGCGAAAGAGCGAGGAGACGGACCGGGGAACAGGGAAGCCGAAATCAGCGGCGAACAGGCGCGGGGCGAAACACATCCGCCATCCGCCCAGTTTCGTCGTGACAAGGGACGGAAGATTCGACTCGAACCGACGCCCTCTCCATCAAGACAGATAAATGATGGCCAGGATCCGCACATTTAGGCGCGCGGGCGCAGGGCCGTGTGCGATCACCTCTGGCCGAGGTCAGAGCGTCTTGTGGGTGCCGTCGCAGAACGGAGCTGTCTTTGTCCGCTTGCAGCCGCACATCGAGACTGTCTTCGTGGCTGGAACCGAGAACTGCAGCGGGGTGAACTCGGTCCCCTTGTGCGATCCGTCGCAGAACGGTTGGTTCTTGGATTGTCCGCACGCGCACCAGTAATATTCGCCGGGCTGTAATTCGATTCTGTACGGAGCCTTTTGCGCACAGATGGGGTCGCTCACGAAACCCTCCTTTGGCAGGTGCGAACACCATTCGCCCCTGTCGGTTCGGGTAAACGATAATTCGCCGATTTGTCCGTCGATCCGGCCGGGATACTAGCACGGCAGGGATGAGTTTTGAAGGAGACGACGCAGGGTGGGGCAGGCGAGCATCGATGGCAGGCTGGGGGTGTGACGCTCCCGGTGCTCCGGGGCTCAAAGAGGCCGTGTCATCTCCTCCGGCTGGACCCACCTGTCGAAATCTTTCCCGCTGATGCCCTGGGAGAGTGCCGTATCGCGGAGCGTGCGATTCTCGCGGTACGCGGTGAGCGCGATCTTCGCCGCCTCCTCGTACCCGATGTGGGGTGTGAGCGCGGTTACCAGCATGAGCGAATTGGAAAGCTGTTCCGCAATCCGCTCACGGTTTGGCTCGAGGCCCACAGCACAATGCTTGTCGAACGATCGAATGGCATCGGCCAGCAGTTGGATGGATTCGAGCACGTTGTGCAGGATCACCGGTTTGAACACGTTGAGCTGGAAATTGCCCTGTGTTCCGGCGAAAGCAACTGAGGCATCATTGCCGAAGACCTGGACGGCCACCAAAGTCAGCGCCTCGCACTGGGTCGGGTTCACCTTTCCCGGCATGATCGAGGAGCCCGGCTCGTTTTCGGGGATGCGCAATTCGCCCAGCCCGCCGCGGGGTCCGCTGGCGTGCCAGCGGATGTCGTTGGCAAGCTTGAACAGCGCGCCGGCCAGCGTGCGCAAGGCGGCGCTGGTGTTGACCAATGGATCGTGCGAGGCGAGCGCCGCAAACTTGTTCGGCGCCGAGACGAAGGGGTGGCCCGTTTCGTCCGCGATCTTCTGTGCTGCTACCGCTCCGAACGCGGCGGGGGCGTTCAGGCCTGTGCCCACTGCCGTCCCTCCGATCGCCAGCTCGTACAATCCTGGTAATGTCCGGCGAACCGTGTCCGCCGCCTGAGAAAGCTGTGCCGTCCAGCTCGAAACGATCTGTCCGAGCGTGATCGGGGTCGCATCCTGTAGGTGCGTGCGACCGAGCATGACGATGTCGGCGAACTGGTGCTCTTTCACCGTGAGTGTCTGCAGGAGAGCCTCTATAGCCGGAAACAGTTCGCGCGCCAGTGCCTCGACGGTGGCGATGTGCATGACGGTCGGAAACGTGTCGTTGCTGGATTGGCTGCGGTTTACGTCGTCATTGGGATGGATCGGCTGCTTCGATCCCACGGTTCCGCCGGCGAGCTGGATGGCGCGATTCGAGATCACTTCGTTGGCATTCATGTTGGACTGCGTCCCCGACCCGGTCTGAAATACGACCAGCGGGAACTCTGCATCCCAGCGGCCTGCAATCACCTCGTCGGCTGCCCGCACGATCAAATCCACCTTGTCGGGCGCAAGCTGCCCGAGCTCCCGATTCGCGAGCGCCGCGCACTTCTTCAGCACGCCGAACGCGCGAATGACGGACCGCCCCCATCGGAAACGATCCACACCAATCCGAAAATTCTCCAGCGAGCGCTGGGTCTGCGCCCCCCACAGGCGATCCGCCGGAACGGCGACCTCGCCCATGGAATCGGCCTCGATACGGGTGGCTATCGGACCGGTCGCGGCTGCCATACTGTCCTCCATCTATCGGCTTTCGTTTGCCCTGAGCCGGGTCGAAGGGCGAAACGTCGTGCGCCCTTCGAGAGGCCCTTCGGCAAGCTCAGGGTCGGCTCAGAGACGAGAGAATGCCGGAGCGGCCGTTCTATCGAGTAGATTGGACTGCGGCGACCATCTCCCTGAGATTCTCACCGGGCGTCTCGGTGAGCAGGCTGCAGCCTGCGTTCAGAAGATCAATGCCTTGCTCCAACGCCTGACGGGCATGCGTCCGTATATCTTCGGGCGATCCCTGGCCAAGCACCTCGGCCGGAATGTTCCCCACCAGCGCCATCCGCCCCTTGAACCGTTTCGCGATCTCCATGTCGACTCGGTGATCAAAACTGAGTCCGCTGACACCCGTGCGGCAGATCATCTCCAGGCGGTCGGTCACGTCACCGCAGATGTGCAGGACTGTCGGTGCGGCGACCGCTGAGGCTAACTGCTGATGGAATGGCGCAACACGCTGCGTATAATCCTTCGGGCTGATCATGCTGCCCGACGCCGCCGCCTCGCCGAATTGGATGACATCGCTGCCCGCGCCAATCTGCGCGGCTGCGTATTGGGCGGCGAGAACTGTTGCCCGCTCCATCACGGATTGATATTTCTCGGGTTCCCATTTCATCCAGACCAGAAACTCCTCGCCGAAGCACAGTGTGCACAACGTGAACGGCCCCATAACAGACGAGACGACAGGCACCGCGGCGGCATACCGTTCCCGTAACAGCCGAATCGCCTGGAGGATCACAGGCACTCGCCCGCGCTGACAAAAATCATTGGGCATGTGCAAGTCAGATGGCTCGCGCAGGGGTGGCTCCTTGAGTTGCGGGAAGATGTTGCGGTCTCCGAAATCGACTTGTCCGCCGAGCGCTTCGGCCTCGACCGTGACATCGAACGGCACCTTGGCCGTTTCGAGTCCGTACAGCGCGTGCCCGGCGGCGCCCAGTCGTGCCATCAATTCCGCGTCTTGGTGGGCGTCCGGCCAAAAGGCGTCAAGTTCCCGCATCATACCCTGGGTCACGGCGGTGATGATTCCTGTGACCGGAGGGCGGTCGACTCGCCCGCCGAGAAGGGCGGCCAGCACGCGCGTCTTGGAATTCACGTTACGCTCCCCTAGGTCGAGAGTAGCGCACCACTTCCGAGGGGGTCAAGGCCTCGCGCGAAGGCGCCGACGGGCAACCGCGTCGCGGGGTAGCACAATGCGGGGATGGCGCTTGACACCAGGGCAAGGGCCGGGGTATAGCGTGGGCCCATCGCGTTCACGCGGGGACTTCGGCCCGGGTGTATCAGCCACACCCATCCGGGTCCGCCATCCAAACTGTGTCATCACGGTCGTTCAACGAAGGAGGGCACCATGGCGAAGATGAGGATCGGTTTCATTCTCGCGGCGCTGGTGGCCTGCTCGGTGGTGATCCTGGCCGCTCCTCCGGCCTGGACCCAGTCGAGCCCGCCACCGCTCAAGATCGGCTGGCTGGCGGCCCTGACCGGCCCCAACTCCACGCCAGGCATCGGCCAGGACCGCGGCATCCGGTACGCGGTGGACACGATTAACAAGGCCGGCGGCGTGATGGGACGGAAGATCGAGCTCGTGAGCCGCGACACCCAAGGCGACCCGACCAAGGCCGTCAATGCCGCGCTCGAAGTGATCAATAACGACAAGGTCGAGTTCACCATCGGCCCGACCAACTCGGGTGAATGCCTGGCGACCCAACCGGTGATCGCGCGCTACAAGGTGCCGAGCCTGCCGATCGGGGTGGTGGACGCGCTGATCGATACGACCAAGTTCCCTTACTCTTTCCGGGTCTCCAACAACAACACGCAGTGGCAGGAATCGGTGCTCACCTATGCGACCAAAGTGCTGAAAGCCAAGAAGATCGGGATCATTGGGGACACCACCGGCTACGGCACGATGTCGGTGAACATGTCCGAATCGCTGCTCAAGGCGCAGGGCGGGGTGGAGATCACCTACAAGGGCCTCGTCGAGGCGAGCCAGACAGACGTCATGGCGGATTTGCGCAAGGCGCAGAGCTCCGGTGCCGAAGTGATGATCGTGTGGACCGACTCGGCGGGGCTGAACTCGCGCCTCATGAACGGTCGGGCCGAGCTGAACTGGAAGGTGCCGTTCGTCGGCCACCCGGTGCTGGGTGCCGGCGCGGTCAAGCCGTTGTTGGCCAAGCCCGAGAACTGGAAGAACGTCTACAACGTCGGGTACAAGCCGATGAGCTTCGGCGAGAACGGCAAACTGCCGGAGAAGTCGCAGAAATTCGTCGAGACCGTAAGCGCCGCGGGCGTGAAGCTGGACGACACCATGCTCTGGTGGGTTGGGCTGGGCGTGGACTCGATCAACCTCATCAAAGAAGCGGTGGAGACTGCGAAGTCCAGCAAGGCGGACGACTTCAAGCGTGTGCTGGAAACCGGAAAGACGCTGAACGGCGTATACTGCACGAAGTGCACGTATTCCGCGTCGAACCATAACGGGTATCCGACCGAGGACGTCGTGATGAATCAGGCCGACTCGTTCCGGGCCGGCTCCTACGCGATCGCTCCCGGTTACGGCAAGTAGGCGGCGGAGGAACACACGATGGTCATCACCATCCTGGTGGCCGGGATCGCCACCGGCGCGATCTACGCGATGATCGGGATCAGCTACAACTTGATGTACGCCACTTCGAAAGTGGTGAGCTTCACGCCTGGTCAGCTGGGCATGATCGGCGCCGTGTTCGGGGCGTGGTTCATCGGTGTGCTCGGGTTCCCGCTCTGGATCGGCTTCCTGGCCGCGATGGGTGTGTCCATCGTGTTCGGGTATTTCACGGAGCGTGTCACCGTCCGGCCCGTCCTCAAGAGCATCGAGCAGCACCTGTACGTGCTGACGACGCTGGCCGCCGCGATGATGATCCAGCAAGTAGTAGCGATCTGGTGGGGAACGGACCCGCGTCCGTTCCCGCACCTGTTTGGGTTGGGCACCGGGCTGGCCAGCGAGAAATACTGGCTGCCGGTCGTTGCCTGTTTCGTCGTGTTCATTGCGTTGGAGTGGTTCTATCGCAAGACCTTGTGGGGGGCCGCTTTCATCGCCGTGGCGGAAGACGTCGAGGCGGCCCGCGCCCTGGGGATCCCGGACGTCCGCGTGCGGGTCTTGAGCTACTGCCTGGCGGCATTCGTCGGCGCGCTCGCCGGATTCTGGGGCGGGCAACTGTTACTCGCATTCTTCGCGCTCGGAGCGACACTCACATTTTACGGCTTCGTGCCGATCGCGTTGGGCGGCCTGGGCAGCAACCGGGGGGCCCTGATCGGGGGATTTTTCCTCGGGATTCTACAGCAGACGGCCAACTATTTCGTGGGCGGAGTCTTCGTTGGCGTTGTCACGTTCGTCGTGTTCATCACGTTGCTCGTGCTGGTCCCGGGCGGCCTGTACGGCACCGCAATCGCGCGGCGAGTTTAGCCATGGCCACTGGACTCGAGGCGATCGCTTCCACCGAGCTTCCGGGCGTGGCCGGCCGGCGTTCCCGTGCAGTGTTGGGTGTCGCCGCCGCGGTCCTCGCCGCCATGTTGCTTCCGTTCACGGTCAACCACTACTGGATGCAAATTGGGACCCTCGCGTTCGTCTACTGGGTCTTGATCGCCGGGCTCGACCTGATTGTGGGGTATGCCGGCGCGCTGGCGGTCGGGTTCGTCGGTCTGCTGACCATCGGCGCCTATACCGCCAGTATTCTCTGCGAGAAGGCTGGGTGGCCGGCCTTTGCGGCCCTGCTGGCCGCCGGGACTGCCGGCGCGTTGTTCGGTTTTCTGATCGGGTTGCCGTCACTGCGCCTGAAGAGCTTCTACTTCGCCATGACCACGCTGGGGTTCTCGACCATCGTCACCCAGGTGGCCCTCGGCTGGGAGTCGCTGACCGGCGGCGGGATTGGCCTCCCGGGGCCGATGTTTCCGGCACCCTTCGATTCGCCGGTGGGCTTCTACTACCTGGCATTCGGAATGGCGCTGATTGCGACCTACCTGCTGCGGAACATTGCCTTCAGCAATTTCGGCCGGGGGCTGGTTGCTGTCCGAGATGCGGAGGTGGCCGCCGAGGCGGTGGGCGTGCCGATCACGCGGCTGAAGCTCATGACGTTCACGCTGAGCGGCATCCTGGCCGGGATGGCGGGGGCGCTGTTTGCGGCGCGGCAGACCTACATCACGCCCGACGCCTTCACCTTTGACCTCTCGGTCCTCTTCTTCATTGCCGTCCTCATCGGCGGGCGCGGCCGGGTCGTCGGACCGATGATCGGTACCGTCATCCTGACGCTCTTGCCCGAAATCGCCGCTCCCTTGGTGATGTGGTCGAATTTCCTCTACGCCGCCCTGCTCCTGCTCGTCGTCTTGCTCGTGCCCGGCGGGATCGCCGAGTTCCTCGAGCGCCTGTTCGGCAAGGCCGTGAAGGGCGGCGGGCTCGAGGCGCCGGTTCCGGAGCGGCTGAACGCCGTGCTGGGCGAGCATGCCTCCCCGAAGGCGCTGACGCTGGAAGGCGTGGCGCTGCACTTCGGCGGCGTCCGGGCGCTGGACGGCGTGAGCCTGACGGTCCGGCCAGGAACGGTCCATGGACTCATCGGGCCGAACGGCAGCGGCAAGACGACGCTCCTGAATGCGGCTTCCGGGTTCTACACGGCCAATGCGGGCCGGATCGCGTTTGGCGAGGCCGCCCTCACCGCGCGGTCGTCGGACGAGCGGGCGGCGCTCGGCATCGGCCGCACGTTCCAGACGCCCCGTGTCGTTGGGAACCTCAGCGTGCTGGAAAACGCCATGCTGGGGGCCTACCGGCAATTCACGGTACACTTCCCGGCGGTCGCTCTCGGGTCGCGGCGCGGCGTCAAGGAGGACGCGGCGGTCCGGCAGCGTGCGGTGGACGCCTTGGTGGCCGTGGGCTTGCGGCGGTTGGCGCACTTGCGCGCCGACCAACTCCAACATACGGAGCAGCGCCTGCTGGAAATCGCGCGCTGCCTCGTGATGCGGCCCAGCATCTTGCTCTTAGATGAGCCGGCCGCCGGCTTGTCGCATGACGAGATCGAGCACCTGCGTGCGCTCATCGAGCATATCCGTAGCTTGGGCGTGGCGATCCTCCTCGTCGAGCACCACGCCGATTTGGTGTTCCAGGTCAGCGATGAAGTCACGGTGCTGGATGTCGGCCGCGTGTTGGCGCACGGGGCGCCGGCCGAGGTGCGCGTGAATGCGGAGGTCATCAATGCCTACCTCGGCACCTGAGTGGAATGGAGCGCTCCTGACGGCTGCGGGTCTCGGGGCCGGCTACGGGGCCATCCGGGTCCTGGAGCAGGTGGATATTACCGTGCACGCCGGTCAGGTGGCCGCGCTGGTCGGTCCCAACGGGGCGGGCAAGAGCACGCTCCTCAAGGCGCTCTCCGGCATGATTCCCAAAACGGCCGGCCGGGTGACGTTTGCGGGCCAGGATATCACGCGACTCACGACGCAAGCGTGCGGACGCCTCGGCCTGGTGCATGTGATCGAAGGCCATCGCGTGCTGCCCTCGCTCACCGTCGAGGAAAATCTGCTCCTCGCGGCGCTCGATCAACCGGCAGCGGCGCGCCGGACGCGGGTCGACGAGGCGTACGAGGTTTTCCCGGAGATTGGGGAAAAGCGGGCGCTCCGCGCCGGCACATTGTCTGGGGGCCAGCAGCAGATGCTGGTCATTGCGCAGGGGATCGTGCGTCACCCCAAGTTGCTCCTGCTCGACGAACCGTCGGCAGGTCTCGCGCCGGTCCTCATCGACCGGGTCCTCGAAGTTGTTTCGGGATTCCGTACCCGTGGGACGGCTGTGTTCTTGGTCGAGCAGGCCGTTGAAAAGGCGCTTCGCATGGCGGACCGCGTCTATGCGTTGGTGCACGGACGTATCGTGCTCGATACCGACGCCCAGTCGGCCCGCCAGCCCGGGGTCCTAGAACGGGCCTATCTGGGGGCGGCGCACGCGGCGTCGTAGTTCGCCGGCCGGGAATCAACACTGATCGCCGTTCGTACATCGACGGGCTCAGCGCGAATGGCTCGTTTGGTGCTTGCTCCTGAGTTGGTCAAAAACCTGGTCAGCGTGTAGGCAATTCGCGGCGTTCGGGCCCGCTCCACTGAACCAAGAACGGCGCTGAGCGCGCTCCCGCTCTGCGCCGTTTCAGCTCGTTTGTCCCACCTTCCTGTTTAGAGGAGATCGTATGCCTCCCCAAACGGACATTCTCATCGTCGGCGCCGGCGCTATCGGCTGCTCGCTCGCGTATCACCTGGCGAAGCAGGGCGTTGCCCCCCAGGTGATCGACAGGGAATCGATCGCGGCGCGCGCCTCGGGAAAATCCTGGGCCGTCTTCGCCTATCCCGCCCGGTTCTTCACGATCGAAGGGCAGCCGCAGGAGCAACTCTTCTCGATGCCCCCGGGCAGCGTCGCCCCCTGGCTGCACCTGATCTGGCAGGGATATCACCGGATCGCCGACACGGCGGCGGAAATTCAAGCGGACACCGGCATTGATATCGGATACGGCGAGCTGGCCTGGGTCCGCCTAGCGTTCACGGAGGCGCAGGAAGCGGCGGAGCGGACATCGCTTGCGGTGATGGAGAAGGCAAAGCAACACGAATCGTACTGGATGCCGGCCGGCGACCTCCGGCGGCTGTTCCCGGATCTTAACGCGGCGGTGCGGGGCGGGATGGTGCTTCCGTACCAGCAGATCGAGCCCTACCGGTACACGCTCGGCCTCGCCCAGCTCGCCGAGAAGCGAGGCGCCTCGTTCCGCAACGGCGAGGTGGTGGGCTTCCGGACTTCGGGGTCGCGGGTCCTGGCGGCAAGGTTGTCCACCGGCACGGAGATCGCAGCCGAGCGGTTCATCCTGGCAACGGGACCGTGGAGCGGTCAGGCGACATCGCACTTGGGGAAGGAGCTGCCGATCATCATCAACCGTGAGCAGTGCCTGCGGATGGAAGTGCCGAAGAAGCTCCCGCCATTCGGGCTGGCCGGGCCGAACGGCCAGACGATCGTGCCGAAAGTCGGAGGCGATGTGATCCTGGGTCATGCCGGCCTGTCTGACCTGCAGACGAATTTCGACGTCAGTCTCACGACCGAAGACGCCAAGCTGATGATGCTGAACGACGCAATGGAGCTGCTGCCGTCCATGGGCGAGGCGAAGCTGGTCGAGCAGCGCGGCGATTTCGAATGCTGGTCCCCGCCGCCCAACCGGATCCGACCGGTGCTTGGTCTCCTGCCGGACTGGGACAACGTCTACCTCGCCACGCGGTTCGGGACGCTCGGTATGATGATGAGCCTGGGCGCGGGCCGGATCCTGTCCGAATTGATCCTGCACGGCAAGCCTCCGGAGCGGTTCCGGCGCCTGCTCGCGGAATTGAGTCCGGCCGCGATCGAGTGGCGCCCGGCGAAAGCGAGGTAGAGTGATGAGCGTTCTCGACCGGTTCCGACTTGACGGGAAATGGTTGTTCATCACCGGCGGGAGCCGTGGCCTGGGACGTGCGATGGCCCTGGCAATCGCCGATGCGGGCGCGGACGTGATCCTGGTCGGCCGGGAGAAGGCCACGCTCGATAAGACAGCGAATGAGATCCGTGCCTTCGGGCGGCAGGTGATCGCTATCCAGGGGGATGTGAGCATTCCGGAGGAGTGCGAACAGATTTGCCAGCGCGCCCTCGCCGAGCATGGGCCGATTGATATTCTGATCAACAACGTCGGCGGGCGGCGGCTCAATATCCCGACACAGGAGATGCCCCTTGAAAACTGGCGGCAGATGATGGACCTGAACCTGACCTGCACATTCCTCTGCACCAAGCTGATCGGCGGGGCGATGGTGGCGCGCGGGAAGGGTGGTCGCGTGATCAACATCGCTTCGATCAGCGGCTTGGTCGCCAACCGCAACATAGCCGGACGGCATTACGAGACGGCGAAGGCAGCCGTCATTCATTTCACACGAGCCGTCGCCGTTGATTGGGCACCACATGGGGTCACGGTAAATGCGATCCTCCCCGGTGGGTTTGCGACGGATGTGGTCACCCGTTGGATGGAAACTGCGCCCGAAGCCATGCACACCTTCACGGCGCAGATCCCGATGGGAGAACTCGGCAAGCCCGAAGACCTCGGGCCGCTTGCCGTTTTCTTGGCGAGTGACGGTTCGCGATACATGACCGGTTCCGCCGTGGTGATCGACGGTGGGTACATCCTCTGGTAATCGCGCAATCAGGAGAGCCTCATGGACCAGGTGAAGATCGGTGTGATCGGGGTGGGCACGATCGGCATCGTGCACGCGACGTCTCTGGCGTCGAGCCCACTCGCCGAGCTGGTGGGCATCGCTGATCTGAACGACGAATTGCGGGAAAAAGCGGCCAAGGACCTCGGCACGCAAGGCTACGCGGATTACCGGCAATTGATCCGAGCCCCGGGGATCCAGGCGGTGAGTATCTGCACGCCGGACCACCTGCACCTCACACCGGTGCTGGACTGCATGGCGGCAGGTCTGCACATCGTCTTGGAAAAGCCACTGGCCACCACGTTGCCCGAAGCAGAACAGATCGCTGCCCGCGCCCGCCAATATGGCAAGCAGTTCATGGTGGCCTACATCGTGCGGTTCGACCCCCGCTATGCCCTGGCCAAGGAGGCCGTGGACAAGGGCGAGATCGGTGAGATCGTCCACATGAGCGCGCTGCGCAACACCAATCCGCTCAGCCCACGCTACCTGAAAGGACGAGTCTCGCTGGCTTTCTTCATCGGCGTGCACGACATCGACCAGCTCATGTGGATGAATCCGAGCCCGATCGAGCGCGTCTATGCCGAATCCCGGGGGATGGTGGTCAAGCAAGAGACGGGTGTGGACGACACCATGCTCTCGGTCCTGCGGTTCAAGAACGGGGTGATTGCGCAGATGAACCATAGCTGGGCCTGCCCACTCAATCGCGAGGCGCGGCTGCAATCGCGGCTGGACATCGTCGGCACCAAGGGGCAGATCGGCGTGGAGGTCTGGGATCAGGGCCTGAAGATCACCGGCCCGAACGGTATCCGGTTCCAGGACGTGAGTTATGGGCCGACGATTCATGGAGAGCGCGTCGGCAACATGAGGCGGCAGCTCGAGTATTTCCTGAAATGTATCCTGCGGGACGAGCGGCCGCTGGTGGGTCCGGAAGAGGGTCTGGCCGGCGTGAAGGCTGCGCTCGGGCTGGAAGAGTCGATCCGAACGGGCAAGCCCGTGTATCTCTGATACACGCGGGGCGAGTGAACATGGCGCCAGGCAAAAGCCGACGGATGAGAGGGCTTGGGCGGGTTTTCGGGTAATTCCGATAAACGCCTTGACCGGCGTCGATGGGTGCGCCCATATTGCTCCAGCGTGGCTGTTCAAGCCGGCCGTGACCGGGCGTAGAACTCGCGGCATGTTGCATAGGGCATGTCTCACGCACAAAGGAGGTCGGGCAATGAGAACTCGGCTGACGACGGGGATCCTGGCGTGGTGTCTTGTCCTCCTCATGGCCGGCGGCGTGTTCGCCGGCGAGCGCAAGCTCTCGCTCTGGTGGACGGTGGAATACTCCGCCGAAGAGAAAGCTGCTCTCGAATCGATCATCAGCGACTTCCAGAAGCAGACTGGGATCAAGGTGGAGTGGAGCGGGTACTCCTCCACCGACCTCTGGGCCAAGGTGATGGCAGGGATCGAGGCGGGGAATCCGCCGGATGTCTCGCAGGTCCTGTCGCATTCGCTTGTGCTGCTGGCCGACCGCGGCCTGCTGATGGACGTGTCGGACCTGATGGAAAAGTACAAGGCCGACATGATCCCGGCCGGGGTCGAGGCCTCGTACATCTGGAACAGCAAGGCCAACAAGCGGAGCTATTACTGTATCCCATTCGGACTCTACACGCTGACGATTAATTACTGGACGACGGACATCAAGAAGGCCGGCTATGACAAGCTGCCGTCGGACTGGAACGGATTCTGGGGCGCCTTCGAAAAGGCGCAAACGGTGACGGGCATCCCGGCAACGGGCTGGAGCCTCTCCGATCGCGCGGAGTTCGATGTGAGCTGGCCGGTCGAGCAGTTCATCACGGCGTTTGGCGGCCGCCTGATGAAGGATGGAAAGCTGGACCTTAGCCCCGAGAACCGCAAGGCTGTCATCGAGGCGCTGAAGTTCCACACCAAGTGGTACCTGGAAGGCAAGGCTCCGAAGGGCGTGACGGAGTGGGGGGACCCGGATAACAACACCAACCTGCAGACACACAAGATGTCCGTGACCTTGAACGCGACCCTCTCGATCCCGCGCTGGTTCTACGACAAGGAGCGCGACAAGTACTTCAACGAGACGGCGTCGGCAAACTACCCGCAGCCCGGCCCCTACGGGAAGCCGTACCCGGTCCTCACCAACATCTATCCGATGATCATCCCGGCCAACGCGCCGAACCCGAAAGAGGCCAAGGAGTTCGTGGATTTCTTCATGCAGAAGAAGAACTACGACAAGTACATCAGGGGCCTCGAGGCGCGCTTCTTCCCGATGTACAAGAGCACCTTCGACGATCCGTACTTCGCCAACCAGAAAGATCCACACATCTATCCGACACGCCAGCATTTCTTCGGGCCAGCCGCCCCGATCAATTTCATGCTCCACCCGGCCTACGCGAAATTCGTGATCGGCCACGGTTGGCATAAGATGGTCGCTCGCGTGGCGGTGGACAAGTGGACGCCCGAGAAAGCCGCGGACGAGGCACTTGAGAATTTGAAGAGAACGTTCGAGCGATATTGATGGTTGAAGGCAAGTCCGCAATTGGAGGAAGGGAAGTCTGGAAGAATTACCTATTTGTACTTCCCTTCCTTCTGATTTTCACCGTCTTCATTGCGTACCCTCTGCTCTCGGAGGTGTACTATAGCTTTACCCGCTATGAGATCGGGATCGCGCCGAAATTTGTCGGCCTCAAGAATTTCAGCAATCTGCTCCAGGATTCCGATTACCGCCGGTCGGTGGTCAACAGCCTGATCTACGTCGGGATCGGTGTGAACGTGAAGCTGGCGCTCGCGCTTCTGATCGCGCTGTTTCTCAACCGCGACTTCAAGGGGCGCAGCATCGTGCAATCGCTGTTTCTGCTCCCCTGGGCCGCGGCAACGATCTCATCGCTGCTGTCGTTTCGCTGGATGCTCGACACGGATTACGGCGTGCTGAATGCGTTGCTGGAATCCCTCGGGTTCGGGAAGATCCAGTGGCTCGGCCAGTATTCCACGGCGATGAGCATCATCCTTGTGTATCACATCTGGAAATACCTGCCGTTCTGGACGCTGATCTTTCTGAGCGGACTAAAGGGTATTCCGCCCGACATCTATGAAGCCGGCAAGGTGGATGGCGCCACGCCCGTGCAGATCCTGCGCTGGATCACGCTGCCTATGATCAAGGGACTCTATATCGTTTGTACCTTGATCTCGGTGATCTGGACAATGGGGGATTTCATCACTGTCTATCTGATGACGGGGGGCGGGCCGGGTCAGTCCACCAATGTCCTGGCGACGATCGCGTATCGATTTGCCTTCCGGTTCGGCGAATTCGACAATGCCTCGGCGAGCTTCGTCCTGCTCTTCCCGGTCATGATGATCCTGATCGTGTTCGTCATCCGCAAGCTGGAAGGTGCGCATGCGGCGTACTGATGGCGAGTCGGCTGCCGTTTACCCTTCGTATGGGCTCAGCGTGAACGGAAAAAGCGGCCCGCACGTCAATCATGCATACAGCGCTCGTCCTGAGTTTGTCGAAAGACAAGCGCGACGAGGTTAAACAAGCCGTAAGAGACAGGGCCTGATCGTGAGCGTTGGCTTGCAACCTGACACTCCAGTCCGGTGTATTGGCTGGGAAATGGGCGTGCGGAGGCGGGGCGGCTTCAAGCGGCTCTGGACCCCATTCTGGACCTACGCGGTGGCGGGAATCATCCTCCTGTTCTCGCTGTTCCCGATCTACCACATGGTCCTGGTCTCGATCAAATCCGATGCGGAAATGGTGCAGCCTTCCCTGTTTCCGAGGTCACCGACGTTTCAGCGGTATATCGAGGTGGTCCGGCAGAAGCATATGCTGGTGACGCACTTTCGACGTCAGTTGCTCAACAGCACGCTCCTGGCGCTCGGGACAGCTGTGCTCACGCTGACGGTTAGCACGACCTGCGCGTACGCGATCAGCCGCCTGGTGTTTCCGGGCCGCAAAGCGATCTTTCGAGCCAGCCTGTTCACGTACATGGTCCCTAGTTCATTCATCGTGATCCCGTTCTACGGCTTAATGGTGAAGTATGGGCTGGTGAACTCGTACTGGTCGGTCATTCTGGCGGAGACCACCTTTGCGACACCGTATTGCATCTGGGTCCTGAGCGAATTCTTCAAGACTGTCCCGGTCGAAATCGAAGAGGCGGCTATTATGGACGGGGCAAGCCGACTGCGGATCTTCACCTCGATCGTCCTACCGCTTACGGCACCCGCCCTGGTCGCGCTGGGCATGTACGCCTTCATTTTCGCCTGGAATGAGTTCCTGTACGTTCTCGTTCTCATGAATAGCAACCAATTGTTCACGGTGCCCATCGGGCTCTCGTGGTATCTCAATCAGGATTCCATTCCGTGGGGAATGATGATGGCCGAATCGACCCTGTTCTCGATTCCGCCGATCATTTTCTACTATGTATTCCAACGCTACATGGTCTCGGGACTGGCGTTAGGTGCGGTGAAATAGGTACGTAGCCGGCCGCATGGAAGCGGGGCTTCACAATGGCCAATGGCCGATGCTGGTTGCCGTCTCATCGGCCATTTGACACCGGACAGTGATTAATCTTGAACTGACAGGAGGTCAAACGTGAGCGGGTTTGCGAGGTTATTCAGCCCAGGGAACATCGGGACCATGCGTCTGCCGAACCGCTTCGTCATGCCGCCGATGGCGACGAACTATGCGGACGAGAACGGCTGCGTCACGGACCGGCAAATCGCGTATTACCGGGAGCGGGCGCGCGGGGGCGCCGGGTACATCACGTTCGAGCATACCGCGGTCCTGCAGCAAGGGAAGGCGGCCGTTCGGATGGCCATGATCTCGTCCGACGAGCACGTGCCGGGCTTCAAGCGGCTCGCCGATGCGATCCATCAGGAGGGCGGGCGCCTGGTCATTCAGATCAATCACGGCGGCCGTGCGACGGCCTCCGCCTTCACGGGGATGCCGCTGGCGGCCCCTTCGGCAATCGCCTGCCCGACGCGCACGGAAGTGCCGGAAGCGATGTCGCCGGAGGCGATCCGCGACCTTATCCGGGCATACACAGCGGCCGCCCTGCGGGTGAAAGCAGCCGGAGCCGACGGGATTGAAGTCCATATGGCCCATGGGTATTTGCTGAACCAGTTCCTCTCGCCTTTCTCCAACCAGCGGACCGACGAGTTTGGGGGAAGTCCGGAGAAGCGCCTCGGAGTCCCGTTGGAGGCTCTCCGGGCGGTGCGGCAGGCCGTCGGCGCGCAGTTTCCGGTTCTTTGCCGGATCAGCGCGGACGAGTACGTTCCGGGGGGCCTGACGCTCGCGGATTCTCAGAAGATCGCCCGGGCTCTGGAGGCGAACGGCGCCGATGCGATCCACGTCTCGGCGGCCGTGCCCGCGTCGGGGTACATGCCTCAACCGCCGTATTATCTGCCCGAGGGGGTGTTTGCCCACTTGGCTGCGGGAATCAAATCCGTGGTGAAGGTGCCGGTCATTGCCGTGGGTCGAATCCGTACGGCGGCATTGGCCGAGACACTGCTCGAAGAAGGCAAGGCAGATTTCATCGCGTTCGGGCGGGCGCTGATCGCTGATCCGCGCCTCCCCGCGAAAGTGCGCGTGGGAAGCGATAGTGAGATTATTCCGTGCATCTCCTGCAACCGCTGCATCCAATCGTTCCGCGAGGGAAATATGCAGTGTGCCGTGAATCCCCGCACTGGACGGGAACTGCAGGGCGACGAGGTGCCAGCGGCGAAGGCCAAGAAGATTTGGGTAATCGGCGGCGGGCCGGCCGGCATGAAGGCAGCGGAAGTGGCGGCCCGGCGGGGCCATGATGTGACTCTGTTCGACAAAGGCGCGCAACTGGGCGGCCGGTTCCTGCTCGCGGCGATTCCGCCGAAAAAGGCGGTCCTGCGAGACTTTGTGGATTACCTGGAACGCCAAGTGCGCAAACAGCCGATTGCACTGACGCTCGAAAGCGCCGTGGATGCCGCTGTGTTCAGCAAAGGCCAGCCCGATACGGTGGTCCTCGCCACCGGGGCCGAGCCATACCTGCCGTCGATTGAGGGCATCCAAAACGTCCGCACGTTCAGCCCGGATGAAGCGCTCGCTCCAGGAGCCGTACTGCCGGCGAATCTCGTCGTCCTGGGCGGGGGCGGGATTGGGGCAGAGATCGCCGATTATTTCGCCGAGCAGGGCAAACAGGTCACGCTGATCGAAATGCGTGAAGGGATCGCGCTGGATATGCCGCCCCACATGCAGCACTTTTTACGTGTCCGGCTGCAGGAACGCGGGGCGACCCTACTCACCCGCGCCAAGGCCATCCGGTTCGAGCGCGGCACGCTGGTCGTCGAGACGCCGGAAGGCTCGCGCACGCTGACCGGCTTTGGCGCCGTGGTAGTCGCGGCCGGGAGCCGGCCCAACACGGAGCTGCTCCAAGCCGCGAAACAAGCGGTCAAAGAGGTGCACGTGATCGGAGATGCGGGGGATCCGCGCGAATTGATGCACGCCCTGGTGGATGCGGAAGAGGTGGGCAGGAAGATATAGCAGGGGAGCAAGGGGACAGGGGAGCGGGGGGGGGGAGTAGAGGCGAAGAGGCGCAGGGGCGCAAGAGAAGAAGCGATCGGGGGAGCGGGTGCATTTTGTTACCGCGACCCCAGCGGCAATTCGCATACAGGAGACGACCATGCAGGGCGCATTCAACGGGAAACTGCTTCGAGTGAATCTGACCGAGGGAACCACGGCGACGGAGGATGTGCCTGTTCTTGTCTCGCGCATGTACCTGGGCGGGGCCGCGATGGCGGTGTATCTTCTGCACCGCGAGCTGAAGCCGGGCGTCGATCCGCTGGGTCCGGACAATGTCCTCGTCTTCACGGCGTGTCCGACCAACGGCTCGCCAATCTCGGGGACGAGCCGATTCACGGCGGCCGCAAAATCGCCGCTCACCGGAGGGTATGGCGAGGGGGAAGCCGGCGGGTGGTGGGGGCCCGAGCTGAAATTCGCCGGGTTCGACGGAATTATTATCACCGGCCAGTCGCCGAAGCCCGTGTACCTGTGGATCTGTGACGGGAAGGCGGAGCTCCGGGATGCGGCACACCTCTGGGGGAAGATTTCGGGTGAGGTCCAGGAGCTGATCACGGCCGAAACCGACAAGCGGGCGCGGGTGCTTCAGTGCGGCATCGCCGGGGAGCGCGGCGTGCGGATGGCCAACCTGGTGAACGAGCTCAAGCACTTCAACGGACGCACCGGTCTGGGTGCCGTGATGGGCAGCAAGAAGCTGCGCGCGATCGCGATCCGCGGGCACGGCAAGCTCGAGCCGAAGAACCCCGACGGCGTGAAGGCGGTCTTGCAGTGGTTCAAAGAGAACTACAAGCGCGAGACGGACACGCTGCACAAGCTCGGCACCTCGCGCGGCGTCCTCGTCTTAAACACCGACGGCATGCTGCCGACCCGCAACTTCCAAGAAGGCCAATTTGAGCACGCGGCCGAGATCAGCGGCCAGAAGATGGCAGAGACCATCCTGGAAGACGAAGGCACCTGCTTCGCGTGCGCAGTGGCCTGCAAGCGCGAGGTGAGCATTCCAGAGATGGGTGTCACGCCCGAATACGGCGGGCCCGAGTACGAGACCGTCGGCAGCAGCGGGTCGGTGTGCGGGGTCGGCGACCTGAAGGCGATTGCGAAATTCAACCAGATCTGCGGCGAATACGTCATGGATACGATCTCGGTGGGGATGACGATCGCCTTCGCCATGGATTGCTTCACGAACGGCATCCTCACCACCGCAGACACGGATGGCCTCGAGCTGACATTTGGAAATGCCGAGGCCCTTCTGGCGCTCGCCGAGAAGATCGGCAAGCGGGAAGGGTTCGGGGATGTTCTTGCCGACGGTGCCAAGCGGGCGGCGGCGCGATTCGGCAAGGGCGCGGAGCGGCTGGTGTTGACGGTGAAAGGGCAGGAACTCCCCCTGCACGACCCCCGGGGGAAGCAGGGCCTGTCGCTCGCCTATGCCACGGCGCCCGGAGGGGCGGATCACGTGCGGGCGCCGCACGATCCGGTGTACGAAGGCTTCCACCCCGACGGGGCCCATCCGCTGGAGCCGCTAGGCCTGTGCGAAGCGGTGGCCCGGCGGGAGCTGTCGCCGCGCAAGGTGCGGGCGTATTACTACGCCCAGCACTGGTGGGGACTGTGCAGCTCGGCAGGGATCTGTACGCTGGCGGCCGCGCCGGTCTCCTTGCTGAGCATCACACAGATGGTCAACCTGATCCGCGCGATCACCGGCTGGGACACCAGCCTCTGGGAGCTGCTCAAAGTCGCGGAGCGCGGCGCGGCACTGGCCCGTGCCTTTAACTGTCGCGAGGGATTCACGCCCAAGGATGACCGCCTGCCCGACCGCCTGCACGAGGCGCTGACGAGCGGGCCGCTCAAGGACGTTCGGGTGGACCGTGATTCGTTTGCCCGCGCCGTTCGCCTGTACCATCAAATGGAAGGGTGGGATCCCGAAACCGGCTGGCCCACGTTCGCGAAGCTCGCCGAGCTGGGCATCGAATGGGCGGCGAAGCCGGGCGATAGCTGGTAAGGTTCAGTTTCAGACCCGCCCCGCAACTTGGGGAACGGGAGCCACGCTGTGGACGCACTTCAGAGCCGCAGGCCGAAAGACTTGCGGCTCTTGTGTTTACAGGGTACGTTCCTGCCCGATTGCAGAGTCCGTTCTGAAGAAGTCACAGGGGGTGTACGTGGCTACCGCCGCGGATTCCAATTCCTCGCATTCCCACCTCCGAGAGGTCGTGGCGTTCTTCCTCAAGCTGGGATTCATCGCATTCGGCGGACCCGCCGCGCATATCGCCATGATGAACGCCGAGGTGGTCGAGAAGCGGCACTGGGTGACCCGGGAGAGATTCCTAGATCTTCTGGGGGCAGCCAACCTAATCCCGGGTCCCAGCTCGACAGAACTCGCCATATACCTCGGGTACGTGCGGGCCGGATGGCCAGGGCTGATCCTGGGTGGCGTGTGCTTCATTGCGCCGGCCATGGCCTTGGTTCTTGCCATCGCAGTCGCCTATGCCCGCTTCGGCTCGCTCCCCCAGATCGGATGGCTGCTGTACGGGGTGAAGCCGGTCATCATCGCGATCGTCCTGCAGGCACTCTGGAATCTGGGGCGCACCGCGGTCAAGGGGCCACTCACGGCGGCCATCGGCTTGGCCGTGCTGGCACTCGCGCTGGCGGGCGTCAATTTGGTCCTGCTGCTTTTCGCCGCAGGAATCCTGGTCGTGGGGGTGCGAGCTGCCGATCAAGGAGGGCCGGGCCCCCGCACAGCCGCTTTCGTTGCCCCTTTGCTGCTTGCCAGCGGATCTGGCATCCTGCCCTCGGCAGGAGCTACGCCCGTAACCTTGTGGGGGCTCACCGCCGTATTTCTGAAGATCGGCTCGATTCTTTTCGGCAGCGGTTACGTCCTCCTGGCGTTTCTGCGCGCGGACCTCGTGCAGCGGCTCGGGTGGCTTACGGATCATCAGCTCATTGACGCGATTGCCGTCGGTCAGGTGACGCCGGGCCCAGTGTTTACGACCGCCACCTTCATCGGATACCTCATCGCGGGATTTCCCGGCGCCGTGCTGGCGACCGTTGGGATCTTCCTTCCTTCCTTCGTGCTCGTTGCCGTCACGTACCCCATCATCAGCACACTCCGCAGCTCCCGTTGGGCTGGAGGATTTCTGGACGGCGTCAATGTCGCCTCGCTGGCCCTGATGGCCGCGGTCACCTGGTACCTGGGGCGGAGTGCTGTGGTCGATCCGGTGACGGCCGCCGTTGCGATGCTGGCGCTGCTGCTCCTCTTCCGCTACAAGGTGAATTCCGCCTGGCTGGTGTTCGGCGGCGCAGCGGTGGGACTGGTGCGGTTCTTCATCGGGTGAGTGCGACGGCCATACCGTCTCAGTGAAAATTCTGAGTCGCATCACGGCGTTGTCACGAGTATGATCGCCTTCTAATCCCCATCGCCTCGATCTGCCAGGGAGGTTTCATGTCAGTCGCCATCGCAGGCATCGTCCAGGAAAGCAACACCTTCTCCCCTGTCAAGACCCGTTATGCGGACTTCGATCCCGTATTCGGGGCTGCTGTGCTGGAGCGGCACCGGGGCAAGGCCACCGAGCTGGGCGGCTTCATTCGCGTCCTCGACGAGGCTCGCGCGCGCATCGCACCGGTCTGCGCAGCGTGGGCCGTCACCGCGGGCCGCATGCTGCGCCGCGACTATAGACGGCTGGCCGACGAGTTCGCCGCCCACCTCGCGCGGGTGCCCCGGCCGGACGGCCTGCTGCTGGCCTTGCATGGCGCGCAGACCGCAGAAGGGGTGGACGACGTGGAGGGCGCATTGCTGGCCCGGGCACGCCAGGTCCTGGGGCCATCGCTGCCGATCGTGGTCTCGCTCGACCTGCACGCCAATGTGACCTGCGCGCTGGCGACGCACGCCACTGCGATCGTTGGCTATCACACCTATCCCCATGTGGATCTGTACGAGACGGGGATCCGGGCCGGGCGGCTGATGATGCAGATCCTCTGGGGCGAGGCCAAACCGACGATTGCCTTCCGTAAGCTCCCGATGATCGTCCCGGCCGAGAACATGCAAACGACGCGCGGCCCCATGCAGCGGCTGATTGCGCGTGCTGAAGAATGGGAACAGAAGGGGCGGGCGTTAGCCGTCTCGGTGTACGGGGTGCAGCCCTGGCTCGATATCGAAGAAATGGGGTGCTCCGTAGTAGCCGTGGCAAACGACCGACGTCAGGCGGATCGTATGGCCGATGAACTGGCCCGGCGGTTCTGGGAAACGCGGCGGGAGTTTTCGGTCCGCCTCACCCCGCCGGATCGGGC
Source organism: Vulcanimicrobiaceae bacterium (assembly GCA_035505475.1). GTDB lineage: Bacteria > Methylomirabilota > Methylomirabilia > Methylomirabilales > 2-02-FULL-66-22 > 2-02-FULL-66-22. Next base: position 21,290 of record DATJQT010000401.1, read on the forward strand.
GATCCGGGAGGCCCTCCGGATTCCCGGCCGGCCCGTGGTCTTGGCGGAGTCCTCCGACAGCACGGGTTCGGGCTCGCCCGGCGACAGCACGGGGCTGCTCCGTCCGCTAGTCCAGGCACGGCTGCGCGAGCCTGCGGCCATTTTTCTGGTCGATCCGCAGGCGGTGGCGCGGGCGCACCGCGCGGGCGTCGGGGCGACGCTCACCATGGCGATCGGCGGCCGGCTCGATCCCGCCCGTTCGCGTCCCCTCAAGGTGACCGGCCGGGTGCGCTTGCTGTCTGACGGCCGCTGGACGCCTCGCGCTCGCGGGTACAGCACGGGCATCGAGACCTCGATGGGCCGCGCTGCGGTGTTCGAAGTGGGGACGGTCCGGATCCTTATGGCCGAGCGCTCCACCATGACCGTTGACCCTGAACTGTTTCGAAGCCATGGCATCGAGCCGCTCGACATGAAGATCGTGGCCGTGAAATCGCCGAACGGGTTCCGCGCCGCGTACGAGCCGATCGCCAAGGGGATTTTCGTCGTGGACACGCCCGGGGCCAGCACGGCGAATTTTACCCAGCTGCCCTACCGGCGGATCCCACGGCCGCTGTTCCCATTTGACCGAAGCACGCAGCTGCCGAAGGCCTCACAGGGAACACGTGTGCGCTCCTCGGGCGCACGATAGGCGTCGGGCGCAGCGCTTGACACTGCTTCGGAAGCGCGAGATAGTCTCGGCCAGTACCATGCAGATCGGGCTCCGCTGAATGTGCCTTCTACGTACACGTTGCACCTGTGCGGGCGGAAAAGGAGGATGACACATGCGCTCCGGTGATTTAGGGATGACTCGACGTGACGTGTTGAAGCTCGGTGCAGCGGGCATGGCCGCGGCGGGATTGGGACCGCTGGGATGCAGTCGCGGCGATTCTAAAGATCAAGTCGCAGTGAGCCGACCCGAAGAACTCCAGAAGCTGGACGCCTCCGATCAATACAACCTCGTCAATTACACGCTGAACCTGCATCTGTTCGACACCCTGGTCGAGATGGACGAGAGCGGAAAGTATGTCCCGTCACTGGCGGAAGCGTGGGAGACGTCGCCGGATGGATTGGCGTGGACATTCAAGCTGCGCAAGGGCGTGAAGTTCCACAACGGCGACCGGTTCACGTCCAAGTCGGTGAAGTTCACCCTCGAGCGCATGAAGGACCGCAAGCTGGCCCGCTCGAATTTCTGGACCGAGTTGGACACGGTGGACACGCCGGACGATTCTACCGCGATCGTGCGCACCCTCAAGCCGGTCGGGCCGATGCTGGCCAACTTGATCACGCCGACAGCGATGTATTCCGAGAAGCAGGCGGAGAAGGACGGGCCGACCTTCTACGAGAAGCTGATCGGCACCGGTCCGTACAAGTTCGTGGAGTGGAAAAAGAGCGAAAAGTTTGTGATGGATCTGTTCCCAGACCATTGGCGGCAGCCGCTGCCGAAGATCAAGCAGATCACCTACCGGCCGATCATGGAAGATTCCACGCGCATGTCCGACTTGCGCACCGGCGCTCTGGCGATGGCGGATACGGTGCCTCCGGATCAGGTCAAAGTGCTGCAGGGCGACGACAAGCTGCAAGTCCTGCGCGTCATGGCCTGGGATCAGCTCTACCTCGGCCTGAAGTGCGACCAGTCTCCGTTCGACAAGGTCGAGGGCCGGCAAGCCCTCAATTACGCGATTGATCGGCAGGGCATCGTGGACAAGATCATGGAAGGCGGCCGGCCTGCGTCGGCGATCGTTCCGCAAGGCATGATCGGCTACGCCGATAACCTGAAGCCCTACGCGTACGATCCGGAGAAGGCCAAGAGCCTGCTGGCCGCGGCGGGCTGGAAGGGCGGAAAGCTGCGCTTCATCGCGCCGCAGGGCTGGTATCCCAAGATCAAGGAAGTCACCGAGGCCATTGCCAGTCAGTTCAAGGCGGTGGGCATGGACACCGATCTGACCGTGATGGAAGGGGCAGCGTTCACGAAAGCGCGCGGTGCCGGCGAATACAACATCTACATTACGGGCGGGGCCTCCTGGGATCCCGATACGATGCTGGATCAACGCGTGCGCAACGACATCTTCAAGAGCGGGTACAAGAACCAGAAGGTCTTCGATCTGATCCTCGAGGGCCGCACCACGGTTGATCAAGCCAAGCGCGGCGAAATCTACAAGGCTGCGCAGGATATCCTGTACGTCGAAGGCCCGATGGCCTGGCTGTTCCAAATGGAGGCCATCTACGGCATGAAGAAGAGCCTGAAAGGATTCATCGCCTATCCGTTCAAGGTATGGGACCTCCGGAAAGCCGAGATCGTCTAACGCAGACACATTTCCTCACGCCACCTTCTCATGAGAAGAGGGTGGCGTGAGGGGCTAGCGCGGCTCCGTATTCCGGCGGGTACCCATGGTTGCATACGTCCTCAGGCGGTTGCTCCTTTCCGTGCTGGTGCTGTTCGGTGTCTCGGTTGTGGTCTTTTCCCTCATCCATTTCGCGCCGGGCGATCCGGCGCGCCTTCTGCTGCCCGACGGCGCGCTCGAGGAAGATGTCGCGTTTGTTCGCAAGGCGCTCGGGCTAGATCAACCCCTTTACGTCCAGTACAAAGTTTTCATCACGCATGCCTTGCAGGGCGATCTGGGCCAGTCGCTGTACTACAAGCAACCGGCGCTGGGGATCATCCTGGAACATCTCCCCGCGACCATCGAGCTGACGTTCGCGGCACTGGTTTTCTCGCTCCTTGTCGCGGTGCCGATGGGCATCCTCTCGGCCGTGCGTCGCGACACGGTGTGGGATTATCTCGGCATGGGCTTGGCCACCATCGGTCAGGCGACCCCGGTGTACTGGCTGGGGCTGATGCTGATTCTGTTCTTTGCGGTCCAGCTTCGCTGGATGCCGGCATCCGGCCGGGGCGGTGTCGAATACTTGATTCTACCGGCGATCACGTTGGGGGCGCCTCTGATGGCGCTGGTCACGCGCTTGGTGCGATCCGGGATGCTCGATCTGCTTGGGGAAGACTATATCCGCACGGCGCGGGCGAAAGGCGTGGCGGAGTGGGGCGTCGTCCTTCGGCACGCTTTGCGAAACATCATGATCCCACTCGTGACGGTGGTTGGGTTGCAGTTCGGAGCGCTGTTGGGCGGCGCGGTGATCACCGAGACGGTGTTTGCTTGGCCGGGAGTGGGGCGGTTGGTGGTGGATGCGATCACCGCGCGCGATTATCCGCTCGTGCAGGCCGCGACGCTGCTCGTCTCGGGTTACTTCGTGTTGATCAACTTGGTGCTCGATGTCCTTTACGTCTACCTGGATCCCCGGGTGCGCTATTCATGAGGAATACGGCGGCTGGCGCTGAGCCGACGGCGCCAAAGAGCGCGGAGAACGAGGGGGTACGCCTAGGGACGCACGAGATGCGTAGTGAGCGTCGGCCTGCACGCGCCACGACGGCACAGCGGCTGTGGCGGAGCAGGCGCGTCGTTTTCGGCGGCACCGTCCTCCTGATCATCTGTCTCGCCGCCATCTTTGCCAATCAGATCGCACCTGCCGATCCAGAGATGGTCTCGATGAATGACCGGCTGGTGGCCCCCACATGGTTTTCCCACGGATGGAAGTTCTGTCTGGGGGCCGATCCGCTGGGTCGAGACGTGTTGAGCCGGATCATTTTCGGGGCCAGGATCTCGCTTTTGGTTGGGGTGACCGCGGTCGGACTTTCGGGGACGGTCGGCATCCTGCTCGGGCTGCTTGCCGGGTACTACGGCGGGAAGGTGGATGAAACGATCATGCGGCTGGCGGACATCCAACTGGCCATCCCGACTATTCTCCTGGCCATCGCGTTGGTCGGTGTGATGGGACCAAACCTCCGCAACCTGATCGTTGTCCTGGGGATCACGGGGTGGGTGATCTATGCGCGGACGATCCGGGGCGTCGTCCTGTCCGTCCGGGCCATGCAATTTGTGGAGGCGGCTACCGCACTTGGTGCCGGCGACCGCCGCACGCTGCTGGGCCATATTCTGCCGAACCTCTGGACCCCGGCCATTGTCATCGCCAGCCAGCAGGTCGGGTTCATGATCATCATGGAATCCGCCCTCTCGTTCCTGGGTCTCGGGGTGCAGCCGCCCACGCCCACCTGGGGCGGCATGATCGCAGACGGTCGCGGCTATCTCGTGACGGCGTGGCATGTGACCACGATGCCCGGACTGGTCCTGATGACCACGGTGCTGGCCGTGAACTTCTTCGGGGACGGCCTCCGGGATGTTCTCGACCCAAAATTCCGTCTGTAGGATGCGAAAGGGCAGCAACAACCCGCACAGGATCCGTCCATGAAGCGTGTGCTCTTGGCTGCACTCAAACATGAAGTGAACACGTTCGTGCCCGGTGTGGCCTCACTCGACGAGTTCCGGAAACGCATCCTGCTCGAAGGGCCAGCGGTGTTCAGCCCGGCGCGAGGCTCGGGGCAGGAGATCGACGGGGTCCTGGACGTGGCGCGCGCCGCCGGCATCGAGGTGATCCCGGTCTTAGCCGCACACGCTGGAGCATCGCGGCCGGTCGCCGACGCGGCGTTTGCGTACTTGCGGGACCGCGTCATCACCGCAGCGCAAAAACATCGGGCGCACATTGACGGTGTGATCCTCTGCCTGCACGGCGCAATGGCTACGGAAAGCCTGGAGGATCCCGAAGGCGAGCTGGTTGCGGCGGTCCGAGACGTGGTTGGCCCCCGCACGCCTATCGCGATCAGCTACGACATGCACTGCCACATGACGGAGCAGAAGCGGCTCGCGGCGGATGCGATCGTGGGCTATCACACCCACCCGCACGTGGATTTCGCCGATACCGGTGCTCGCGCGATGCGGATTCTGGCCCGCGCGCTGCGAGGCGAGGTGCAGCCGGTTATCGCCCAGCGGAAGATCCGCATGATCGCCTCGGCGGAAAAGCACAACACGGGCCGCCCGCCGATGGGAGACATCTTTCAGGGGATAGCCGATATCGGAGCCGAGCCCGGCATCCTCGCCGCGACAATCTTTCTCACCCAGCCCTGGATGGACGTCGCCGAGCTCGGCTGGTCCACGGTGGTGGTGGCGGACGGCGATATGCGGCTTGCTCAGAGCCGGGCTGACGACCTGGCGCGCATGGCCTGGGAGCGTAGAAAGGAATTCCTGGTCGAGAAGACCCCGATCGCCGATGCAGTGCGAGCGGCCGTGGCAAGCGGCAACAAGCCGTTCATCCTCGCCGATTCGGCGGACGCGGTGACCGGCGGGGCGTATGGCGACGGAAATGTGCTGCTGAGAGAGCTCCTGATCATGCAGTTCCAGGGATCCGCGCTGCTTACACTGACCGACCCGGAGGCCGCCGCGGCATGCCACGCTGCGGGCGTGGGCAGTACACTGACCCTGCCGGTTGGCGGAAAGCTTACGCCGTCCTTTTACCGACCGTTGACGGTTACGGGGATCATCGAGCGGGTATCCGACGGCCGGTACGTCTGCACGCTGCCACCGTCTCCCATCGATGTGGGCCGGTCGGCGGTGCTGGTGATTGGTGGAATCCGCTTGGCCATCTCGGAGCGGCCCGCGCCGACCATTGACCAGGAGTTCTATCGCCACCTCGATCTCGACCCGCGGGACAGCACGCTGGTCCAGGTGAAGTCGCCGGGCGGCTTTCGCGCCATCTACGGCCCGTTCGCGGCCGGCATTTTTGAGATCGACACCGCCGGTCCGACAATGAGCGACCTTACGCGATTGCCGTTTCGAAAGGTCCGGCGACCGCTCTGGCCCTTTGATCCGGATCTGACCACGCCTTGGTGAAGACGAAGGGCTAGCCGTTCGTGCTGAGCTTGTCGAAGCGTGTACGGTGGTCACCCGGAATCGGTTAAAACCGAGACTCATCAGGAAAACATAGAGGAGGTAAGCCATGTTCCGAGTGCTCTTGGCCAATCTTGCGCAGGAAACTTGCAGCTTCGTCCCGTCCCGGCACACGCTGGACGACTTCAGGCGCTATTACCTCTACACAGGACAGGAGATCCTGGACAAGTTGGCGGGAGGCGGCATGGAGGTCTCGGCCATAATCGCGACCGCCAAAGAGGAAGGCATTGAGCTGGTGCCGACCCTGGCAAGCTACGGGGGCACGGGCGGTCCGGTGGCCACCGAGGCGTACGAGTACCTGAAGGGGGGAATTCTGAACGATGCGAAGCGCTACACCGACACGGTCGATGCCGCCATTGTTGTTCTGCACGGGGCGATGGTGACGGAGGATCTCGAAGATCCAGAGGGCGACCTGCTCGCCGCGCTGCGCCAGATTCTTGGCCCCAACAAGCCGATCGTGTGCAGCTTCGACTGCCACGCGCATATGACCGATCGCATCGTGCAATCCGTGAACGGATTGGTCGCGTACCAGACGCACCCTCACCAGGACATCTACAACACCGGGGTCCGCGCGCTGCGCCTCTTGGCCCGCATCCTCCGGCGCGAGGTTCGTCCGGTCATGGTCCATTGCAAGATTCCGATGATCGCGCCGGCCGAAACGCATAACACCAACCGCCTGCCCATGAAGCCATTCATGCAGCAGGTACTGGCCGCCGAGCGGCAACCCGGCATGCTTGCTGCCTCGATCTTCCCTGTCCAACCCTGGCTGGAGGTGGCGAATCTGGGGTGGTCCGTCGTCATGGTGGCGGACGGCGATGCCGCCAAAGCTGAGGCTTCTGCCAAGGAGATCGCCGACGCCGCCTGGAGCCGTCGGCGCGAGTTCCGGCATACGCGCACGCCTGTGGCGGAAGCCCTCCGCATAGCCCGCGAGACGGAGGGTGGCCCGATCGTCCTGGCCGACGCGAGCGACGGGACGGCGAGCGGCGCGGAGGGCGACAGCACCGAATTACTCCGCGCCCTGTTGGACTCCCCGGTTCCCGGCCCC
>DATJQT010000402.1:0-2585 GCA_035505475.1 Vulcanimicrobiaceae bacterium
ATGCGCCAGTGGAACAGGTGCTGTACCTCGACCGGAGGCTCGTGGGGCACGACCTCTTGCAAGCTGTCGCGCGGGTTAACCGAACGGCCGCTGGCAAGCGGTGCGGGTATGTGGTGGACTACATCGGCGTGGCGCGGCACCTTACGGAGGCGCTTTCAGCCTACGACAGTGAAGATGTCGGCGGCGCGCTTGTCAATATCGCGGAGGAATTACCAAGGCTCCTTGACCGGCAGGCCCGAGCCGTTGGGGTCTTCACCGATCGGGGGATCCGGGATCTGAAGGACGAGGTCGTGGCCTGCGTCAGGCTGCTGGAGGATCCTGGTGTCCGATCGGACTTCATCAACAAGTTGCGGCTGTTCTACGAGTCGTTGAGTATTCTCGAGCACCGCCCCGAGGTGCCCGCTGATGTATTCCGGGACGCGAAGCTCCTCGGCTATATCAATAAGGTTGCCGCCAACCTTTACCGTGATCCTGCGCTGAACCTCCTCGGGGTGGCGGAACGGGTGAAGGCCCTGATTGACGAGCATGTTACCGCCCGCGGCATTGACCCAAAGGTTCCCCCGGTCGCCATTACCGATGCCCAATTCGACGAGATTGTGAGCCGCCAGGAAGAACCTCGCACTCGTGCCGCTCAAATGCAGCATGCGGCCAGATACCACATCGTAAGGAGTCGTTAATAAATAATGGTATCAAGTCAGCTTCCTGACCGCAGTCCGATGTGGTTTGATGACGTAGTTCCAGTCCCCGTGGAAGCGGTCGCGTTCCAGGTTGATGTGCTTCATCGCATCGTCCGAGATCCGCCGCCCGGTGGCGTACTTTCGGCGGTCCAGACGGCAGATGACCTTGAGGCCCTTCGCCGTCGTCGTGCGAGCGATCAAGTTCACGATGGTCTCGTAGTCGCGCAGCGGCTCGCCCCGCCAATTCGAGGAGATGAACGAGAACAGGCGATGCTCGACCTTGTTCCACTTGCTGGTGCCGGGGGGGAAATGGCACACCGCCAGCGCCCGACCCGTTTCATCGGCGAACTTCTGCAACTCCCATTTCCACAGCCGCAGGCGCGACCCGTTACTCCCGCCCGCGTCGGCGGTGATGAGCAGGGATGTCGCCTTGCCGTACAAGCGGCGGCCTTCGGCTCGCCACCAGCCGCGGATGGAAGCCACCGCAAACGCCGCCGTGTCGTGGTCCGTCCCCACATTCACAAAGCCGGCGTTGCGCCCCACGTCGTAGATCCCGTAGGGATAGGCGCGCGGCACCTCGGGTGTCGGAAAGTCGTGCCCCTGCACCCGGGCGGCTTGGCGGCCCGGGCGCCATTGGCGCCCAGCGTTGGCATAGTTCCCGACGAGTTCCTTCTTCTTGGTATCCACCGACAGCACCGGGAGCCCGGCGGCCAGCGCCTGCTTGACGCGGGCATTGATATGCCGGAACTGCGCATCGCGATCCGGATGGTCCGCGGCCTCCTCGGTCTTGCGCGTGCCCTGCAGACTGTAGTGCTGCGCATGGAGGAGTTGGGCCAGCTTCACGTGACTGATGGGATGCCGCTGCCGGCCCAACTCGGCGGCCAGCACCCGCGTGCTCTTGCAGACCCAGCGCAACGGGGAGTCGGGATCGCCCAGCGTGTCGGGTTCAATCAGGCGGTCCAACGCGGCCAAGAGTTGAGGGTCGTGCACCGTAATCGGCTTGCGTCCCGCCCCGCGCTGCCGCATACGCCCGGCCTCGAGCACCGCACCGCGCTGGATCTCGCGGATGCCCTTCGCGATCGCCTTCCGCGACAGGCCGCACGCGCGATGCACGCGCGAGACGCCCCCGTACGACAACACCAAGGCCTCGCTGGCCGCCATCAGACGGCGCGCCCGTTCGTCCAACATCGGCCATACCGAGGTGAATTTCTGGCGCAGCAGGGCGTCCGGCTTCACGATTCGACATTATATCAACTCCGGGTTCCCATTGAAACCTTTATTTATTAACGAGTCCTTACATTAAGCGTTCCTGGTCGCCTGCCGAGGATCACCCGCGCTCAGGGTCGCACCTGATGGTCCTGGTCGGTATCGTCGCGATCATGAGTGTGACTCACTTCGCTGAGGTCACCATCTGGGGCGTCTTCTTCCTGCTGAGCGGCATGATCCCGGACCCGGCGTTGGCAATGCTTTTCTCGATCGGCAGCTACACGACGCTGGGCGAGACCGGCATCACACTGCCCAGCCACTGGCGGGGCCTCGGGGCATTCGAGGCGATGGGGGCGATGCTCATGTTCGGCTGGTCGACGGCGGTGCTGGCCGCCGCGATCCTGAAGGTTCAGAGCCTGGACATGTAGCCGGATGTTCCAGGCTCAGTGGATACGGTCTTATCATCTCACCACTGGGAGGGCGCGGACATGTCGAAGGAAAGATCCACACTTGGGACCGATGGACGCCCCCTGCCGATCCTGCCGCCCGAACGCGACGCGCGGGTCTGGGCCCGACTGGTCCGGGTGATGTTCTACACTCCCGGCTTCCTGGCCCTCCTGCTGCTCAAGACGGGCGAACCGACGGGTTTCGGAATCACGGTGGAGCTGCTGATGCTGTCCAGCGCGGCTGCCGTTGTCGGCG
>DATJQT010000403.1:0-1210 GCA_035505475.1 Vulcanimicrobiaceae bacterium
CGGCGTCGATATCGGCCGGACTTCCACGCCACGGTCCCGGTCGCTCTTGCTTCAACGACGTGACCGCGGCCGCCCAGCGGCATGCGGTTTCAGGATCAGTGCGCAAACGCTGGCCGACATAGGTCGCAAAACAGGTGTCGCCGCGGCCGGTGCGTCCAGTCAGGTTGCGCGAGGTGAACGGCGCCTGATACACCTTGCCATCGGCATACACCGTCACCCCTGCCGATTGGGTGAGGACGATCTCGCGCGGGCCAAAATCGGCGAGCGCCTTTGCCGCGCATTCCAGGGTCCGCTCCCCCGTGAGCAGCTCGGCCTCGGCCTGATCCGCCTTGAGGTACGTCACGTGGGAAAGGCCATCCCGCATGGCCGGCCACTGTCGGAAGACGAGCTGCGCACCGTCCCGCACCCGGACGAATCCCTGCACATCCATGCCGACCGGACCGCGTTCGGCCATGCCGCGGAGAAATGCCAGGTCAATCTCTCCAGCAATGATCGGGACGAGCAGGTTCACCCGCGCGCGTACGTCCGGAACGTGCGGGAGCTGGAACGGCCCCGCGAACCCCAACGGCTTGCAGATCCGTCGCTCCATATCGGAAGACCGATAGATGTTTTCGATTCCCGTCGTCTCCAGGGCGGGCTCGGCGTACACGACGACGCCTTCCTCGCGCAAGGCGTCGAGGCGCGGAAAGTCCGCGGGGTGGAGGCGGGTCATGACCGCCACCGACAATCCCAGCCGCCGCAGGGCGATGCTCCCGTAGTACACGGCGCCCCCCGGCGCTTCCTCGGCGACGCCGTCCACGACGAGTAGGTCCTTCGCGAAATGCCCGACCATCAGAATGTCGCAAACCAATCCGGCCATCTGCACTCCTCTCGTGGGGGCGGGGAGAGCATTGCGCTGCCGCCGCGCTCCGTCAAGCTTTTTCGCCCGTGTTTGCTTGTTCGCGCCCGGGATTCCCCCTATACTGCGGCCCACGATGCCGCGGCACCTATGCAGATCGCCGATTCGGGCGTCGTCTCTGCCCCTTATGGCTCGTCATGAGGACCCAATGCCCCCCACGGACTGGAATGCCTTCATCCGAAAGCACCGCGAAGATATCGCGCGATCAACCGGACCGCTCGCGGGCGTGCGCGTCATCGATCTTGGATCGGTCGTCGCTGCGCCGTTCGGCGCGACCGTGCTTGCCGATTACGGGGCGGAGGTGATCAAGAT
>DATJQT010000404.1:0-1654 GCA_035505475.1 Vulcanimicrobiaceae bacterium
ATCCTGTTGCTCTGCGTCGCGCGGTTCAAGAAGGCGGTCCAGACGGCCACCCACGAGGTTCGGCGGCGCCAGAGCGACATCGTCGCCACGGTGCAGCAGAGCCTCGAATCCATGCGCATCGTGACGGCCTTTGGGCAGCAGGATCTCGAGGAGTCGCGCCTCAGCGACGTGAGCCGCGCTACGGTGGATGCCGCGCTCAAGGCGCGCCAGGTGAAGTCACTGCTGTCGCCGATCGTTTCAATCACCGTCGCGCTGTGCACGGGGTTTGTCCTCTGGCGGGGCGCCGCCCTGGCCCTGTCCGGGGCGATGTCGGTGGGCGAATTGACCGTCTTCTTGGCCTATCTCAACAAGTTCTTCAAGCCGGTGCAGGACCTCGCGAAGATGACCAACACTATTGCGCAGACGGCGGTGGGGGTGGATCGAGTCCGCGCGATTCTCGATACCGACATGGAAATTCCCGAGCGCCCGAATGCGCGGACCCCGAAGGCGCTGCTGGGCGAGATCGCTTTCGACCATGTGGCGTTCGCCTACACCCCGGACACGCCGGTCCTGCACGATGTACATTTCACGATCAAGCCAGGCCAGTTCGTCGGGATCGTGGGGGGGACAGGCGGCGGCAAATCCACGGTCGTGAGCCTGATCCCACGGTTCTATGACCCGTCGGGCGGCCGGATCCTGATCGACGGGGTGGACCTGCGCGATTACACGGTGCAAGGGCTGCGCGGGCAGATCGGTTTCGTCTTGCAGGATACGGCGCTGTTCCGGGGGACGATCCGGGACAACATCGCCTACGGGCGGCCCGATGCGACTGAGGAAGAGATCGTCCAGGCCGCCAAGCTGGCCAACGCGGACGAATTCATCGCGAAAATGCCCCACGGCTACGACACGATGGTGGGCGAGCGGGGGACCACGCTGTCCGGCGGCCAACGGCAGCGGATCGGCATTGCCCGGGCACTGGTCCGCAACTCACCCATCCTGATCCTGGACGAGCCGACCGCGGCGCTCGACACCGAATCGGAGCGCCTGGTGATCGAAGCGCTCGAGCGCCTGATGAAGGGGCGCACCGTGATCACGATCGCCCACCGGCTGAGCACGATCCGCGATGCTCACATGATCGTGGTCCTCAAAGAGGGGCGGGTCGCCGAGCAAGGTACACACGATGAGCTGGTTGCGCTGGGCGGTGTCTACGCAGAGCTATACCGGATCCAGGTCGGGCCGGCGGTCCCGCAGATGCCGGCTTAACGCAGGCTGGCCATGGACAAATGTATCGCTGACACGGTTCTGAGGAGGAGGCCATATGTCTCGCAAACTGATCGTGCTGCCTGATGATTCCGCACAACCGATTCTCGACGCGATCGGCGGGGCGAAGAAGTCGCTGCGGATCAAGATGTTCGTCTTTTCCGACCCGGCTCTGCTGGACGCCGTGATTGTCGCGCAGCAGCGCGGCGTGAAGGTCCGTGTGATGCTCAATCCGGCCCGCCGCAGCGGCGAAGAGGACAACGAAGAGACACGCAAGAAACTGTCCCATGGCGGCGTCGAGGTGATCGACAGCAATCCCGCCGTGGACCTGACGCACGAGAAATCCATGGTGGCGGACGACGAGGTGGCGTTCGTCAAATCGCTCAACTGGGCGACTAGGAATCTGACGGAAACC
>DATJQT010000405.1:0-6742 GCA_035505475.1 Vulcanimicrobiaceae bacterium
CACCGGCAGTTCACACTAGGGCTCCGTCAGAACACCTGGCCGATTTCAACATCGCCGACCCGCACTCAAGCGAAGGACCTCCGCTTCCATCCGACGTACACGGCCACGAGAGCCACAATGAGGGTGCCGGCAATGAACGAAAACGTGTTCTTTGCAGTATCGGTGGGGTATAGGCCAGTCACCGCCAGCAGGATCCGTCCGAGAATGTCGATGCTGAGCAAGACGAGAGCCACGGTGGCCGCCCACCTCTTCATGGTCAGCATCAGAACCCCAGATACCAAGTACGACAGACCAATTCCAGTAGCGGCAACGGTGAACAGCGCAACACCCGAGGTGCTAATCCCGAAGAACTTGTGAGAAAATCCCGTCACGACCTCGGCGAATCCCGCGAGGATCGCAAATACAGCAACGAAAATCAGATCCCACGGACGGCGCAAGGGCACTCTGTGGTGACCTGGGTCGGCGGTCACGATCGCATCAGCCTCCTCCTGCTGAGGTAAGGAAGCAGTGGCAGAAGGACATACATCATGAGCCCCGCTGCGATGTTGGGCGGATTGATGTTATTCGCGGATCGCGTCGAATCGGCCATCGCGCATGTGAAAAACCAGACAGTAACCGTCGGCGGTGAGGCGCAAGCCGAGGCCTCCAACAATGAGCCTGTGCTTGTACTCCACGCACAAGTGCTCGCCGTCGGTGAACCAGTTCTTGATCTCAATGTGTGAACGCTCGTCGTGCTGTCTCGTCCGGCCCGCCGCCATAGCCATCGATTCGATCGCGCGGCGACCAGTCCATGTGTGCCCGATCGGCACGATGGTCCACGTCGCGTCGTCGGTCAATACGGCCCCCACCCCCGCATAGTCATCCTCCTTGACCATGCGGAAATAAGCCTCAATGAGCTGCTCGTTCGCTGTGGGCGCCATCGCATCCTCCTCCTCAGTGGTCGCCGCCCGGCTTGGCCCCGTCGGCGAGCCGGGAGACCCCTATCTGAAATGGCACGAGAGCCCCTGATCATCGGACCGCCGCCGCAAGCCAACCCACATTCCGGTACGGAACGATTCCGTACCGGAACGTTACGGGATGACCTCCAGCCTGTCCACCGAATCAGCGGGCACCGCGCGCCCGGGGCGCGCGCGGTGTCGGGCAGGCAACCGGAGCGGTCACCAGCGGGAAGACCAATTCATCGAAGACACGGCGCACGAAATCACGGTCGGGCGTCTCGCCGAGCAAGAAACGCATCGAGCTCATCGCGATGACTAGATCGGCGACCAGGCTCAGATCCCGCCCGCGGGAGATTTCCCCACGCGCAGCCGCCCGTTCGAGCATCTGCGCGATCGCCTGACGGGGCCGTTCGACGATCATGTCGGACAGCAATCGACCGAGTTCGGGATCGCGGCGGGCCGCGGTGACGAGACCGAAGAGGACCGCCACCTGCCGTTGCTCCGCGCGGCCGAAATCGGGCAGGACCTCCAGCACCGCCTCGATGTCGCCGCGCAGGGAGCCCGTATCCGGAACCGTCACCGGACCCAGTTCATCGCGCCAGGCGAGCACCGCGTCGGCGACCAACACGGCCTTTGATGGCCAGCGGCGGTATAGCGCGCCCTTGCCGGCGCGGGCCCGGGCAGCGATCTCGTCCATCGTCAGCAGGTCGTAGCCCCGTTCAGCCAGCCCTTCCAGCGCTGCCTCCAGAATCGCGGCGTGGCGCGAAGAGTCCAGGGGGCGGCCAGCGCCCGACCGGGGTCGCCGGTCGCCATCGGTCGGCCTTTTCGTTTGCGACACAGAAGCTCCACTTATGCCGAGGCAGGGTTGCCTATCAATGACGGTAGCCGCAACTACTTCGGCAGACCGGCACGGCGAGGCCCCCGAGTCAGGACGGTCACAAGTGCTGGCCGTACCAGGGCTTGTTCGTCATTTTGGCCCGGTGCGATTAGTGGCTGCGCGGATGGGTTTTTGTCGTTGTCGGTAGGAGGGGCCTTCGACGATGAGTTCGAATGCCGCGCTCTGCAGGCGGTCGACTGCAGATTGCGCGAGCAGCGGATCGGCCATCATGGCGATCATCTCATCCGGCGTTCTATTGCTCGTGACGATCGTGCTCAGTTGTCGGTGACGCTCCACAATCAGCTCGTAAAAGTCGCTGGTCTCAGTGGCTTCAAGTCGGTGGAGAGCGAAATCGTCGAGCATGAGTAGCTCCACGCGCTGCAATTTGCGCATTTCCTCGTCGTATCCGGCGTCGAGGCGGGCAGCTTTGAGGCGTTTGAACAGTTTGTCCGCGCGTTCGGCGTGCACCGAGTGACCGCGGCGGACTGCGATGTGCCCTAATGCGTTGGCTAGGAATGTCTTTCCCACTCCGACGGGGCCCATGATGAGCACATCGTATGCGTCAGGGAGAAACCGCAACGATGTCAGTTCGGCCCACAACTGTTTGTCGTAGGTCACCTCGGTGGAGTCATCCCAAGCCTGCAGCTGCATCTGCGGGTCCAGGTGGGCGGCCTTGGCTCGACGAAGCGTGGCTTCGCGGTCGCGGCGGGCGACCTCGTCGGCGAGCAGCATCTCCAGAAAGTCGTGATGCGGCAGCTGATTCGTGCGCGCCAGTGCGAGCCTTTCGGGCAGCGTCTCGAGCAACATCCCCAACTTCAACCTTGTCATGAGAGCCCGCAGTTCCGCGGAGACGTCGACCGGCTTCGGAACCGCGGTGGCTCTCGTCGGCTTAGCCGCGGGCATCGTGGCCCGCCGTCGGGTGGTGCTCACGAGGGCATCCTGCGGATCGCGAACTCGGCACTGTCACGAACAAAGCGGGATGCCGCCCCGGGCGGCCGAATGGTCGTCTGCATCTCGGTCTGGGAGCGGCTGAGCATGCGATCGATGAGCCCGACGTTGACCGCTTCCGCGTCTAGGGCGCGGCGGCAGGCGTCGTCGACCCGGTCCGCGCCGTGGCGGCGCACCAGTCCGAGCAGCCGGTAGACCTGGCGCATCTTCGTCCACGGCAGCGGATGTTCCAACAGCGCCGCAGCGTATGCACCAACATGCTCACCGTAGGTGGTGGCCTTGCGCTGCAACGCATCCAGATCCCGCATCGCATACGCCGTCAACTCGGACGGCAAATCGGCCGGATCAGTGTGTCGTCGCCCCGGCGCCATCCGCGGATGCACCTTGATCAGCTGGGCCCGCCAATACAGTTTCACCGTGCGCGAATCAGCCCGAGCGGTCAGCCGCTGCCCGATCAGATCACCCGGGACGCTGTAGAGTCCTCGTGCCACGGCCACGTGGCGATCAGGGGCGACTTTGGGTTTCGAATAGACCGGTAGGTCGAATAGCTCGGTCGGCGCCGGCCGCAACCGGCATCGCTCCTCTGCGCTGAAGACCTCGAGCGGCCGTTGTCGCGTGGTGCCGTGCACCCGTAGCCCAGCCACCTCGGCACACCACGCACGCGCCCGTGCCCGGCAGTCTTCAATGTCCTGAAAGCACTCGCCTGCAAAGAAATTCGACCGGGCGTACTGAACACACCTTTCCACCCTCGGTTTGTCTTGCGTCGTCAACTACACGCAATCGGGACGATCGGTATGACCGTATCCGGGTGACGCACCGGTTCCACCCGCTATGTGGCCGGGAGTACGAGTTCGTCGTTCACCGCCAGAACTGGGGTGAGGATCGGGTCCATCTGCGTGATGAGCACGGGCAGGTGTTCTCGCTGCCGACCGGCTGGACCGATGCGGCTCCGGTCGATCCGTTTGTGGTCGTCGCCGGTGACCGGTGCCCGTTCACCACCGCGGGGCTGCTGGCCCTGGCGGATCTGGTGAACCGGCTGCGCAACCAGCCGGGCAGGGATCGGATTGTCAAGGAGATTACGCCGTGATTGTCAGGAGGATTATGCCGCATATTGCCGCTATCGTGATTAAGCTGGTCGAGCTAGCCCGCCGAGATTCGAATGATTTTGTGGTGATAGCGCGCTGTTTGCAGCGTGTCGCAGATCCTCACGGGAACCAACGTTGGCATAATTACTCTGACACCGATCGGATGTGGAGGCGATATGGCCCGACCGGGGGCGCGCGAGGACCCGAAGATGGCGGCGTTGCGGCAGGCCCGCTGCCTCAATCCGCATCCGGAGGCTGTGACCGACGAGGCGTTCCGGGCCGAGGAGTTCTTCGACGCCCGCGACGCGGTGCAGGTCAAATACGAGATGGTGCGCCGGGTGCGGGTGGACGGCGAATCGGTCAGCTCGACGGCTGCGGCGTTCGGGTATTCGCGGCCGTCCTACTACGAGGCCGCCTCCGCGCTCGACGAACGCGGCCTCGACGGGCTGGTGCCAGCCAAGCCGGGGCCCAAGCGGCGCCACAAGCTCACCGACGAGGTGTGCGCGTTCGCCGAGGAGCGCCTGGCCGCCAACCCCACCCTTCGGGTGGCGGATCTGGCAGAACCCATTGAGCAGCGTTTCGGCGTGCGCGTGCACCCCCGCTCGATCGAGCGCGCACTGGCCCGCTACCGGGAGCATTCCAAAAGCCGCTGACCTACCCGCCCACCAGCCCAGAAAGGAGGACACCGCGCCCACGTCCACCAGACACTCACCTGGCCCCGCGGCTGCTGAACCACACCCCAGCGTGGATGCCGGCCAGGATCGTGCCGCCATTCCCGGTCGCGGGCTAGACGCCCGCTACGAACAGCTGCGTCATGCTGCCCTGCACGCGCGTGCCGAGGCATTCCCCCTCGGCTTCGCCGTGCTCACCCGCCAGGGCGTGACCGCCTGGTGCCGCGCCCTCACCGCACTCACCCCCACCCCGACCACTGCCCGCCCAGCCACCACTGCGCCGACATCGGCGCCGGCCGCGGCGGCGACACTGCCGGCCCCGATCGCGACGGAGCTCATAAACGCCCTGGCCGCCGTCGTGCTCGCTGGCACCTGATCCGAACCCACCCAATCACCTGCACCCATGACCCCACCACTGTCGATGACCGCCATGTTCGGCGGGAAGGAGCCTGCCCATGTTCACCGATGCCGCCACGTCCAAGGTGACCGCCGCCCAACTGGGCAAACCGGCGCTGTTGTATGTCCGGCAATCCACCCTCAAGCAGGTCATCCACAACGCCGAGTCCGCGCACCGCCAATACGATCTGCGCGGCCGGGCGATCGCGCTGGGCTGGACCGACGACCAGATCACCGTGATCGACATCGACCAAGGCCACTCCGGGGCTAGTGCCGCCGACCGCGAAGGTTTCCAGCACCTGGTTGCCGAGGTCTCCCTGGGCCGGGCCGGGATCGTGCTCGGCCTGGAATGCTCACGGCTGGCCCGCAATTCCGCCGACTGGCACCAACTGCTCGAACTTTGCGCCATGACCGGCACCCTCATCTGCGACGAAGACGGGCTCTATGATCCCCGCCAATTCAACGACCGGCTACTGCTGGGCATGAAAGGCCAAATGTCGGAAGCAGAACTGCATTTCATCAAGGCCCGACTGCGCGGCGGAGTACTGTCCAAGGCCCGCCGCGGTGAGCTGATCCAGCCGCTGCCGGTCGGGCTGGCCTACGACGCCGCCGGCCACGTGGTGCTCGACCCCGACCAAGCGGTGCAACACGCGCTGCGGCACCTGTTCGACACCTTTACCGCCACCGGATCGGCCACCGCCTGCGTCAAATCGTTTCGCATGGCCAATCTGCTTTTCCCGTGGCGGCACCTGAAAGGACCCCACAAGGGCGAGCTGGACTGGAAACCACTTATGCATCACACCGTGCTGCGGGTGCTGCACAACCCCCGCTACGCAGGGGCGTTCACCTACGGCCGCTATCGTCACCACAAACTCCCCAGTGGGAAATGGTCGTCCACCCTGTTGCCGCGCGAGGAATGGATCTCCTTCATCCCCAACACCCACCCCGGCTACATCACCCTCGAGCAGTTCGAAGCCAACCGCGCCCGGTTGGCGGCCAACGCCGCCGCGCACGGCCGCGACCGCGCCGGCGGGCCGCCGCGCGAGGGACCCGCGCTGCTGCAAGGAATCATCATCTGCGGCAGGTGCGGCAAGCGGATGACGGTGCGCTACAACCATCGCCGCGGCCACGCGTTACCCGTCTACGTCTGTCAACGCGACGGCATCGAAAATGCCGAGCGAATCTGCGCCAGCATTATCGGCGCCGACCTCGACCAGCGCATCGGCCAGCTGCTGCTACAGACCCTGTCGCCGCTGGCGGTCGAGGCCGCCCTCACCGTGTCCGCCGAACTCCAACAGCGTTCCGCCGAGGCCGACCGGATCCGCGCAGCGCACGTCGAACGCGCCCGCTACCAGGCCGACTTGGCCCGCCGCCGCTATATGGCCGTCGACCCCGCCAACCGGCTGGTCGCTGACAGCCTCGAAGCCGACTGGAACACCGCTCTGCGCAAGCTCAACGAGGCTCAGGAAACCTACGACAAGGCCCGCCAGGACCCCGGGCAACTCACCGACGCCCAACGCGCCCGCATCGGTCAACTGGTCACCGACCTGCCTGCGATCTGGAACGACCCCAACACCCCCGCGCGGGAACGCAAACGCATCGCCCGGCTGCTACTCACCGACGTCACCGTGCACCGCGACCACACCACCCTCACCGCGCACGTGCGTTTCCCAGCCGGCCAACACACCACCCTCAGCATCCCCGCCCCGAAACCCGTTGGCGAACAACGCAAAACACCCGCCAAGGTCGTCGCCGCCGTCAACGAACTGCTCGACCAGCACACCAGCGGCGAAATCGCCGACATCCTCAACCAGCGCGGCATCGGCT
>DATJQT010000406.1:0-8632 GCA_035505475.1 Vulcanimicrobiaceae bacterium
GAAGATGATCAGGTCTTCAGATATGTCATCAGTGCCCAAATCCCAAAAATCACGCGGCATCGGCCCAAATCGAAGGCGACAATCGCTTGCCCGGTCCGCACGGGTCCGATGTGGAGCAATTGGCCGCCCCTGCGTTTTCCCTCAGTCTTCTGGTCCCCCGCTTCCGCGGTCGAGAGACCCGTGGTGTCGGTGACGCCGCATGCGCACGGCTGGACGCAGCACGTCCGGGTCCGGAAGACCGGGGGCTTGGAGCGGTTCGCCCGCCATCGCGTCCAGCCACCCGACGTCGAGGACATGGACCGGGCAGGCGCTGACGCACACGGGAGGCTCCCCCGTGTCCAACAGCGCGACGCAGAAGTCGCACTTGCTGGAGCGGCCGCTGATTGGGTCGGTGGCAATCGCCCCATACGGGCACGCCACGACGCACGCCTGGCAGCCGCCGCACTGGTCCGCGGCAAGGACGACGACGCCGTCCGCCGCCCGTTTCTGCAGCGCGCCCTGCGGGCACACGGCCACGCACGGCGGCTGGCCGCAGTGATAACAGGCTTGCGAGAGGTGGGTCACGCGCACCGACGGATAACGGCCAGCTTGGAATGTCGTCACGCGGCGCCAGATCACGCCCACGGGATGATCGTGGTAGTCCTTGCAGGCCATGTGGCACGCCTGGCACGCTGTGCAATAGCGCTGGTCGAAGAAAAAGGCGCGTTGCCGTCCGGGGGGGCTCATCGGACCGACTCCGCCGCCGCGTCCCGTGCCACCTGCACCAGCGTGGTGCCTTGCGGGTTCCCCTTGGCCCACGCCGTCGGCCGGGCGCTCGTGAGAGTATTGGCACAGCCCCCGGTATCCACGCCGTCGGCCGCCGCCTGATACCAGCGCCCCTGCGGGATGGCGACCACGCCAGGCATGATGCGTTCCGTCACCCGCGCCCGGATGCGGACTGTCCCGCGTGCATTCCAGACCCGGACCCACTCCCCGTCCTGGATGCCTCGCGCGCCGGCATCGTCGGGATGCATGCTAATCCCCTCCTGGGCAATCTCCTGGATCCAGGGCAGGTTGGCGAAGATCGTGTGCGTGCGATAGGGGGCGTGCGGGGTCAGCAGTTGCAGGGGGTATTCCCGCCTGAGCGGATCCGACGCGCCTTCGGGGCTTTCGACATACTGCGGGACCGCCGGGATCTCCCGGGCATTGCCCTGGGCGGCGGCGAGGTGCGCATAGATCTCGATCTTGCCGGAGCGCGTCTGGAGGGGAAACCGGTCGGGGTCGCGGCGGAACGCCGCGAAGGGCACGTGGGGCGCGCTGTGCTCGGGCCGGAAGCTGCCTTCCCGCTTGAGGGTGTCATAGTCCAGCCCCGACTGGTGCAGCAGGTGGCGCAGCCATCCGCGTTCGTCCCGGCCCTCCGTGAAGGCGGGGCCTACGCCGAGTCGTTCGGCCAGCTGGGCGAGCGCCCAATAATCGGTCCGCGCTTCGCCCAGTGGCGCGATGACCTGGTTGAGGAACAGCACGTGCTCGGCGTAGTGGCCGCCGCTCGCCACGTCCTCCCGCTCCATCCAGGTGACGGCCGGAAACACCACGTCGGCAAAGCGCGCGCTCGGGGTCAGGAACTGGTCGGCCACAAGGATGAAGGCGAGCTTGCCGGGATCGCGGAGCAGCCGCGCCGTGCGGTTGATGTCACTGTGCTGGTTAAGGAGCAGGTTCCCCTGGAAGTTGAGGATGAGCTTTACATCTGAGGCGAGGCGCTCCGTCCCCCGCAGGCCGTCGGCAGGCCGGAACGCCGTGCCACGGGCCACGGCGTCGGTCCAGCAGAAGATCGGAATGGCCGCCTTGATGGGGTTTTCAATCGCCGGCGAGGCCAAGCGGATGTGGCGGCCGCAGAACCCCACCCCCGCCGGGGATCCACCCGGAATCCCGATGTTGCCGGTCATCGCCGCCAGCACCATCGCGCTTCGCATCGTCTGCTCGCCGGTGGCCGTGCGCTGCGGCCCCCAGCCCATCAAGAGCGCGGCCGGCTTTGTTGTGGCATAGGCGCGCGCCAGCGCGACGATCCGGTTCGCGGGGACGCCCGTGATCGGTGCCGCCCAGGCCGGGGTCTTCGGGACCCCATCGGCCTCACCCCGCACGTAGGCCCGATACGAACTCCCGCGCGGCGCACCGGGCGGGAGGTGCGCCTCGTCGAACCCCACGCAACACCGGTCCAGGAATCCCTGGTCCTGCCAGCCTGCCTCGAGCATGACGGAGGCCATGGCCGCCATCAGCGCCGCATCCGTTCCCGGCACGATCGGGACCCATTCGTCGGCAAACGCCGCCGCGGTGTCCGTGTAGCGGGGATCGACGGCAATGACCCGCGCCCCCGCCTCCTTGGCCTGCTTCAGGTACCACGGGGCGCCGACGCCGGCGAAGGTGACCGCCCAGTTCGCGCCCCAGAGCAGGAGCAGCTTGCTGTGGACCAGATCCTCGAGGCTGTGCCCGGTCTCGAGCGTGCCAAAGGTGGCGAGGGACGCCGGCTGGGCGCAGTTCGTGCTGTAGCTGCCGTACGTATCGAGGAAGCCGCCGAGCAGCGCGAGGAGGCGCCGGGCGAACACGTTGCCGCGCAGGATGCCCTGATGCCCGGTCCCATGCAGCACGAACAGCGCTTCGTTGCCGTGCGCGGCGCGCACCCCGGCGATCGCCGCCGCGGACCGGTCGAGGGCCTCGTCCCAGGTGGCCTGCCGGAACTGGCCCTCCCCCCGCGGGCCGGTGCGGATGAGCGGATGGAGGAGCCGGTCGGGGTGGTAGACCCGCTGGCGGTACGCCCGGCCGCGGGCGCAGGCCCGGAGCTGCCGTCGCACGGGTGCAGTATCGGTGGAGATGCGCACGATCCGGCCGTCTTTGACGTGCGCGTTGATGATGCAGAAACCTGGGCAATCGTGCACGCAGGCAGTCTGCAGGGTTTGTTCATCCGCCATACGATGGTTTCCCTGGGGCATGAGCTATTACGGAGCCGCGATGGGCGGGCGCTTTCCGTCGCCGCGTCCGCCACGCCCGCTCACCCGATCTCTTCTCGGCAGCGACGCCATGCGGGGCCACCCTGGTGTCGGATGGTGCTCGCACGACCCCAGCTCGGCGATCACCGCAGCGCTGATCGTTCTGCCGAGCCATGCCGCCAGCGCGTGCTTCGTCGCATCAGCATCCGCCTCGGTTTCCCGGCCCGGAGTTGCGACATCGAAACCGCTGGTCCGCTCCGACGCTATTCGGGCGCGGCGATTTGGATCGCGCCACAGGGGAACACAGCGACGCGGCCGCCCTGCGGATGGTCCGCGGCCAGCGCCGCCAGCACGCCCGTCCAGTCGGAGACCAGACAGGTCTCGGCCGGCAGGCTGGGCGGAAGCTGGGCCCGGTTGATCGTGGGACACATGACGATGACCCGATACGGTGCAAATACCGGCGCGGGGCCCGTCGGCCCGTGCCGCATGCCGGGCGCTTCCAAGGTATGGAACCCGAAGCCGTCGGATGACGCCGAGAGGATGACCAGCGTGCCGCCCGGCCGGACAAGGGGCCGCGGGGCAGAGTTCAGCACGTGGAGACCGTGGCCGAGGTGCATGAACTCCGTGTCCTTGGGGTACTGGTTGAAGACGCCGACGTCCACTGGTCCGGCGGGCAGGTGCGTCGCCATCACTTCGCGCGCCCGGGCGACGCCCTCGCGGTGCGCCGCGACCGGGTCGCCGGTGAAGAGCCCAGCGAGCCCCCGGGAGGAGTTGACCACCGCGTTCACGACGAAGTCGAGTCCGGCCATCCGGGCCGCCTCTTCCAGGTCGGCGCGCCACTCGTTGCCGTCGATCCGCAAGAGCCCGCGGGCGAGCCGCCCCGGCTTGTGGTTGACGGTGATCGTCTCGATCCCTGCGACGCCGGGGATCACGACCTTGCCACCCCCGCTCCAGCCGGGGCCGCCATGCGGCGAGATCTGGCCCACCCCGATCCGCAGGTCGGCCTCGGCAAACGCGCCGTTCACGTCCACGGGGGTGCCGCGGCTCGTCTCGCCGACCCGGACGAGACGCTCGTAGGGCGTGTGGTTCAAAACCTCGTAGGTCCGGACCACGCCTTCGCCCAGCTTCCACGCCATCTCAGCCCGCGTCATCGCCCGATGGCAGCCCAGGGCCATGACGAACCGGATGCCGGCGTCAGGCAGCCCGCCGGCGTGCAGCTCGCGCAGAATGGCCGGGATCAGGCGCGCGGCCGGGGTAGGACGGGCGATGTCGTCCACCGCGATGACCGCGCTGCGGCGGCAGCGGGCCAGCGCGGCAAGCGGCGCAGATGCGATGGGGGCGGCAAACGCACGGCGAATACCTTCGTCCCCGATGTCCGCACCATCACGCGGCGGATGGACGCTGACGGCGTAGTGCCCAGGGAAGTCGATCGCGAGAAGGGTATCGCCGTGCCACGCACACCAGCGCATCTTGATTTGCATGAGGGCCTCAGGAACGGCCCAAGGCGCGAAGCGCACCCTGGGCACGCACAACAGATTCGGAATCAGTGCGCTGGGCGCACACTAATGCCGGAGCGATGAGCGCGAACCTGCCGTGGATACTCTCGTTGCGCTGCGACACTCTTTTAGGGCTGAGGCGGATTGTGTGTCAAGGATTATTGGCCGCCGCCGCGCCGCCGGGACCCACGCTTCGCATAGCGCGTGGCCTTGACAGGCCGCGCGCGCTGAGAGTAGTCTCCGCGCCAACGGACCTTGTGGGCTGATCTTTCGGGTGAACGGAGATGGGATCGACTTCCGATCGCGTTCCCGACCGCTTCCGGACCTCCGCACGCATGGCTGCCCCCTTGGAAGCCCGTGAGATGAGGCCGGCCCCGACGCGGCCGGCGATGACCTACCGGCGGGTGACGCCGGCCCGGTTGCTGCTCCACGCCTTCTTGCTCGGCACGAGCATCCTTGTCGTTCTGCCACTCCTGTGGGCCGTGCTGACGTCGTTCAAGCAGCCGCAGGACATCATCACCCAGGCGCCGACGTTCCTGCCCACGGCTTGGACCCTGGAGAATTACTCTAAGCTCCCACGGGTCGCGCCGTTCTTCCGCTTCTTCGTCAACAGTATTATCGTCTCTGCCGTTTCCACGCTTTTCATTGCCGTGAGCTGCACGGCTGCCGGGTATATCTTTGCCAAGTACGAGTTTCGATTCAAGAAGGTGCTCTTCTTCACAATCATCGCCACCGTCTTGATCCCGCTGCAGACCTACATCGTGCCGCTGTATCTCACCATCCGCGCCCTAGGGTGGGTGAACACCTACGCGGGTCTCATCTATCCCACGATCATCATGAGCTCCGGCATCTTCTTCATGCGGCAAAACATTGTGGGGATTCCGGACGAGTTGATCGATGCCGCGCGCGTCGACGGCTCGTCGGAGTTCGCGATCTTATGGAAGATCATCTTTCCCCTCTCGACGGCGCCGGTCGCGGCGATCTGCATCATCAACTGGGTCTTCACGTGGAGCCTGTTCATCTGGCCGCTCGTCGTCGCCAACTCGGCCCAGATGTTCACGATGGAGCTGGGGCTGATGTACTTCATGAAAGAGTTCATCGTGGACTACGGCGGCATCATGGCGGCGACCGTGCTGACCATCCTCCCGGTCCTGATCGTGTTCTTGGTGTTTCGGACCCGGATCATCGAGGGGGTCGCCACCACCGGTATGAAGGCATAGCGGCCGGACGCGCCGGTAGACGCCCTTCGCCGT
Organism: Vulcanimicrobiaceae bacterium; assembly: GCA_035505475.1. GTDB lineage: Bacteria > Methylomirabilota > Methylomirabilia > Methylomirabilales > 2-02-FULL-66-22 > 2-02-FULL-66-22. The sequence continues at coordinate 5,710 of DATJQT010000406.1, forward strand.
TTCCCTCACCCCAAGCTAGGAGGAGAGGACATGGACGACACATTTGGCCAACCCAGCCCCCTGTCCCGGCGGGAATTCCTGCGGCGCTCGGTAGCGGTTGCGGGCGGGGCGGCCGCCTTCGCGGCCACCCCCAGCCCCGCAAAAGAGGTCGAGCTGAGCGTGTGGGCAAACTTCAACGAGATCCATCGCTACATCACCGACCTGGCGCCCAAGTACACGCAACTGCATCCCACCGTCAAGATCAATTGCACGCTGTTTGCGCAACGGGCCCTGGACGAGAAGGTGGCCGTGGCGCTGCCTGCGGGCCAGGGTCCCGACATCATCGACTTCGCCTCGACGCAGGTGCAGCCCTACCTGCAGTACATGCAGTTCGCCCCGCCCGAGACGGTAGAGTTCGTGAAGAAGAACATGCCGGAAGCGGCCTTCAAGGAGTGCTCCACCGTGAAGGGCGAACTGCATACCGTGCCCTTCTACGTGGTGACCTCGGCCCTGTTCTACAACACCGAGCACCTTGCCGAGGCGGGCATCAAGGAGCCGCCCAAGAGTCTGGACGAGCTGGCCGAGTACGCCCGCAAGCTGACCAAGCGGGACGCAAGGGGGACCATCACCCGTGCGGGGCTCGATCTGCGCGTGGCCGGGGGCGGGTGGGGCCTCACCGAGAAGTTCTGGGTGCTGGCGATGGAGCCCAATGGGGTGCACATCCTCGATGCGGCGAGCGACAAGTGGAAGGCCGGCTACGACAACGAGGGCGGCCGGAAGGCGCTGCAGTTCTACATCGACGGCCTGCACAAGCACAAGTACTGCGCGATCGACATGAAGCACGACGCCGAAGCCTTCGGTCTGGGCGTGGCGTCCATGTTCTGCCGCGAATCCTGGGTCGTCGATTACCTGGGAAAGAATGCGCCCACGACGAAGTATGGGGTCGCGCTTCAACCCCGGGGCGCCAAGGACTGGTGCACTCTCGCCGCGAGCCGCGGGTTTGCCGTGCCCAAGGTCAGCAAGAACCAGGAAGAGGCCTGGCAGTTCATCCAGTGGCTGGTGAACGACGAGAACTGCGCCACATTCTTCAAGAACTACGGCTGGCAACCCTGGCGGACGAATGTGGATTACTCTGCCGCCTACAAAGAGCGGCCGGCGCTGAAGGTGTTCCAGGACGGGTTGAAGACGCGGGGCTACCGCCTCTATCCGTACCCGCCGACCGCGGCGGCGATCGAGGTCTACGCCCGCATGGCCGATCGGCTGGCCGCGGCGTTCAAACGTCCCGACCTCGTAGACAACGCTTCTGGCATCGCGCAGGTGATGAGCGGCATGGCCAAAGAGACCAACCAGATCCTGGCCGACAATAATCTCCTCGCCAAATGAGGGCATTCGTAATGGGCCGCGGGCGGGGGCGGGTGGACCGGCGCCCCCGCCCGCCTAAGAGAGGCTAAGGGTGGCACGCGCCGAGGGTGTCGCGATCCGCGCGCACTGGTGGGCGGCGATCCCAGAGCGGATGCTGGGCAAGGCGGGGTCATTGGCCCGGCAGAAGACGGTGTTCCTGCTCAGCGTTTTCGTGCCGATCATGAGCCTGTTTCTCGTGATCCGCATCATCCCGATCCTGCTCATCCTGCTGGCATCCTTCACGAACTACAGCCTCAAGCGCCCGGTGACGCGCTTCGTTGGACTCGCCAACTTCATGCGGTTATTCGACGACCCCCGCTTCGTCACCGGATTCTGGAACTCGGTCGAGTTCGTGGCGGTGGCGGTCCCTCTGGAAATCGTCGGCGGGCTGGCGATCGCGCTTGTGCTCAGTCGGAAGGTGCAATTCGAAGGGTTCTACCAGACGCTGTATTTCTTGCCGTACATCCTTCCCACCGTGCCCACCGCCATCATTTGGCGCTGGATCTATGCGCCCGGGAACTTCGGGGTGGCGAATTACCTGTTGGACAGCGTGGGCCTGAGTCACGTGGGGTGGCTCACCGATCCTAAGATCGCGCTCCTGGCGATCATCGTCATGCACGTCTGGAAGCAACTCGGTTTTTTCGTCGTAATTTTTCTGGTCGGCATCAAAGCCATCCCGGCCGAGTTCCGCGAGGCCTCGGCGGTCGATGGCGCCTCCGCCTGGCAGTCCATCCGCCGCGTCGATCTGCCCCTCCTGCGGCCCATCATTCTCTTCGGTCTTGTGTGGAGCACGATATTCGCCTGGTCGGTCTTCACCGAAGTCTATGTGATGACCCAGGGAAGTGACGTCTCGGCGGGATCGGACCTGCACGTGCTCTCCACGCGCATCTATCAGGAGGCCTTCATCTTCTTCAACGCAGGGTACGGATCAGCAATCTCTTTCGTGCTGTTTCTGTTTTCTCTCATGTTCGTGCTGCTCCAGTTCAAGGCCTTTGGGTCGGAATGAAAAAGGGGGATCCGGGATAAATTCAACCTTGACCAGGCCCATCAATCGAGGAGGACACATGCGTCGCCTAGCCGGTCTCACCCTCATCCTCGCGCTCACCTTCTCCCTGCCGAATTCGGGCGCGGCCCAACAGAAGAAGCTGGTGTACTGGACGCATTGGGAACAAAACCCCGGGTTTAATCAGTGGTATGCGATCAAGGGCAAGGAGTTCGCCAAGAAGACCGGGTACGAGGTCGAAGTCGTCACCATCCCCTATCAGGGCTATGAGGCCAAGTACCTGTCCGCGTTCATGGCCAAGGCCGGCGCCCCGGATTTCTTCAACGGGATGATCCATCAGTGGTGCGGGCAATACGACTTCTGTGACCCGATGCCCGCCGACCTGGCGAAACTCTGGGACGAGCAGCTCCCCAAGTACATGGTGCCCGAGGGGAAATGGCAGGGCGCGCGCTACGGCATCCCCATCGAGCACGGCAACTTTCAGATGATGTACCTCAATGTGGACCTGTTCAAGAAGGCCGGCCTCGACCCGGACAAGCC
>DATJQT010000407.1:0-16175 GCA_035505475.1 Vulcanimicrobiaceae bacterium
GCACCGGAAACTTACGCTCTTCCAGGACCTGCAGCATCACTTCACCGACCGCGCCGGTCGCGCCGGCCACGGCCACGACGTACCCATCCTTGCGCATCATGCCACCTTTCACCCGGAATCCGGGTACTTCACCGCTGCGCGCGGTGCCCCTCCCCGGTTCTTATACGACCTGCCTGGCCACAGAACAGGAGACAAAGGACACGTTAAGCCTCTCCATTCGTGATACACCTGCGAAGCAAGAACGGAGACCTAGTGTCCCCGCTCACCCTGAGCCTGTCGAAGGGTGAGCGGGGAGAAAAAAGTCTTAGTTCTTCCTTGCGCCGTTCGGCCGGCGCGCAACCACCTTGTTGATCGCGTTCAGGTACGACCGGACACTAGCCTCGATGATGTCCGTGGAGCTGCCGCGTCCGGTGACCCGCTCGCCCTCGATCTCGACGACCGTCGCCACCTCGCCCAGGGCGTCTTTGCCGGCCGTGATGGCGCGGATTTTGTACTCGAGGAGCTTGCCGGAAATCTTGGTGATCAGGTCAATGGCGCGATACGCCGCATCCACCGGCCCGTCGCCCACGCCAGATTCTTGGAACGTGTCGTCCTGCATCCGGAGCCGCACGGTGGCGGTCGGGATCAGGTTCGTGCCGCTCGTGAACTGCAAGTGCTCCAGCGTGTAGCCCTGACTGGTCGCGAGCAACTCGTCTTCGACCAAGGCGAGCAGGTCTTCGTCGAACACTTCCTTCTTCCGGTCGCAGAGGTCTTTGAACCGGCCGAAGGCTTTGTTGAGATCCTCTTCGGTGAGCTCGACGCCGAGCTCTTCGAGTCGCTTCTTAAAGGCGTGCCGGCCGGAGTGCTTGCCCAGGACGAGCTGACTCCGCGGCACGCCGACAGACTCCGGCGTCATGATTTCGTAGGTCAGTGGGGTCTGGAGGATGCCGTGCTGGTGAATACCGGCCTCGTGCGCGAAGGCGTTGGCCCCCACGATGGCCTTGTGGGGCTGCACGCTCACCCCGGTGATGGACTGGAGGAGCTTGGAGGTCCGATAGATCTCCTCTGTCTTGATGTTGGTGTCGAATTTCAGGAAATCCCTGCGCGTGCGCAGCGCCATGACGATTTCCTCGAGCGAGGCGTTGCCGGCCCGCTCGCCGATCCCGTTGATCGTGCATTCGATCTGCCGCGCCCCGGACCGAATCGCTTCCAGCGAGTTGGCGACGCCGAGGCCCAGGTCGTTGTGGCAGTGCGCGCTCACCACCACCCGCTCGATCCCGGGCACGCGATCCATCAGGCCCTTGATGCGTTCGCCGAACTCCCAAGGCAGGCCGTAGCCCACCGTGTCGGGAATGTTGATCGTGGTCGCCCCGGCCTTGATCACCGCCTCCACGACTTTGCAGAGGAAATCCTGGTCGGTACGATGGGCATCCTCAGGAGAGAACTCGACATCCTCCGTATATTTCTTCGCGCGCTTGACCGCCGCGACTGAGGCCGCCAACACTTCTTCTTGTGTGGACTTCAATTTGTACTTGATGTGTATCTCGGAAGTGGCTATGAACGTGTGGATCCGAGGTCTCCGTGCTTCTTTCACCGCTTCCCAGGCGCGGTCAATGTCAATGTCCTTGGCGCGGCACAGACCCGCGATGATCGGGCCGTCCTTGAGCGCCCGGGCGATCGTCCGGACCGCCTCGAAATCGTCTTCCGAAGAAATCGGGAACCCCGCTTCGAGCACATCCACGCCGAGTCGGGCGAGCTGTTTGGCCAGCTCGACCTTCTCTTTGGTGTTCATGCTGCAGCCGGGCGACTGCTCGCCGTCTCGGAGTGTCGTGTCGAAAATAATGATCCGCTCTGCCATGGTATCCCCTCCCGCGCCGGCTACTTGCCGGGCGCGTGCTGTTCGATCGGTTCCGTGTGCCGCCGCCGTAGGGCCGGAATCATCCGGATCGGGCCCGACGCGGCATATGCTAGAAAGCCCAGGAACAAGAAAAACGTGGGATGCGAAGCCACCACCACGAGCACCAGCAGCAGGGTGGTCAGCAAGGTGGCCGGGCGCCGCTTCTTCACGTCGAGCCCCTTCAGGCTCCGGTATCGGAGCCGGCTCACCATGAGGAAGCCGAGCGCGTACATCCCAAGCAGGACTCCGGCGGCCGTCGCTTCGGGCGGGAGCAGCTCCCGACCGTACACGACAACCGCCGAGGACTCCTTCATGAACAGCACAAACGTCGCCACGACCGCGGCTGCGGCCGGAATCGGCAGCCCCACAAAGTACCGCTTATCGGTGAGGTGCGTTTGCACATTGAACCGCGCTAGCCGGAACGCCCCACAGGCCGCGAAGGCGAACGCGGCCAGGGCGCCGATCCACCCGAACGGCTTGAGCGCCATCACGTAGGCCATGAGGCCCGGGGCCACGCCGAACGACACCAGGTCGGCCAACGAGTCGAGCTGGATGCCGAGTTCGCTGGTCGCGCCGGTCATCCGGGCCACGCCGCCATCGAGCGTGTCGAAGACCTGCGCCAGCATGATCGCCACGGCCGCCGTCCGGTAATCATCGTTGTAGATCGCGATCAGGGCGTAGAATCCGCAAAAGAGATTGCCCAGCGTGAGGCTGCTCGGCAAGAGGTACACGCCCCGCCGCATGCGCCGCCGGATCTTTTGCCGTCCCTCGTTCATGGAATCACCCCCAGGATCGTGCTCCCCCCCGTCACCGACTGCCCCCGCCGCACGCGCAGCACCGCGCTGGCCGGCAGGATACAATCCACGCGCGATCCGAAGCGGATCAGGCCGATACGGTCGCCCGCCGCGACTTTCTGCCCTTGCTCAACGCGGCAGACGATCCGGCGTGCGATCAACCCGGCGATCAGCTTCACCCAGACATCGCCGTCCGGCGAGGCGAACCGGATCAGCGTTTGCTCGTTCTCGTGCGATGCCGCTTCGTCCCAGGCGGCCATGAATCGCCCGGGCGTGTGCGCCACTTCGTGCACCAGCCCCGTCAGAGGGGCCCGGTTGACATGGACGTCAAACACCGACAGGAAGATGCTGATCCGGACGAGCGGCTCGCCGAAGGCGCCGTTCCAATCGGGGAACGGCTTGATCGCGACCACCCTTCCGTCGGCCGGGGCCAGGACCAGTCGCTCGCCGGCCGGGATCGCCCGCTCCGGGTCCCGGAAAAAATACACGCAGAAGGCACCAAGGAGCAAGCAAACAGTGCCGGTCCAAGGAAAACGGAGCGCGAAGAATATCGCGCTGAGCGCGAGCGGCGGGACAATGAAGCGAGCCCCGTCCCGCTCGACCGGAAACCGCCGCCCTACCCCCGGTGGGGCTTCTCTCAGTACTGACATCCAACAACCCGATAACGCATTGCGGTGTTACACCTTCCGCTTTGCGTTGATCTGCCCCTCGATCAGGTCCGGCAATTTCGCCAGCGCCTCGGGGATCCGACTAGGGTCCTTGCCCCCCGCCTCGGCCAGATCCGGACGGCCGCCGCCCCCACCCCCGGTGATCTTCGCCAACTCGCGCGCGAGATTCCCGGCGTGGACTTGGCCGAGGAGGTCCTTAGTCACCATGGTAATCCAGGCGGCCTTCCCGTCGTGCGCTGATGCCAAGACCACGACACCCTGCTGCAGGCGGTCGCGGAGCTTGTCACCCAGCTCGCGCATGGCCTTGGGATCCGCCGCTGCGACCACGCCGCCGACCACCGCGACGCCCGCGACGTCGCGCCGCCCCGCAAGCAATTGCTCCAGCGTGCCGCCCAGCATTTGCCCCTGCAGACGCTGCAGCTCGCGCTCCATCTCACGCGCGGCTTCGGTCAGCTTTTCGATCTTCTCGGCCAGCTCGAGCGGCCGGACCTTGATCCGCGCGGCGGCGTCGTTCAGCACGTGCTCTTCCTTCTTGATGTGCTGGAACGCGCCCGGCCCGGTGACCGCCTCGATCCGCCGCACGCCGGACGCGACACCGCCCTGGCTGACGATCTTGAAGAGGCCGATCTCGCCGGTGGCCGCCACGTGCGTTCCGCCGCACAGCTCTTTGCTGAAACCGGGCACGCTGACGACCCGGACCTGCTCGCCGTATTTCTCGCCGAAGAGCGCCATCGCGCCCGATCCCAGCGCCTCGTCCAGTGCCATCACCTGAGTGGACACGCCGGCATTGCGCCAGACCTCGGCATTGACGGCTTCTTCGATTCGGTCGATGTCGTGCGGCGTCAGCGGGCTCCAGTGCGTGAAATCGAAGCGCAGCCGGTCCGGTGCAACCAGAGAGCCCGCCTGCTTCACGTGGTCCCCCAGCGTTTGCCGCAAGGCCGCGTGCAAGAGATGCGTCGCCGTGTGGTTCTTGGCCGTGATTCGGCGCCGCGCCTCGTCCACTGCCGCCTGGACAGCCATCCCCTTCCGCAGCGTCCCACGGCGGACCATCACCCGGTGCAGGACCAACCCGGGCACGGGCCGCGTCACGTCCCGCACCTCCACCGACACGCCGTCCGCGGTGATATGTCCGCTGTCTCCCACCTGGCCGCCCGCCGCCGGATAGAAGGGCGTGCGGTTCAGCACGACGTCGCCTTCCTGGCCTTCGACGAGCGACTCGATCGGCCGTTGCCCGTCGGCGGACAAGAGGGCTGCCACGGTCGCGTCCGCCGTCAAGGCCGTGTGCCAGAGGCCCTCGACCTGGACGGTTGCGGCCAGATCCTTGAGGTGGGTGGGGACTTCTTGCTCGCCCGAGCCGACCCAGGACTCGCGGGCGCGCGTCCGCTGCTCCGCCATCGCCGCCTCGAAGCCGACCTCGTCCAGCGTGAGCCGGTTGTCCGTGGCGATGTCGCGGAGCAGGTCGAGCGGGAACCCGTAGGTGTCGTACAACCGGAATATCGCGTCCCCGGGAATCTGGCTCGATTCTTTGTCCCGGGCGTCCGCGATGAGATCGTCCACCAACTTCATCCCGACCTTCAGTGTGTGACCGAAGCGCTCTTCTTCGGCAAGCGTCACGCGGGCAATGTAATCCCGTTGTTCCGCCAATTCCGAATAGGCCCCCTGCATCAGGTCAATGACCGTGCCGGTGACCTTGGCCAGGAACGGGCCGTCCTGGCCGAGCAGCACGCCGTGGCGCAGACCGCGCCGCATGATCCGGCGGAGCACGTAGCCGCGCCCATCGTTGCTGGGCAGGACGCCGTCACCCACCAAGAAGGCGGTCGCCCGCGCGTGATCGGCGATCACGCGCATGGACACGTCCGCCGCCGGATCGCTGCCGTAGCGTTTGCCGCTCAACGATTCGATGCAGGCGATGATCGGCCGGATCAGATCGGTGTCGAAGTTGCTCGCCACTTTCTGCATGACCGCGGCAACCCGCTCCAGCCCAGCGCCCGTATCGATGCTCGGCCGGGGCAGCGGGGTGAGCGTGCCGGCCGCGCTGCGCTCGAACTGCATGAACACCAGGTTCCAGAGCTCGAGATAGCGGTCGCAGTCGCAGCCGACCGCGCAGGTCGCCTTGCCGCAACCCCGTGCGGGGCCTTGGTCGTACACGATCTCGGAGCAGGGGCCGCAGGGGCCGGTGTCGCCCATCGACCAGAAGTTGTCCTTGGTCGAGCACAGCACGATCCGGTCGGCTGGGACGTAGCGTTTCCACAGCTCGCGCGCCTCTTCGTCGGGGCCGAGCTGCATGGTGGCGTCACCCTCGTGGATCGTGGCCCAGAGGCGCTCTTTCGGCAGGCCCAGCGTGCCGGTAAGGAACGCCCAGGCGAACTCGATGGCGGCTTCCTTGAAGTAGTCGCCGAACGAGAAATTGCCGAGCATCTCGAAAAACGTGTGGTGGCGTGCGGTGCGCCCGACGTTCTCCAGGTCGTTGTGTTTGCCGCCGGCGCGCACGCATTTCTGCGAGGTGACGGCGCGGCGGTAGGGCCGCTTCTCCGCCCCCGTAAACACGTCCTTGAACTGCACCATCCCGGCATTGGTGAAGAGCAACGTCGGGTCGGCTTTCGGCACCAGGGGCGAGCTGGGCACGATCGTGTGGCCGCGCTCGGCGAAGAAATCCAGGAAAGCGCCGCGAATCGCGTTCCCGGCAATCGGATGGTCTGCCACAGGTTACTCCACGTCGTCTCCGCCGAAATGCCGGCGGCAGAGCGTCACGATGATTTCGGCGCTGAAGCCCTTCCGTTCCAGGAAGCCTGCCAGGCGCCGTCGGGCGACCGGGCGGGGCAGGCCCGCGAGGGAGGGAACTTTTCGCCGGGCGGCGTCCGCAGCCGCCTCGCGCGGATCGCGGGCCTGGAGCAGTTCCTCCAGCGCCTCCGCGATCACCGCGTCCGGTAGCCCCTTGGCCTTGAGCTCGCGTGCTAGCCGCGCCGGCCCGAGCCGTTGCCGGGCGCGCGTAGCGAGCCAGGCGCGGGCGAAGGCGGCATCGTCCAGGTACCGAGCCGCAGTGAGGCGCTGGATCGCTGCGGCCGTCTCGCCGGGCGCATACCCGTGGCGCGCGAGGAGGCGCCGCACTTCTTCGGTACTGCGGGAGCGAAGCGCCAGCAGGCGCACCGCCGTGTGCCAGGCATCCTGCGCGGGGCGGGTATCCGCCGCAGCGCGCCCCCTCAATAGCGGCCCATCCCGAAGCCGGTGGACTTCTCTTCCGGCTGGTCGGCGGTGGCGCGCCAGCTCGCGTCCCCGGTGGTCTCGATGCCCCGCACCTTGAGGGCGAAATCGTTGGGGCTACTACACCAGCGGAGCGCCTCGTCGTAGGTGATCAGCCCGCGGCCGTAGAGCTGCATGAGCGACTGGTCGAACGTCTGCATCCCATACTGGCTGCGTCCGGCCGAGATCACGTCGGGGAGCTTGCGTGTCTTGTCGGCGTCCACGATGTGCTCGCGAACGGTCGCCGTCGAGATGCACACCTCAACCGCCGGGACGCGGCCCTTGCCGTCGGCCCGCGGGATCAGCCGCTGCGAGATCACGCCGCGCAGCACCGCCGCCAACTGCAGCCGGATCTGCTTTTGTTGATAGGGCGGAAACACGGCTACGATCCGGTTCACCGTCTCGGTCGCATCCAGCGTGTGCAGCGTGCTCATCACCAGGTGGCCGGTCTCGGCCGCCAGCATGGCCGTCTCGATCGTCTCGAAGTCGCGCATTTCGCCCACCAGGACCACGTCGGGATCCTGGCGCAGGGCGCTGCGCAGCGCCTCGCTGAAGCTGGGGGCGTCCACCCCGACCTCGCGCTGGTTCACCAGGCACTTCTTGTCCCGGTGGAGAAATTCCACCGGGTCCTCGATGGTGAGGACGTGGGCTGTGTTGTTCGAGTTGATGTGCTCGATCATGGCCGCCAGGGTGGACGACTTGCCAGAGCCGGTCGTGCCGGTCACCAGGACCAGCCCGCGCGGTTCAAGTGCCAGCGTCTCCAGGATCGGGGGCAGGTTCAGTTCCCGGATCGTCTGGATCTTGAGCGGGATGACGCGGAGCACGATGCCGACCATGCCGCGCTGCTGGAACACGTTGACGCGGAAGCGTCCCAGGCCCGGCACGCCGTAAGCCAGGTCGGCTTCGTTGCGGTCCTTGAACTTCTCGCGCTGCTTCGCATTCATGATCGAGGCGGCCATCGCCAGCACGGCATCCTGGCCGAGGCGTGGCATCTCGAGCAGCGGGAAGAGCTTGTTGTCGATGCGGAGCACGGGCGGCATGCCCACCTTGATGTGGAGGTCGGACGCCTTGCGGTCCACGGCGATCTTGAGGAGATCCCCGAGCTCCATGTCAGGCCTCTGTGGTCTCGGCCGGCGCGGCCTGCATGCCGAGCGCGGCGCGCAGCTTACCCTCGATCTCGTCGGCCATCGCCGGGTTGTCCTGCAGGAATCGTTTGGCGTTTTCGCGCCCCTGCCCTATCCGCTCGGAGCCGTAGGCGTACCAGGCGCCGCTCTTGTCCACGATCCGGTGCTCCGCGCCCAGATCGATGAGGCTGCCCAGGCGCGAGATACCCTCGCCATAGATGATGTCAAACTCCGCCTCGCGGAACGGGGGCGCGACCTTGTTCTTGACCACCTTCACCTTGACCCGGCTGCCGACCACCTCTTCCCCATCCTTGATCGCCGAGATCCGCCGGATGTCGAGGCGCACGCTGGCGTAGAACTTGAGCGCCCGGCCGCCGGTCGTCGTCTCGGGGTTGCCGAACATGATGCCGATCTTCTCGCGCATCTGGTTGATGAAGATGACCGAGGTGCGCGATTTGCTGATCGCCGCCGTGAGCTTGCGCAAGGCCTGCGACATCAGGCGGGCCTGGAGGCCGGGCAGCGAGTCACCCATCTCGCCGTCGATCTCGGCGCGCGGCACCAGGGCCGCCACCGAGTCAATGACGACCACGTCCACCGCGCCGCTCCGCACCAGGACCTCAGTGATTTCGAGCCCCTGCTCGCCCGTGTCGGGCTGCGAGATCAGCAACTCGTCAATATTGACGCCCAGCGTCTTGGCATAGTTCGCGTCGAGGGCGTGCTCCGCGTCCACGAAGGCCGCCGCCCCACCCCGGTCCTGCGCCTCGGCGATGATGTGCAGCGCCAGGGTGGTCTTGCCGCTCGATTCCGGGCCGAAGATCTCGATCACGCGGCCGCGGGGAATGCCGCCCACGCCGAGGGCGTAGTCCAGCTCCAACGAGCCGGTCGGAATCGTCGCAACCGGCAACAGGGCGCCCGAACTCCCCAAACGCATGATGGCGCCCTTCCCGTACTGCTTCTCGATCTGGGAAACCGCAACCTCCAGGGCCTTATCCCGCTCTTTCCGATCCTCTTTGACCGGCGCCTTCTTCGTCGCGACTTCCGCCATGGCAACCCCCTATAGACCGCGGGAAATCAATAAGATGGCATGATTGAGAAAGAGTACGTAATCCGGAAGGGAAAGTCAATATAAAGCCACGCCGTCCGGCCCGCAGACGGCCACAGGCCGCCTCAGAAACGGGAGATGCGGTCTTGTCCGAACAGTCGACAGCGAGTGGGTGGAGGGAGTGAAAATAAACCGCTCACCCCGGGTCGCCCTAGGGCGAGAGCGAGGCCATCCGGGATTCTACGCTACCTCTCGACCGGAACGCGGCGCTTTCGCCAGTTCCGGCAACGGTCCCGGCAGTACACGAGGGTCCGCTGGGCACGGGTTGCCCGTCTCCAGCCTTGCACCCAATCGCCAAGGAACCGCACCTCGACGAATCCCCACAGGAAATGTAATGATGATGTATTCCACCCTGTTAAATCGGCTTAAACATCTCGTTGAACCGGTTCTGGTTTTCTCGACGCTTGCTGGATGACAGATCGGGGGAGATTGAATCCCGTGTCAGTCCGTAAGCGTCATTGAGCATCTGGGTGAAGCGCGCCTCGACCGCTGTCTTCTCCTCGGCATTCAATCGTGCGTCAACGCCATATTTGGCCAGGATCTGCCGGAGAGAAGCCATATCCTCCTGCAGCATCACGTCCCGGGGGGTGGTGGCGAAATAGTCGTTGAGTTTTTTCGACCGAGTCGGGTCCGCGAGGATCCCCTGGATATAAGCTAGGTAGTCACGATCGAAGTTCGGGGCGTTCCGGATCAGCATGGCATTGTTGCTGTCCATCATGAAGCTGCGGACGTCGGCGTTGGCCGAGCCGATGATGATGTCATCACCGAAGACGGACACCTTGCTGTGCAGCGAGGGATTGGGACCGGTCACGGGGGGTTGATACTCGTAATACTCGAACGCGGCCCGGCGCGCCGGGTCGCTGTGCTGCTGGTAGAATTCGGTGAAGGCCTTGAGGGCATGGCGGGCGACAAGGTTGACAATGTTCAGGTCGGTGGTGCCGAAGGAGTTGGTCAGGACGGTCACGGTCACGTTGGAGCAATCGTACGTCCCGTCGACGAGTCGACTCAATGCGTATGTAAGGTTGGCGGCGGGATAGAAGTAAGCGTTGTGGAGGATGATCCGCTTTGGATTCCCCGGAGTCGCCGCCGTGCAGACTCCAGGGATCGCCTTGATCCATGAATCATGAATGTATTTTCCGCTCTCTGCCTCCTTCCCAGCCAGTGCCCCATAGGTTCGCTGCCGTTTTTCGGCCGGGAGCTCTTTGTCGAATGGCAGATTCTCCAGATAGGCGAGGACACTCCCTTGGTCCACGACCAGTCCCGGCGCCGGCTGTGAAAGGGCGGGCAAATACTCGGTGCGGTAGATGCGGGCATTCTCCTCCACGGTGCGCTGGGCGTCGGTCATCCGCTCGGTAAGATCATGAGAGCTCGTCTGCATCTCCTTGGCCACGCACTCCTCGCGCTCGCTTTTCCCTTGCCGGGATTCACAGGCGGCCTCGGCGTACTTGATATTCACGACAAAGTCGTTGGGGGCGTGCTGGCGCACCTCGGCAAGCGTGGCGACCATGGGAGTGAAGTTCCAGAGGTTCTCGAAGGCTTGCGTGAGCGTGGGGCCCCCGTTGGTGAGCGTGGCGTAGAGGTCGGTGTCCATGAAGACGTACTTGCTCACCAGCGGATTGGGGTGCATGTGGTAGGAATTCTCAACGTTCCGGCCTCCCAGCTGCACGGCACTCCCGTCAACCAGCAGGAACTTTTCGTGGGTATAGTCGGTAAAGTGGTCCCAGTCCCGTGTTTCGGTGTCGCTGAATGTCCGGCCGACTGGGAGCAGCGAGGTGACGGTATCCTTGAGCGGATTCAGTTGCTGTCCGTATTCGGCAAAGGCGAAGAACAGCTCGGCGTTAGCCGCCAGGCGCTGGAACGGGGCTCCGGTCTTGGCTCGCCAATAATCCTTGCCCAACGACTTCAACCGCTCCTTCTCGTCGGGGGAGACGGCGGACCCTTGCGCCCGCAACTGCTGCACATCGATGCCTTGCCCCTGCTGGGCGGCCAGGGCCACCACATCGCCCCGCTTCGCGTACATTCCAGAGAGGAACAGGCCAGAATTGCCGATGTCCAGGTTGGAGATATTGCGGGCAGCTGCCGACATGCCGCCAATCTGCTCGTTGGCGAACAGCTTGTCGATGGCCGCAAACTTCTCGGCGCTGCATTGATCCGCCCGGCCTCCCGCCATCTCCTTGCCGCAGCCCATGGTCATGAACACCGCGTCCTTGACGATATTCGCGGTCGGTCGGCCGTACAGTCGGACCTGGAGGTTGCCGTTGCCTTCCTTCTCCATCATCGAGTACAGGTCGAGATACTTGTAGTTCGTCTGATAGTCCACGATGAGCCGCACCTTCACGCCGCGGCGGCTCGCATCGAGGAGGGCCTTGATCAATGCAGACGAACTGTGGTCGTCCGCGAAGATGTAATAGCTCAGGTCAATCGACGTGCGCGCCCCTTCGACCATTCGCAGCTTGGACAGGAACGCAGCGTCGTTATCCGTATAGACGCGCGCTTCGCCGATTGACAGTGGCCAGGCGGACGCATTTTGGGCCAGGGTCTCGGAGGTGAGCCCCCGGGGAGTCATGCAGCCCGGAGTGAGAGCGGCCAGGAGTAGGAGGACGAGCGAGAGTCGTTTCATGTTGCCTCCGTTGTGATCATGGGTTAGTCGTCCGCGTTTCCCGGCATTCCGGTACTGGCGGACCGGGCAGCGTTTCTCCCCAGACGCTCCAGTGCCGGATCTTCTCGTCAATTGGGAACATGTAGGGATCCGGTCGGGCGGCCAGGTAATTGCGTGGTTGTACCGCGAAGCTATCCCCTGGTGCTGGCCGACAGTAGATGGCCACCTCCAGCGGCCCTGCCCCGGCATCGCCCAGGGTGGCGTACTTGAGGATCTTGCCGCAGATGGGGTCTTCGACCGCACCGGCTTGTCCCGGTAAGAGGTCAAAGCCAGGCATTCCCCGAAAGATGATGCCTTCTGGTCGATCGCCGAATTCAATCCGGGTGAGCGGACTGCATTCCGTCAGAAGGATCGCCGGGCCGGCTTTGGACTGCCCGATCAAGGGATCGGTCTTGCTCCAGTACAGGATGAAGTGCCGGTCCTTGCCGTAGGCGTCCAACGCGGCCAATTCCCCCTGATAGAGGAAATTGACGCATCCGGCGGTCAGCGACAGGATCGCCGCAAGCAAGAGAACACGCCTGGGAATCATTCCGTCCTCCATCGCGCGGACTAGGACGTCATCATGTCGACCAGTTTGTCGCCAACAATCGGGCTATGCCAGTACGCCGTATGGGCCATGAGCCAGCTCTTGCCGGTATCGGTGGGAATGTCGCGAATCACCCACCCCTGATCGGAATTGCCGGTCAGAAACTTTTCGGCAATCTTGAACCCGGACAGATGCTGGCCGAATATGTTCCCCGAGACAACCGGATCGTTGGGATCCCAGATGTTCAACCAGCGGAACCATTTGTCGCCCACCCCGAACGGCTTGATGGCGTTGCGGCCGGTTACCTGGAACATGTCCAGGCCAATCGGGGAGCCGATCGTCAACAGCCCTTGAACCGGCCAGGTCTTGCGAGAACCGCGATCAAAGTACGTGCCGGTCGCGATCAACGCGTTGAGGACGTCGAACGTGTAGATAGTGCCGAGGCTGTGCGCCACGACGTAACAGGGATTGCCGGCTTCAAAGATCTCCAAGACCTTCTGGCGCAGACCTTCCCGAATAAGCTGAGCGGTTGCGCCGTTTTCAAGGGAAATCACCACATCACCGATCATTTCCAGCACGGCGCCGCCGACGGCCTCCCCGACCGGCCCAGCCACCAGCAGGCCGAGGAGCGCATTGTACTTTCGCAAGGCCTCCACGTTAAGATTTTCGTACCGGTAGAGTTCACAGGCGTAGGACAGGGGAATGTTGTCAATGCGGGCCTTGATCAGTTCATTGGTGAGGATGTCCTGGTTGAGGTTCGTATCGCTGGATTGAACGCCATGAACCACGAGCACCTTGCGGGGCAAACTGGGATTGACCGGCATGGCGATTTCCCCCTGGCAAAGTATCTTCCCGAATGGACGCTCTGGTCAGGATCATGGTAAAGCCCTAAACGTCGAGCGAGCACGGGCCGCCCGTTGTGAGGTCACAAGAAGCCGGCCGGGTTGGACGCGGCGCCACGCCCCGAGCGACGGGCAGGTCGCCTTTCTCGCCGCGCCCGGCACTTTCACAGCACTTCCCTGACTGACCGGATACGTCTGAGGGCGACCCGAGCTCAGAATCACCCTCCCGTTTGCCCGGTGAGGCCTCAAGGTGTCAGGCCAGGGGCGGCACAGGGTACGCGGCAATACCCGCCATCACTCGAATGATCGCCGATGATTTCGGGCAACTTGAACTCTGCCACCATCTTGGCCAGGTGCACATTCCGAGTGATCATCAGGTCTCTGGAGGTCGGCTGAATCGTGTCCACCCAGTCGATGAACTGGAGCTGCCCGCAGGAAGCGTAAGCCGGAAGGCCGGATTCCAGCCGGGTCACCAGGTCGTCCAGCGCTTGGCTCAGGCCCGAATCCGCCGTCAAGTGCGGGGTCTCAAGTGGAAACTTGAGATTGATGGCGCGCAATCCTTCGAGGACCGATACCCACGCTCCCGTCGCAGGCGGCACATGCGGCACGAGATCGTCGCGATATTCGAAGCGAAGGGCATTGGGGAATGTTGCATCAAAAGCGGCCGCGAATGCGGCATCCCCGGGACGCGGCCCCGCAAAGGTGTGAACCGCGGTCGGACTCATGCCTTTTCGTGCGAGCCGATAGGCGGCCAACTGCGCCACCGCGGCACCCTTGCTATGGCCGGTCACGTATAGCGGAGTTCCACTCCGCAGGTCGGCTTGAACCTCCGGAGTCAGGAGTTGGTCCAGATCGGGCCAGAGGTGATCGAGCGCCTCGAGAAACCCCTGGTGGACTTTTCCGGCCAGCTCGGAACCGGTGCACAGCCCGATCTTCCCGTCGGCGAGCCAGTCTTGCAGAACCCGAAAAAACTCTTGATCCGATGAGAGGGACGGAGCCAGTGTGCCGCGGAAAGCCAGCAGATATTCGTTCTGAGTTGTCCGGCCAAACAGAAAGGCATCAACGCCATCACGCCCTGCGGGCTGGCTGATCGTGAGCTGGTCTTTCACGTAGGCGGTCGCATCGAGGTCCGTCTGGGTTTCTGGTGAATCAACCAGATGCGTCCCATCAGCAGAGATGGCGTACGTGAGATGGCTTGCTCGAATCAACCGACAGGCCAGTATCATGGGGCCTCCTCTGGGGTGCCGCGTGAAGTCCGGAACTGTCGATGGCAGCCCGCTTGCCTGGAATACGAGGCGGGTTGGGTTAGGTTCTGGTTTTGATCATTCTAATGCGTCTTACACTCTCTGGACGTAGGCAATTGCTCTGAGTTTTGAGAGGCCCTTTACGCCTGCGGAAAAGAACACTCCCGCAGAGGCTTGCTGAACGAGAACCCACGCAGAGGATCGCTCCCTAAATTACAGTCTGTCAATAGTTATATCCCAGTTAACTTCTGCGCTTTTACTCCCAAACTACCGTGTACCGACTCTGTCTCTGTCCACGTTCACTCATATTTCCCCGCATGACGGCACCTTCGGAAGCTGTCAACAAGAATGAGACACTCCCGGCTCCAGTTTAGTGAGCAACAGCCAACTCTGGCTCCTCCTCGTTCGCAGGTGTCGAGGATGCAACCTCCCCGTCGCGAGTCCGCCCGGCCAGCGCGCTGCGCCACTCCGTCGGGCGCGCCACGCGCTCGCCGGGCTCTTCGACAATCGCGATGCGATCGGGCTCAGCCAACGCGCGTGGTTTATTGATCCACACGGCCTCGGGCAAGGGTGGCGGCATGGAGACCCCGCGGACGAACCGCTCCGGGGTAGTCGCGAACGCCTTCCGCAGGGTCACCTCGCGTGCGGCGCGGCGCCGCCAGGCCGTGGTGCACAGCGTACGGCGGGAGCCACCCCAGGGCACTGTGATGGTGCATCGTGTTGTACCAGACGAAGAAGTCCAGCAGGAAGCTCCGCGTGTCCGGCAGCGATCCGAACCGGTCTGGGAACTCCGGGGAGTACTGCAGCGTCTTGAACTGGCTCTCCGAGAACGGGTTATCGTTCGACACGTGCGGCCGGCTGTGGCTCTGGCCGATCCCCAGATCCGCCAGCAGCATGGCCACCGACTTCGCGCTCATCGCCGACCCGTGATCCGCATGGAGCGTCAACTGGTCTGGCGTGATGCCTTGCCGAGCACAGGTCTCGGCGATCAGCCGGTGCGCCAAGGTCGCCGACTCCCGCATGGCGGCCATCCAGCCGACGACATAGCGCGAGAACACGTCCAGGATCACGTCCAGGGAGTAGTAGCTCCCCGTCACCGGCCCCTTCAGCTTGGTGATGTCCCAGGACCAGAGTTGGTTGGGCCGTGTGGCCAACAGCTCCGGGGCCGCGTATTGCGGGTGCCGCAGTTGCCGCCGGCGCTCCCGGACCTCGGCGTGCTCGTGGAGGATCCGGTACATCGTGCGGACCGAGCAGACGTACTTCCCCTCGTCCAGGAGGGTCGCGTACACCTCGGCCGGCGGCAGGTCCGCAAACCGCGCGTCGTTGAGCATGGCCAGGACGTGCGCCCGCTCCTCCGGCGGCAAGGCCCGGGGGACCCGCCGCGGGGGCGTCGGCCCCTCCGCTGCCCCGCACGGCTGCTGCCACCGGTAGTAGCTGGCCCGCGGCACAGCCAGAGCCTCACAGACCGGGGCCACCCCGAGGTTGGCGCTCTGCTCCGTGCTGACCGCCATCAGGGCTTCCCGCCGTTCGGCGCGAGGGGGGTCCCCAGGAGCTTCGCCACTTTTTTTTGGAGCGCCACGAGGGCCTCGGCCCGGTCCGCGCGGGCCTGCTCGCGACTCACCGCCCGCTCCAGCGCTGCGACTTTGGCCGCGAGGGGGTTCTGCGGCTTCGGGACCGGGCCCCGCTTCTTCGGAGTGAGGCCCGCCAGTTCGCCGCGCTCCCGCTGCTGGCGCCAGGTCGTCAGATTGGAGGAGTACAACCCCTCCCGGCGCAGCAGGGCCCCGCTCGTCCCCGGCTCCGTATACGCTTCAGCTTCCCGCAGAATCTTCAGCTTGTACGCGGCTGTGAAGCGCCGCCGGGTCGCCTTGGCCAGGACCTCCACCTCGGGCACGGCTGGTTGGGGACCGGCTCCGTCATGCTGGGTACTCATGGCTCATTCTCTCCCCGCCCTCTACAATAAACTCCGAAGGGGGGAGTGTCTCACTCATGTTGGCACAGAGGGCTTCGCATATAGGTCTTTGACCTTGACTGAGCCAGCGTTTCCCTCTAAAACTGGCGGAGAACCTGTTGTTGTTTAGTTTCTTGAGTGTTTGCCCTCGT
>DATJQT010000408.1:0-1650 GCA_035505475.1 Vulcanimicrobiaceae bacterium
GGCCGGGCGGCCGTGGTCAAAGAGCTCATCGAGGGCGGCCTTGGCCGTGCGGCCGGAGAACAGGACGTCGTCGACCAGCACCACCGCGGCGGCGGTGACGTCCACCGGGATCTGCGTCGGGGCGAACTCCTTGGGGATGGGGTGGCGGCCGAGGTCGTCGCGGTGGAACGAGATATCGATCACGCCGCACGGCGCGCCGGGAAGGAGCGCGGCCAGGCGTTGCGCCAGGACGATGCCGCCGTTGGCGACGCCGAGCAAAATGGGCGGCAGCCCCGCATGGCGGCGGGCGATGGCGGAGGCCAGCTGCTGGATCGCTTGGTGGATCTCCGCTGGGCCGATGCTGGTCGGTGCAGCCACGAGCCTTCGTTGTGGCGGGGACCCGCGGGGCGGTAAAGCCAAAAGCCGCGGGCGCGCCCTAAAGCAGTCTAGACAATGTCGTAGCCACGGTGGGTCATTGCGAGGAGCGGAGCGACGAAGCAATCCAGCTGGATCGCCACGGCGCGCTTCGCGCACCTCGCGATGACCAAGCAGAAACGCAACGGCTATAGTTCAACTTAGTCCGCTCTAGTATTGTGTCCCAGAAGAAACTTTCCTAAATAATTGGGGTCCGATGGTGGATGAAGCGAGGACGCCCAAAGAAGTTTGAATTGAGTTTGACCGACCACGAGCGCGCGTGCCTGGAGCAGATCGGCCGATCGCGTTCGACCCCCGCAGGGTTGGTGCGGCGAGCACGAGGTATTTGCCTGTCGGCAGAAGGCCGGGCCAACGACTCGATTGCTCGGCAGCTCGGTGTTTCCACCCCGACGGTGTCGTACTGGCGAAAGCGGTTCAGTCAGGATCGGTTGGCTGGGCTGTACGATCTCCCCCGGTCGGGTCGCCGGCGGACGCACGATGCCGATCAGATTGCGGGCCTGCTCCACAAGGTTCTGCGAGAACAACCCAAGAACGCCACGCATTGGAGCGTCCGGCGTGCCGCCGCGGAAACCGGCGTATCCAAGAGCACGGTGCAACGCTATTTCAGCCTGTTCGGCCTGCAGCCCCACCGGAGCAAGTCGTTCAAGCTGTCCAATGATCCGTTCTTTGTGGAAAAGGTGCGCGACATCGTTGGACTGTACCTCAATCCTCCTGACAAGGCTCTGGTCTTGTGTGTCGACGAGAAGAGCCAAATCCAAGCGCTCGAACGCACGCAACCGATGCTGCCCATGGGTTTGGGGTACGTGGCAGGTGTCACCCACGACGATCTGCGCCACGGCACGACGACGCTGTTCGCCGCGCTCGACGTGCAGAGCGGGCAGGTCATCACCCCGTGCAAAGCCCGACATCGTCATCAAGAGTTTCTATCCTTCTTGCGCCATCTCGATGAAAACGTGCCGGCCAGCCTGGATCTGCATTTGGTCTTCGACAACTACGCGACCCCTAAACACCCCAAGGTCCGCGCGTGGCTGGCGCAGCGCCCACGCTTCCACCTCCACTTCATCCCGACCTATTCCTCCTGGCTCAACCAGGTCGAGCGTTGGTTTGGCCTGATCACCCAGCAATCGATCCGCCGCGGCTCCTACGCCACCGTCAAGGAACTCGTCCACCGGATCGAAGCCTTCGTCTCCCACTACAACGTACAGGCGCACCCCTTCACCTGGATCGCGACTGCCG
>DATJQT010000409.1:0-3900 GCA_035505475.1 Vulcanimicrobiaceae bacterium
TTGCTTCCGTTCTCGATTCCGAACCTTTGCAAGTAGCTGGCGCAGCGATTGCACGAGGCTCTACCAAGGCATCGCGTCCGCTCGGACATCCCGCTGCCTCTGGCGTCGCCGAGGTGTGGCGTCGGCGGTTTGATGCTAGGAGAAGGAAATGAAGCACTTCACGAGAGCCTGTTGTCTGTTGTCTGCATGCATAAGCATTCCGGTGTTCGTTGCAGGAGGGGCGCAGGCGCAGTCGACGCGGCCGACCGCCACCTACAACACCGACGTATTCCAGTACTGGCACCTCAATGGCGAGGCGTTCGCAAAGTACCTGCCGCCCCTCAACGCGACGGAATCGGCGGCGCTGCACGACTATGCCTATTCGCTGGCCCTACAGGCCGCTGTCTGGGGCATCGCACCGACGACGTTCTACGCATGGCGCTACAACGATGCGGTGGGACCCAAGCCCAAGGCTCTTCCGGGCGAAATCTGGCGGATGTCCGACATCTCCACCCCCAAGCTGTCCGAGGAGGCGGGCTATGTGACGCCGAACGTCAACACTGTCTACGGCTTCGGCTTCATGGATCTCGGCGCGGAGCCCACCATCCTGAGCGTGCCCAATTCCAAGGGCCGCTACTACATGGTTGAGATCCTGGATGCGTACACCAACGCCTTCGCGTACGCGGGCGGGGTGGCCACGGGCTATGACGGCGGCAAGTTCGCGCTGATCGGCCCAGGCTGGAAGGGCACGTTGCCCGCCGGCATGCGGCGCATCGATTCGCCGACGCGCTGGGTCGTGCTCCAGCCGCGGGTGCACATCAAGAACCCGCAAGACCTGGCCGGTGCCAAGCAGGTGCTGAGCGAGATCACGACGCAGCCGTTGTCCAAGTACCTGGCTACACCGCCACCCGCAGCGGTGAACTACGACTATCCCCCGCCGCAGTTTGCCGACCCGAAGCTCCCGGTCAGCGCGAACTACTACAAGGACCCTCTGCAGTTCTGGGAAATCCTGTCCAACGCCATCAACGAGAACCCGCCTCCGCAAGATCAGATCACGGCCCTGCTGCCGATGTTTGCGCCGCTCGGCATCGAGTTGGGTAAGAAGTGGGACCGGACCAAGGTGCACCCGGTGGTGCTGCAGGCCATGAAGGAGGCGGCTGCGAACGTCGGCATGAAGACGATGGTCGATATCCCGCCTGGCAAGATCCACAACGGCTGGGTCTGGATGTGGCCCTCTACCGGGAACTTCCGTACCGACTACTTCACCCGGGCGCAGATCGTCCGCTGGGGGCTGAGCGCCAATACCCTGGAGGAAGCGGTCTACATCGGCGCCCTGCTCGACAGCGAGAACAAGCCGCTGATGGGTGAGAACAAGTACACCGTGAAGCTACAGCCGCCTGGGTTCAAGGAGCCGGCCTTCTGGTCAGCGACGATGTACGACTACAACAACAACTACACCATCGAGAACCCGATCAACCGTTACGCGCTGGGCAGTGACGATCCGCTGATCAAGAATCCCGATGGCACGGTGACGCTGTACCTGCAGAGCACGAGCCCGGGCGCGGACAAGGAAGCCAACTGGCTGCCGACGCCGAAGTCCGGACGCTGGTACATCAATCTGCGTGCCTACGCGCCGGCCGAGAGCACCATCGAGTCGGCGTTCAATTCCGACGTCTACGCTCCGGCTCCGATTGTGCAGGTGAAGTAGCTCGCGTGGGTTCGTTGGAGACCCACGAGCGAGAGGGACACGGGCCGCACACGGCTGGGCGGGAGAGGGGGCCGACGGGGGGCAGCGATCGGGTGCGAAGTGGAGGGCAGCGGTGCAGAACGCGCCGGGTCGATAGCTTGCTGGGGCTGTGGCATCTCAGGCCTTCGACAAATGATCGCAATTCGATCCAGAGAGGTGTGTAGCCCATGCGCAGATCTTTCGTTTTGGTCGCGCTCGCAGTCGCCTGCGTCCTGCAAGTCGGGACGGCTTTGGCCGCCGGTGGCTTGAAGGGCCAGGTCCTTGGCGCAGGCGCCCCGATCGCCAACTCGACTGTGACGCTCTGGGCGGCGAGTGCGGGCGCGCCCAAGGAGCTCGCGCATACGAAGAGCGGCGCAGACGGCCGCTTCGTGCTAACCGCCGCCTCTCCCGGCAAGGATGCCATCCTGTACCTCGTTGCGAAGGGCGGCCAGCCCGCGGCAAACAAGACGGGCGGGGACAACCCCGCCATCGGTCTGATGGTAGTGCTGGGCAGCAAGCCCCCCGCCAAGGTCACGGTCAACGAACTCACGACCGTGGCCTCGGCGTTCACCGCCGCGCGATTCATCAACGGGGAATCCATCTCCGGCAATCCTCTCGGACTGCGGATCGCCGCCGGGAACGCGCCGAATCTGGTCGATCCCGTGACCGGCGGCTGGGGCAAGGTGCTGCTTGACCCGCTCAACAGCTCGATGACAACGACGATGGCCAACTTGGATACGCTCGGCTCGCTCCTCAGCGCCTACTTCACGGTGGCCGACGATGCCTGGCGGGCTCGCTTCCTCAAGGCTGCGACGCCACCCGGCGGTGTCACGCCCAAGAACACGCTCGAAGCGATGGCCGGCATCGCCCGCGCACCGTGGGTCGCGCCGAAGGAACTGTACGCGTTGTTCGACGAAGCCTATCCGCTCCCGGCGCCCGATGGGCGGCGCAGTGCGCCCTTCGTGCCATATCTGGTTTACGTTCCGGACGACTTCGCCCTCTCGCTGTGTTTCTCGGGCGGCGGGGATTATGCCAATGGGCGTTTCATGTTCGATGCGGAAGGCAATCTCTGGAGCGGCCAGAACTGGCTGCCCGGCTCGCAGTCCGGCGTCAACAAGAGCACTGGCGGCGGTGTCATCAAATTTACTCCCAACGGAACCGCGCTCTCCCCGCCGATCACCGGCTTCACCGGCATGGGCATCGACGGCGTCGGCTGGGGCACGGCCGTCACGAAAGACCGGGTCTGGATCTCCAGCTTCAACGGGAAGATTCTTGTCATGGATTTCAACGGCAAGCCGGTCGCCACCGAAAACGATTTCCCGTTCAAGGAAAAATTCCTCGGACTGATGGGCATCGGAGTGGCCACGAACGGCGATATCTGGATTGCCGATGGCTCGGACAACCAGTTGCTCTTCTTTCCCGGCGGACGGATTAAGGACGGCCGCATCGTCAAGGTCGCGGGGCTGAAATCGCCCTTTGACATCGTGATCGACTCCCAGAATCGTGTCTGGGTCGCAAATTCCTCCTCGGACACGGTCGTCCGGTTCCCGGCCAATGATCCCACCAAGGTGGAGAGCTTCCGTGCCGGGATTGGTGTCCGCGCCCTCGCCCTGGACTCGAAGGAAAACGTCTGGGTGGCAAGCAACATGGACCTAAAAACTCCTCAGCCCGTTCTTCCCGATGGCATCTCCATCATGGAGCAGTTCAAGCTCATCACGGCTTCCATGTTCAAGTACGTCACCGGGCCACCGGCGCGGACCACTGGTGCCGTCAATATGATCCGCCCGGATGGCACCCAGCCCGCGCCGGAGGGTTACACCGGCGAGGCGATCAACATCCCGTGGGGCTTGAACGTGGACGGCAACGATGACGTGTGGGTCGGCAACATGTGGAGCCGCTCCGTGACGCTCCTGGCCGGGGACGACACCAAGGGGCATCCCGCCGGCACGAAGACCGGCGATGTCATCCACGTGTTCAAGAGCGGCAGCATTCAAATGATCACCGACGCGTCCATCGACCCTGCCGGCAACGTCTGGGCCGCGAACAACTGGAACAGCCTGGAGGGTGCCGCCGGCGTGAATCCGCCCGGTCCCGTCTCGACCTGGGGCGGCGGGTCGGGCTTCACCGTCATCTACGGCGTGGCCGCCCCGGTCCAGCCGCCGCGTATGGGGAAGGTCCGAGCGTACTGAGGTCAC
>DATJQT010000410.1:0-2741 GCA_035505475.1 Vulcanimicrobiaceae bacterium
TGCGCGGGCGCCTGCGACATGAAGACCGCGAACAGCTCCTCCTTCGGATCGATCCAGAAGAAGGTGCCGCCCATGCCGCTCCAGAAGAACTGGCCGACCGAGCCGGGGAAGGAGGCGATGCCGGGCGCGGTGCGCACGGCAAAGCCAAGGCCGAAACCATGGCCCGGCGTGAGCAGCGTGCCCTTGATGGCGACGTGCGGATTGAGATGATCGGAGGACATCAGCTCCAGCGCCTTGCGTCCGATGATCCTGACGCCCTCGAGGCTGCCGCCGTTGAGCAGCATCAGGCAGAAGCGCGCATAGTCCATGGTGGTCGAGACCAGGCCGCCGCCGCCGGATTCCATCACCGGCCGCTCCAGCATGTTGAAGAGCTGGACCTTCTCGCCTGTCCACGGATCGGTCGGGAACGGCTCGGCGAGGCGCGCGGCATTCGCCTCAGAGGTGAAGAACGCGGTCTCGGTCATCTGCAGCGGCGCCAGGATGCGTTCGGTCAGGAAGGCGGAGAGCGGCTTGCCGCTGACGACCTCGATGATGCGGCCGAGGATGTCGGTGGAGCGGCTGTAGTTCCATTCGGCGCCGGGCTGGCAGATCAGGGGCAGGCCGGCCACCATCGCCGCATGCTCGGCATTGCTGATCTTGCGGCTCCTCAGCCGCGAGTTCTTGTAGAGCTGCTGCACCAGGCTGTTGCCGGTGTGCTCGTAGCTGATGCCGGAGGTATGGCGCAGCAGGTCCTGGATGGTCATGGGACGCGCGACGGGCACGAATTCGAGCCTGCCGTCCTTCTCGACCCCGACCTGCTGGCCGGCAAATTCGGGAATGAACTTGGCGACCGGATCGTTCAGGAGGAAATGGCCGTCCTCCATCAGCATCATGATGCCGACCGAGACGATCGGCTTGGTCATGGAAAAGATGCGGAAGATGGACTCGGTGGTCATCGGGGCATCGGAGGCCGGGCCTTGCCGGCCGATGGCATCGAACCAGCCGATCTGGCCGCGCCGCGCCACCATCACGGTCGCGCCGGGCAGGGTTCCCTTGTCCACCTCGCGCTTGAGCGCATCGGAGAGGATTTGCAGGCGGGATGGGGAAAGTCCAAGGGATTGGGGCTTGGCGTCGGGCAGAGGCGGGGTCTTCAGGGGCTCGGCGGCTTTGGTCGCGGTCTGTGCGGTCATGGTCTCTCCCTGGGCTCTTCTTATGGCTCAAGTCTTGCCCGGAAGAGACACCGCGAACAAGCCATTTGCCGCGCTTCACCCTTGCAAATCGGCCGCCCGGTGTGCTTGAACGGCGCGGACCGAAGCGGATGCGTCGGTCCCGTAGGAGTGTAGCTCAATTGGTAGAGCACCGGTCTCCAAAACCGGGGGTCGTAGGTTCGAGCCCTACCACTCCTGCCAGTAAAATCAGATGCTTAGCTGATCATTTTTCGAAAGAATGTTACCGGCAAACCGGCTTCAGCTAGCCTGCAGGTAGCTGCGACGCGCGAGCGAAGCCGGCGCGCCTGCTTTCGTCATTATCCGTGCTCCACTAAGCTCGATCCCCGGCGTAGGCTGGGACCGGCCAAGCGGGAGAGGCAAACATGACTGATGATCAGGTCAATCGGATTGTCGACCACATTTGCCAGCACTTGCACGTGGCTATCCAGTTGAAGGGCCCACAGTCGGACGTGCATCCGCCGAACCTCAAGGATCTGGCCTTCGATCGCGTGCGGGTGAAATCCGTGCTCCTCACCGGCTTGCACTGGGCAGGCGTTCCAGTCGCCGAGCATGCTTTGTCCGAGACAGAGCCGCCCTGGTCGTGACGAAAGCGCGGACCGAGGCCGGTCTGCCAATCTGTCGCAGGGGTCGACCGATTTCCGCCGTCTTCCGGGCGTGCCGAAAACATCTTTCCGGCATCATATCCCAAACGGGAGGGCCTCTTGACGCTGCGCGGGGAAGCGTGGCCGCGGTGAATTCGATGATTGAGTTGATAGCGTTGGCTGTCGGTCTGGCCAGTGCCTTCATTTTCGTGACGCATGCGATCGAGGCCTATCGCGCGTAGGACAACGGGCAGGGCCGAAGCCCCGCGTCTTGGCATTCGGCCCCTCCCGGCAGCCATCAATCCAGATTGGGATGCTTGCCCGGCTTGATGCCGCCACCGCCGCCGCCCGGATTGAGGTTGCCGTTGGTGTCGAACTGGTCGTTGGAATTGAAGATGGTGAAGCGCGGACGCTGCGGACCGGCATAGGCCGGGGGGGCCGGATACCCGGAGCCATAGCCCCGGCCGGCCGCCATGGTCATTGTGTTGGTCGGGCCGGGCGAACGGATATTGAGATTGGGTGACAGGCCGGCGGCTTCGGCGCCGGCGTCGGCGAAAAGGCTGGCCGCCGCAATCAGGATCAGGGTGGGGGCTCGGAACGACATGGTCGGGGTCTCCTCTGCTGAAGGTCTCCGTTGGTGTCGCGGCGGAAAACGCGGGTTCGATTCTCAAGGTGACGCCGGGCACGCCCCGGTGCAAACCCTTGATTCCACACCGGTGCCCAAGCATCTGGGTCGAACGGTCGCGAGAGGGCTCGGCCCGGGGCGCGGCTTGACCTTTCGTCCCTGCCGCAGTACATAGCCCGCACCCGCAGCCGGCCCGTTGCACACGGATTTCCGGCGCGGCGGTTAAGAATCCCCGGACATTCGAGCCCGCCTGCCGGCTCATCCTTCGAAGCGAGGGTTGGGCGGAAAAGGGCTGTTCGGTTCCCTGACACTTATTGAATACGTCTG
>DATJQT010000411.1:0-4642 GCA_035505475.1 Vulcanimicrobiaceae bacterium
CCGTTAGAAGAAAGGAGCGAGATTGGAGAGCCGTTGGACATCGAGGTCAGAAATTCGAGTCTATCCCAAAAGTTTGGTAAATGCAAGAAGGGAGAGGTATTGATTAAATTTATGGGGGCATTTTGGGCGGCAGGCTGCCAGATATGTTTCGCAAAAACTTACCGCGAACCGGTGATTTCCTCGTACAGCTTGTCGCCTACGATGCGGTGGACCGCGGTGGAGGGATGCCCCGCATGATAGTAGTAGTAGGCCGAGGGCTTCGCGCAGGGCGTGGCATCCTCGTCGACGATGGCGCGGCCGGCGCATTTGTCGGTGGTGTTTTCGATCCCGTAGGCCGCCGGGTTGCGCAGCACCTCGTCGAAAAACGGACCCCAGTTGCTCAGGCGGATCTCGGCGCCTGGCAGCTCTCCTTCGATCTCGCCGGGGATGCGCCGCAGCTCGGGATCGAGCCGCTGGCCCACCTCGCTGAACGCCGGAATCGCGGCCGGCAGCAGGGCGATCCGGAAGCGGCGGGCGCCGAGCCCGTACAGCTTGCGGACGTGATTTTCGAGATTGGCGACGGTCTCGGCGCCCGGCAGACGACGGTCGTTCAGGCCGCCCGCCAGGAAGAACAGGGTGCGGTCGGGGTCGAAGACGATCTGCTTCGCGGTCACGCGAGCCGCGAAGTCGTCCACTTGCTCCACCATGCCGCGCCCCAGGAGCGCGTCCTTCACTTTGCGGCCGGCGCCACTTCCCGTCTGAGCGCCGCTCACCGCGAAGTTGAGGCTTTGCGATCCGTCGCTTGGAGTGTTGGCGGGCCTAAGCTCGAACCCGAGGCGGCGCGCCAGGTACGCCACCGCGGTGGGCCCGTCGCCGTCCACGTAGCCCGCGCCGGTATCGGAGTAGCTGTCGCCGAAGACGTACATGCGGCCGATGGCCTGCGCCGCGGCGGCCGGCTTGAAGAAGCCGGAAGACTCCATCCAGGCAACGAAGAGATTGAACCAGCCGTCTGACGGCAGGTTCTGGGTGCGCATCCCGAAGCCGTGATTGCCGCGCCGGAAGATGTGCAGCTCCGCGGGCTTTCCCGCGGCGTGCCAGGCCATGTAGAGGCGCGCGGCGGAGCTCGGGGAAATCAGCCGGTCGTCGTCGGCCATGGCGATGAATAGCGGCGGCGCGTCCGCGGGAACCGGGGTGGCGGTGCGGTATGCCGGATAGATCGGCGCGGCGAAATCGGGGCGGCTGGCGGCGTCGTGCCGCATCACCGGCCCCATGGTCACGCCGCCGCCCGCCGAGAAGCCCGCGATTCCGATGCGGTGCGGGTCTAATCCCCATTCGGCGGCATGGCCGCGCACGTAGCGGATCGCCTGCCGTCCGTCCTCCTCCGCCAGGGCCATGGCGGCCAGCTCATCCGCACTGTAGGCGGGCGGATTCTCACCCTTCGTGTCGTTGGCGCTCAGGGTCTTCATCAGGTCTTGCAGGTACGTATTCATGGCCGCCGGGTCCTCCGGCGTATGCATGACGCGATACCTGAGGACGAACGCCGTCACACCGCGGTCCACGAGCCGGCGCGCCATATCGACGCCTTCATAGTCCACCATGAGGAAGCGGAAGGCTCCGCCGGGCGCGATGATCAGGCTCGCTCCATTCGCTTTTCCCGCGGCGGGCTTGTACATGGCGAGCGTGGGGGTCACCACGTTGCGAGCCATCCGGTTGCCCCCGCGTACGTCGATTTGTTCCTTCCAGGTCCATGATTCGGATCCCGGTGCAGTTCCCGGCCAGATGGCGAACACGCCGGCGGCATCGGAAGTGAGCGGCTCGGGCGTTTGCGCGAAGAGGCGGACGGCGGCGGCAAAAACGAGCAGGGCTCTCATCGGTCTCCATCCTACTCCTCCGCCGGGCTTGCCGCAGCAACGTGCGCATGCAAACGCTCTTGCCTGGATTCGCATCGCGCGCCCAAGAGACACGGTCCCGGAGGGATTGCGCCGCACTGAGACCGGCGCTAGACTCCAGCCATAAGCACAGGAAATATGGCGGCAACCCTTCTCCGAACTGCTGCATTGACGTGCGCCGGCATCGCCGTCGCGGCCGCGCCGCCGGCCACGGTCAACGTCAACTGGGACACGATCGTTCGCGTGTCCAACACCACGCCATCGCTGCAGGTGGTAGTGAATCCACCGCTCCGGCGCGGTTCCGCCATCCACGATCGCGTGTTCCAAGCCTTCCGCGAACTTCAAGCGGACCACGCGCGATACGTGCCCTGGCTGCCGTATCCCAGGCTCGCGGTCGCCGAGCTCACGCCCCCCCGCGACGGGGAGACCTCGTGGGACTTTTCGCTGATCGATCCGATGACGGTCGACCTGCTGGAAGCGGTCAAGGGCCACCCGGTGGTGCTGAACTTCAGCACGACACCACAATGGATGTGGGTAACCCGCGAGCCGGTCACGTTTCCCTCCGACCCGGAAGAGCCCGTATGGAACTACAGCCAGGGCACGGAATTGCGGGATCCCAGCGGCAATGAACTTGCCGGCTACTATGCGCGCCTGGTGGGTTGGTACACGCGCGGCGGCTTCGTGGACGAGTTCGGAAAGCGTCACGAGTCGGGCCACCACTACAAAATCGATTGGTGGGAAGTCTTGAACGAGCCCGACTTGGAACATCGCATCTCACCCGAGCTGTACACTCGCGTCTACGACGCGATCGTAGAAGCCATCCGCGGGGTCGCGCCGGACATGAAGTTCGTTGGCGTTTCGTTGGCCGGCCCGAGCGGTCACCCGGAAATGTTCGAATACTTTCTGGATCCCCGCAACCACAAGGCCGGCATTCCACTGGATGCGATCTCGTATCACTTCTATGCCAGCGCGCAAAAGGACGAATCGCCCGAGATCCAGGAGCACACGTTCTGGGCACAAGCGGACGGCTTCCTCAACACGGTCCGCTACATCGAGGCCATCCGGAAGCGCCTCTCGCCCTCGACCAGGACGACGATCAACGAAGTCGGGGCGATCTCCTCGGACGATGGGGAGCAGAACCAGCCGGGGCACGTGACGAAGCCGATTCCCGCCTCGTATTGGAATCTGTGCGGCGCCATGTACGCGTACCTCTTCGGCGAATTATCCAAGATGGGGATCGACGTGGTGAATGCGTCACAACTGGTTGGATACCCCACGCAGTATCCCAGTGTGTCCATGGTGGACTGGGAGTCGGGCCAGCCAAACGCGCGTTTTTGGGTGCTGAAGCTGCTGCGCGATTGTTTCGCGCCGGGCGATAAGCTGGTGCGCACCGCGCAACCGGGCCAGACACTCTATGCCCAGGCGTTCCTCGTGCGTGACAACAAACGACGCCTTCTGCTGGTCAACAAGCGCGACCGCGAGATTGAAGTGACGGTCCCGCAGGCCGCGGGCGGCACAATTCACTACGTCGATCGGACCACCGGCTCGCAGCCGGCGTCGTCGGCCCAGCTATCCGATGACCTGGTGAAGCTCGGAGGCTTCTCGGTCGCGGTAGTGGAATTACCGCCGGCTCAGCAGTGAGTCTGGTCATTCTCTTGCCGCTCTGGGAGCCAGGCAATTCCGTCGGCCATGATAATCACGATTTCGGATTCCTCCGGAAGACGCCGTTGGGGCACAGTAACACGGCTCGGGTGGCGATTGTCACCATGGCGTCATGGTTTGTCAGCGGCCCGGCCGCGGCAAGTGCCCAGACCCTGCCTGCATTTGACTGGATCCGGGAAGTCGATAATTCAGGCCTGGCCTACCCGTTCGCCGGACTCGGCACCGACGCACAGGGGAACGTCTATGTCGCTGGGAGTACGAAGTCGCCGGATTTCCCGGTGAAGGCCGCGGTGCAAGATCATTTGGCGACAGCGGGATCTTATGACGTTTTCGTGACAAAGCTCGATCAGGCGGGTAGTGTCGTATATTCGACCTACCTCGGCGGGAGCGCGAATGACATCGCCCGCGCGATGACAGTCGACGCGGCCGGCAATGTTTACGTCACGGGCACGACGGCGTCGCAGGATTTTCCGACGACCCCCGGAACCTGGTCGCCATCGATGCCCGCGGCGCTTCCTTCGAATCTGGCGGACAGCTCAGCCTATCAGGGCGCCATCTTCGTTTTTCGGCTGAACCCGGACGGGTCGATCGGGTATGCCACGTATTTCACTTCCAATTTCACTCCTGCCGTGCCGCAGTCCATCGCGGTGGATAGCTCGGGCGCGGTGTATCTGACAGGCGTTACTTTCGGAGGTGTGCCGGTTACGGCGGGCGCCTATCGCACGACTTGTGGCTGCGTTTCGGTGCAGGGGCTCGGCGCAGTCTTTCCTACCGCCGACGCTTTCGTATCGAAGTTCGACCCGAGCGGCTCGAAGCTGACCTATGCGACGTACCTCGGCACATCGCAAGACGACGCTTCGACCGCGAACGTAATCGCCGCCGGTCCTGACGGCAGCGCCTACCTGGGCAACCGCACCGGCATCTATCGCTTCGATCCAACCGGCGCGGCGCTCCTTGCTTCGGCCGCTCCCCGTGTGGCCGCACATGCGCTCCTCGTTGCTCCCGGCGGCCAGGTGTATATTGCCGGCCAGCCCGGCACGGACGATGTTTCGTTTCAATCGACATTCGGGGCGTTTCAACCGTTCGCTGGCGCGGCCACGCTGCCAGTCGGA
>DATJQT010000412.1:0-2195 GCA_035505475.1 Vulcanimicrobiaceae bacterium
CAGCATCGGGGCGAGCGAAGCGACCGTCTTCAAACACTTCGCAACGAAGGAAGCGCTCTACGACGCCATCATCGAGGCGAAAACCCAAACCGGCCAATTGCTGGAAGCATTGACGCCTGCCGCGCAGGAGAAGAACGACCAGAGTTTTCTGACCAGCCTCGCGCGCTGGATGATCACGCGCACCAAGACCGACCCGATGATGATGCGGTTGCTCTTCTTCAGTGCGCTGGAAGGCCATGCGCTGTCGGAGCGGTTCTTTCAGTCCCGGTATAGATCGGTGGATAAGTTTGTCGCCGAGTACGTGGCCGCCCGCATCGCCGACGGGGCGTTTCACGCGATGGATCCGATGCAGGCAGCCCTGAATTTCATCGGCATGGTGTCCCACCACATTCTGTTGCACGAATTGTTCCGTCAGCCGTCCCACCTCGTCACCGAACACGCCGTCGCCGAGATGGTGAACCTATTCCTGTCAGGCGTCCAAGCCTAGGCGCATTCGCGGCGGCACGATCCGGGCGACGCACGCAGTTGACGCCGGCATTTCCTCTGTGGTACAGGTGATTCGCTCCACCCTGTCGGCCGATCCGCCTTGGAAAATTCTGGCGTTCGCCTCTGAGTATGCGTCAGAGGCGTTCCGCCGTGCCCAGCCCGATTCAAGCAATCATTCCGCATCCGCATCGGAGGGTGGCCGTGGCGAAACCCAAGCGTTCTATGAAGCCAGCGACCTTCGCCTGGCCCGTTCGCCCTCTGATCTACGAAATCAACGCCTGGACGTGGCTCGACGAATTGAGCCGCAAGCACGGCCGGCCGATTCGGCTGGACTCCGTGCCGGAAGAGGAATGGGATGCCTTGGCGCAATGGGGATTTGACGGCGTCTGGTTGATGGGCGTCTGGGAGCGCAGCCCGGCCGGGCGCGCGATCGCCCGAGCGCATCCGGGATTGCTGGAAGACTATCGCCGAGCACTGCCCGATTACACGGCCGAGGACGTGGTCGGGTCCCCGTATTGCGTCCACCGCTACGTCGTGGACGCCAGGCTGGGCGGACCGGAAGGGCTCCGTGCCGTGCGGCGTGCGCTCGCCGGCCGGGGCCTGCGCCTACTGCTGGATTTCGTGCCCAATCACGTAGCGCGGGATCACCCCTGGGTGGCGGCACACCCCGAGTATCTCGTGCGCGGTTCGGTCGAGGATCTCGCTCGCGATCCGGGCGCCTATTTTGAATGCGGCGGGCAGATCCTGGCCTGCGGCCGCGACCCGTTCTTCCCTCCCTGGACCGACGTGGCGCAGTTGAACGCCTTCGATCCCGGATTGCGTCGTGCAGCGATTGCGACATTGAAAGAGATCGCCGGGCAGTGCGACGGCGTTCGGGCCGACATGGCGATGCTGCTCATCAGCGAGGTTTTCGCTCGCACCTGGGGACTTCGCGCCGGAACCAGAGCAGCACAGGAATACTGGGCAGAGGTGATTGCCGGCGTGCGCGCCGCCTTTCCCGGTTTCCTCTTCATCGCCGAAGCCTACTGGGATCTGGAGTGGACGCTCCAGCAGCAAGGATTCGATTACTGCTACGACAAGCGGCTGTACGATCGGCTGGAATACGACTCGGCCGAATCAGTGCGGCTGCACCTGTCGGGCGAGATGGCCTACCAGCAGCGACTGGTGCGCTTTATCGAAAATCATGACGAGCCCCGTGCGGCCGCGACATTCGGTAGGGAACAGGCACGTGCGGCTGCGGTGGTCATCACCACGCTTCCCGGCGCGGTCCTCCTCCATGAGGGGCAGCTCGAGGGCAAGCGCATCCGGCTTCCTGTCCAGCTTGGGCGCAGACCGGAAGAGCCGGCCGATGCCGAGCTGTTGGCGTTCTACCGCACCCTGATCCGCAGCATTGGTCGGCAGACGATGCGGTCCGGGGTCTGGTCCCTGTGCTCCCGCTCGGGCTGGCCGGATAATCCCCGTCACCTGAATCTGGTCGCGTGGTGCTGGGCGGACCGCAACCTGCGCCACCTGGTGGTCGTCAACCTGTCCGACCAGCATTCGCAGGCCCGAGTGCAAGTCCCCTGGGCCTTCCTCATCGGCCGTGAGTGGCGGTTGACCGATCTGCTCACCGGTGCGGTGTACGAGCGCAACGGCGACGAAATGCGGGACCCCGGCCTCTATGTCGGCCTGCCGCCCTGGGGGTACCACGTCCTGCGGCTCGAAGCGCT
>DATJQT010000413.1:0-3454 GCA_035505475.1 Vulcanimicrobiaceae bacterium
CGCCGTCACTGCTCCGTGGATGCATCGACCAGTCCGATCTTCCCCCTTTTTTGCCCTGAGTGTTGCATTATTTATGCGTAAGTCAATAGGCTGTACAGTTGTGGTGTCCATTTGCCGATACACTCTGTCCTATTCATCTACCCCCACCCTCGTCACGGCTGCCTTTCCAGAATCGCACTCTGCACAAAGTCTCCCCGGCGCCACTTGCCCGTCAAGGTTCCGTCGCGGTTCAAGGTGTAAGTCAGATCGGCCCAGTCGCCGGCCGTCTCGTCCCACACGTCCAAGCGCAGCGTTGCGGCATCCGTGAACCGTCCTTCGCTGCGCTGCTGACTTGGTGCTTGGAATACGGGGTCGCGCGACGCCCCTCGCCAGTACACAATAGACGCCGTGCGCCCCTCGACCTTTTCAATGGTCAACGCGGTCGCGAGCAGCGTTTCCTTCCAGTGCCCTTCCCATCGCCCGACGAATTTTTCTGCCCCCGGAAATGCAGGGACTGGGCTTCCTGCGGGCGTAAACTCTACCAGTTCGACAACGGATCGGCTGCCGTTCGGTTCGACAGATTCGATCCTCACCTCTGTGCCGGCATCCGGCGCATACCAGTGGGTGAACCGCCACCTAAGCGCGGGGTCGCCCACCTCGAATGTCTGCCCCTCGACCCGGAAGGTATCGAAGCGGCCGGCGGACGTGACGATTTCTTCGCGCACCACCACTGTGTACTGACCCTTGAAAATCCCGACCAGCTGTCCGCGATCGAAGCGGCGGCACTCGTCTTCCCATTGCTTGCCGACTTCGAGCGGGAACCGCAGGCCGAGGCTTTGCGGGTCGAACCGGCGGGTTTCAGCCCCGTCTGGACCGAGCATGCGAACGATCGAAAGATCGCGGCTCAGCTCCAGCCCGCCGCGCATCCGATTGCCGTTCGGCCAGCTATGTTCGAGATCGAACATCAATACGCCGCCCTGTTCCTTGATAAATCGTCGCACGCTGCGAATCCCGTTGGAGTACCGGATACGCCAGGTGTCGCCGACAGAATACTTCGGCGCCTCGGCCGCGATCGCCCAAGGCACGCTCGTCTGGGCGATTGCGCCCGGCGCAATTAGCCCCAGCATTCCCCAAAAGGCAAGGGCTGATATGAGGTGTTTAGGGAACATAAATGTCCTCTCGCGTTTTTGGGGGCCTATCGAAGCTGGGAATACGTGTCAATTTCTGTTGGTATATCGGTGGAGAACCATCTTGGGAAAGAACCAAGCCCGTTCACGCTTCGACACGCTCAGCGCGAACGGGGCTATTCTCTCCGGGCCCTTCGCCCCCACTCCCTCACCTCCTCACCCTCTCTCCCCATCGCCCTTCGCCTCTGCGCGTCTGCGTATAATCACAGCCTTCCGCCGCGCAGGCTGATGAACTCTCCCGTCAGATAGCTCGGCGCCTCGGCCACCAGGAACCGCACGACTCGGGCGACCTCCTCCGGCCGGCCGAATCTGCCGATCGGGAATTGGCTGCGCAGGCGCTCGCGCGCCTCCGGCGTGGCCGCCAGAGCATCCAGCATGTCGGTTTCGATCACGGACGGAAGGACCGCATTCACCGCGATGCCGTCACGGGCCAGCTCGCGAGCCGCTTTCGCAGTCAGCGCAAGGAGTCCGGCTTTGCTTGCCGCGTAATGGGCGCCCATCAGTCCACCTGTTTTCGCCGCTCCCGATGACACGTTGACGATCCGGCCGCCGCCCGCCGAGCGCAGGCGGGGAATAGCGGCCCGCATACAATAGAATGCTCCGTCAAGATTTACCGCCAACGTGCGCCGCCACGTCGCGTCATCAATCTCGGTGAGCGAATCGATCCTTGCGCCCATCCCGGCATTGTTGACGAGTGCATCCAGGCGCCCAAAACGCCTGTCGACGGCAGCGAACATGCCCTGCACTGCTTCCGGGTCGGCGACATCAGCCCGAAGGATCTCCGCCGCAACTCCTTCCGTTCGGACCTTTTGTGCCGTCTCGTCGGCCTCCGCCTGGGCCCGGACGAAGTTTATTGCGACCGCAAACCCGGCCTGCGCCAGCTCAAGCGCAATGGCACGGCCGATGCCCCGCGACCCACCTGTCACGAGTGCCACTCGGTCCGTCACGACTCACCTCCCGAACCAGAACGGTTCACCGGCTTGCACTTTCGATGAGCAGCTTCAATCCCGCCTCGGCGAACGCGCGCATATTGGACTGGCGGTCGGTCGAGCCGGTTTCGATCGTCACGGCCCGCTCGATCGGCCCGGCAACGGCCAGGCAGGCGTGCCCCGCCGGATCGCCGTAGCGATTGCCCGCCGGTCCGGTCGCCCCGGTTTCGGCAAGTCCCCACGTGGCCGAGGTGCGTTGGCAGACGGTCCGCGCCAGCAGCGCCGCGTAGGGTTCCGTCGCCGGGCGCATGCCCACCAACGACTCTTCGGAAATGTGCAGGAACGCGCCACGCGCTGTATAGGTGTATACGACTACGCCGCCGAGAAAATATGCCGATGCGCCGGGCACCGCCAGCAGCGCCGCCGCGATGAGTCCCCCGGCGGACGATTCTGCCACCGCAATCTTTTCGTGCCGGGCCGTCAGAAGAGCCGCCGCCTTCTCCGCCAGCGCAATGAGCGCGTTCATCGAGACTCCTTTCCTGACCTGATTGACAGTGTGGGGAAGTGTCATTGCGCTGCGAGGGAATGTCAAGTCCCCTCCTCGGCTTCATGACAGGGCTTTCGGAACAGCGATTGAGCAGGCTACTGGAACAGGCCCATCTGCGGCGTTGGCGCGCCGGGTACCCATTCTGATGGGTGCGGCGCTGCGACGTGCCTGCCAGCACGCCTCGCGTCTCGGATCGCCCCGCGCCGGGGTACCCATCGAAGATGGGTCGTCTGGGCCTTTTTTGAGCCGCCTGGGTGAGATCGGGTCTTTCCGTATCCCACACGACGAATCGCTTGGCATCTCGTGCCGCTGCCGCGCTCCAGCGCGGGCGCGGCGGCGGGCAGAGACTCATCTCCGGCTGTGGACGGAGAGCTCAGGCGGGCTTGTCCTTGCTCGGGAGCGACTTCTGGGCCTCTTCCAGCAGGTGGGTCAGCGAGCGGGAGGGGCCGAGGAGGCCCGCCCGCGCATAGGTGATCAGCTTCTCCCGCGTGTCCGTGATGTCCAGGTTCCGCATCGTCAGCTGGCCGATCCG
Organism: Vulcanimicrobiaceae bacterium; assembly: GCA_035505475.1. Classification (GTDB taxonomy): domain Bacteria; phylum Methylomirabilota; class Methylomirabilia; order Methylomirabilales; family 2-02-FULL-66-22; genus 2-02-FULL-66-22. The sequence goes on from DATJQT010000413.1 coordinate 3,175, forward strand.
GTCCTGCGGCGTGAAGGCCGAATCCACCTTCTCCATCGACAGCCGCTCGGGCTTGTAGGTGAGATTGGCGCTCCGCGTGTCGAGGATCGAGTAGTCGTTGCCGCGCCGCAGCTCCAGCACGACCTCGCCGGTGACGGCCCGCGCGACCCAGCGCTGCGCGGTCTCCCGGAGCATCATGGCCTGGGGGTCGAGCCAGCGGCCCTGGTAGAGCAGCCGCCCAAGCCGGCGGCCGTTCTCGCGGTACTGCTCGATCGTGTCCTCGTTGTGGATGCCGGTGACC
>DATJQT010000414.1:0-32060 GCA_035505475.1 Vulcanimicrobiaceae bacterium
ACCCATTTCCCGTCCCGGTACTCCAGGACGTACGATCTCTGGAACGGTTTCTGGTAAGCGGATATCAGGTTGTAGTTGGTCACGAACACCTGCGGCACGCCGGTTCCGTTGATGTCGGCGGCATCCATCCACATGACGTTGTCGGTCTTTGCCCCCCGAAGGACCGCCAACTCCTTGAGTCCGCTCTTTGCCAGATCGTAAAAATAGATATCTACGCCATCTGAAATGGCCAGCTTCGTCGTTCCATCGCCGGTCAGGTCGCCGACGGCCATCGCCTTGCCCTGGTAGAGCAGGTCCTGCGAGCGCATCGTAATCTGGTCAATGCGTGGCGCCATCTCTCCAACAAATCCCGTGCTCTTCGTTGGCCCCGATCCCACGCCTGGGGCAGCTCCCTTTACCTCGGAGCTGGCCAGCGTGATCGTGTCCCCGCGCACGGTCGAGAGGACCTGCACGTCCCAGCGAACGGCCTTCTCCTGGATGCTCAGCTTCGAAAGCAAGACCGCCGAGACGCGAAGCTGCTTCCAGAGCGCCTGCTGTACCGCCGGTTCCGTGAATTGATCGACAGAGGTCAGTTTCTGATCCGTGAGCGCCGCCCGGATGCGCTGGTCGGCGAGCACCTCGAAGCGACCCGTCTTGATCAGCGCATTGGTCAGGTCCCGCGTCACGGAGCGGGGATTCGTTCCGGCAACGTCTCCCACGTCGACGTTCGGCAGGGCCAAGACGATGCGAGCAGAGGTCATCCGGACATTATCACCCTGCTGGACCATCGTGCCTTCAGATTGCTGGATCACTTCGGCCACCGAAAAGTTCGGCTGGACTTCCGTGATGCGAATCCGCGCAACATCCCGGTCCATTTTCCCGAGCGATTGCCCGGTGAAGGGATGCTTAAATTCCTGGCCCTCGCGATATACCTGGAGCTCGAGCCCGGGGATCACCTTGTCCTTGCCCCCGACGTCAAGCAGGATGCGGTCCTGTTCGATCCCGATCACCCGTCCGGAAACGACCGGAAAAACCGCCGCGATTTTTTCGGCGATCTCCGTTGCCGAGGTGCCGTACGCGGCTTCTTGGGCAAACAGGGGAGACGCCCACACGCAGATAGCCAGCGCAGCAGGCAGAAGACTGCGCAAAAATACTTGACTGTACATTTCTGTCCCTCCCAAAAAAGGTGACAGGACAACATATCGAATGGAGAGAGAACGCGTCAACCGGAAAACGCGGCTACCGAGCCGGGCAGGCATTTCGAGCGACGACCTCATGCTCATCAGAATCTGCATCCACAACAGTCCCAGCAACATGCAGCCAGTATGTGTAGGTCAGGTTGAAGCGGTTCTCCGCTCCGACGGTGCGGACAGCAACCCGGAACGGATTCTGCTCCATCTGGTACATGATAAGATCCTGGGCCGCCGCTTGGCCTTTTGACACAACAGTTCCCCGCCCATCAACTCCTTCCAGCGTGAACTTCAGATCCCGCGTGGGAGAGGGATAGCCTGGCTGAACGGCAACGCCTTCCACGGTCAGCACACCATCCTGCTTGCTGCAGTTCCAATAGACCCACACCTGCCCACGGGTCGCCCGATTGCTGAAGTCATCGAGTACCGCTTTTTGCGTCGTAGTCCCAGTGCTTCCGGCGCACCCGGCAACGCTAAACACCAATACGCTAAGGGCTATACCCACCAACATCCTCTTCGTCATTTCGTCTCCATGGTAAGTTTCACATTCCAACCTACAACAGCATGGTCGTAACTTTATACCACAAGCTCCGTTCCAGGTACTCGAGATTGAGCGGCTTCACGATGTAGTCGAATGCGCCGAGCTTCAGCGCCTGGCGCCCGGTTTCCTCTTCCTGGACGGCCGTGACCACGATGACGCCGACCTCCTGGTCAATCTGCCGAACTTGCCGGAGAACTTCGAGACCATTCATCCCGGGCATGCGGATGTCGAGGAGAATCAAATGCGGCCGCTCCGCTTTGACTTTCTTGAGCGCTTCCTCACCGTTGTACGCGGCGATCGCCTCGTAGCCTTTGCCGGTCAGGAATTCGCTCAGCAGTTCGACGGCATCCGGCTCATCGTCCACGATCAGCACGCGCGGCATCTCATCCCCCTGTGAGACATCTCCTCACAACGGAATATTCCCATGCTTCTTGGGCACCCCGGGGTCTCTTTTCGTGGCCAGCGAGGCCAGGGCCTGGATCAGGACCGGCCGGGTCTGGGCGGGCTCGATCACGGCATCCACGTAGCCCCGGGCGGCGGCCAGGTAGGGGGTGGCGTGGGTGGCCCGGTACTCGGCGAGCTTGGCGGCCTTGAGGGCGGCGGGGTCGGGGGCGGCGGCCAGTTGGCTGCGGTAGAGGATGCTGACGGCCCCGTCGGGACCCATCACGGCGATCTCGGCGGTGGGATAGGCGAAGACCAGGTCGGCCCGCATCGGTTTACTGCCCAGGACGCAGTAGGCGCCCCCGTAGGCCTTGCGGGTGATCAGGGTGACCTTGGGGACGCTGGCCTCGGCATAGGCGTAGAGGAGCTTGGCTCCGTGGCGGATGATCCCGCCGTGCTCCTGGGCGGTGCCCGGGAGGTAGCCGGGGACGTCCACGAGGGTGAGCAGGGGCAGGTTGAAGGCGTCGCAGGTCCGCACGAAGCGGGCGGCCTTGGTGCACGCGTTGCTGTCGAGACAGCCGGCCAGCACGCAGGGCTGGGTGGCGACGATGCCGATGGCCTGCCCCGCCAGGCGGCCGAAGGTGGTGATGATGTTGGGGGCGAAGGCGGCCGCCACTTCCAGCGACCGGCCGTCGTCCAGGAGGGCGGCGAGGAGCGTCCGGACGTCGTACCCCTGCTGGGGATCGGGGGGGATCAGGGTGTTGAGGGCCGGGGCGGTGCGGGTGGGGGGGTCGCTGGTGGGGACTCTGGGAGGGTCCTCCAGGTGGTTCTGGGGGAGGTAGCCCAAGAGGTCGGTCACCAGGGCGCAGGCGGCATCGTCGCTGGGGACGGCAAAGTGGGCCACCCCGCTCTGGGTGGTGTGGGCCGTGGCCCCCCCCAAGGCTTCGGCGGTGACGGACTCGTGGGTGACGGCTTTCACCACGTCGGGGCCGGTGATGAACATGTGGCTGGTGCCGGCCACCATGCAGGTGAAGTCCGTGAGCGCGGGGGAATAGACCGCCCCCCCAGCGCAGGGGCCGAGGATCACCGAGAGCTGGGGGATGACGCCGGAGCAGCGGACGTTGCGGTAGAAGATCTCGGCGTAGCCGGCCAAGGCATCCACCCCCTCCTGGATGCGGGCCCCGCCCGAGTCCTTCAGGCCGATCACCGGGGCGCCCATGGTGAGGGCGGCGTCCAGGACCTTGCAGATCTTCTGGGCGGCGGCCTCCGCGCAGGTACCACCATAGACGGTGAAGTCCTCGGCAAAGACATAGACCCGGCGGCCCCGGATCGTCCCGGTCCCGGTCAGGACACCGTCCCCGTAGAGGGGGGTCCCGCCCTCCTGGGATCGGGCCGTCACCAGGAGGTCCCACTCGAGGAAACTGCCGGGATCGAGGAGCCGGGTCAGGCGCTCCCGCGCGGTGCGGCGGCCCCCGGCGGTCTGCTTGGCCACCCGGGCCGGCCCACCCGCGGCCAGGGCTTCGGCCTGGCGGCGCTGGAGCTCGGCGAGCGGATCGGGCATTTCACCTCCTGAAAGTTCGAAAAAATGCCGATTCTTACTAACAGCGTCCTTAGTAAAAAGCAACGGAAAAAGGCCACTTGACCCAACTGCGAGCGTGTGTTAAGAAAATTTTTGCCAGCGGCGAAACTGTGACTGTTGATAAGCACTTCGGTAAAATTTTTGACCCCAGCTCCCGTACCGCCCCTTGCAAGGGTTTGCCCGATCCGCTACTTCGGAGGGATCCTGCCGTGACCGCCGAACCTGTGGCACCCTGGGCCGGACCGCTGCCTGCTCTGCAGCGCCTCGTCGATTCCCTCCCGGACGACCGCGGCCGCACCCGTATTATGGTGGTCGACGATAACGCACTCGACCGTGAGCTCCTGAAAGACATGCTATCTGCCGAAGGCTATCAGGTTGTGACGGCCTACGATGGAGAGGATGCCCTCGAGAAGATCGCGAAGGTGCTGCCGGATTTGGTCCTTCTGGATGTCATCATGCCCCGGCTCGATGGGTATGGGGTCTGTCGGCAGATCAAGTCCGATTCCCGCACGATCCTCATCCCCGTGGTCATGATCACCTCGTTGCAGGCGACCGAAGAACGGATCACCGGCATCGAAATGGGCGCCGATGACTTTCTGAGTAAGCCCTATAACCGGCAAGAGCTATTGACCCGCGTGCGCTCGCTCTTGAAGCTCAAGCGGCATACCGATGAACTCGAAAACGCCGAGGCCGTGCTCTTCACCTTGGCCTTGAGTGTCGAGGCGAAGGACCCCTACACCAACGGCCATTGCGAGCGGCTGGCCCACTACAGCGTCGCGCTCGCGAAGCAGCTCGGCCTCACGGGGGAATATCTCAAGGCCCTGCATCAGGGCGGCATTCTGCACGATGTGGGGAAAATCGGCATTGCCGATGCCATTCTGCTCAAGCCCGGTCCCCTCACCACCGAAGAGCGCGCCGTCATGCAAACCCATCCGGTGATCGGCGCGCGCATTTGCTCCCCGCTGAAATCGCTGCGGTTGGTGTTGCCGATCATCCGGCACCATCACGAGCGCTACGATGGAAGCGGCTACCCGGACGGCCTGAAAGGCGAAGAGATCCCGCTCACCGCGCGCATCTTGCAGACCGTGGATCTCTTCGACGCATTCATCACTAGCCGGCCGTACAAGCGGGCATTCACTCTGGACGAAACGTTCGCGCTGATGCGGAGTGAGGCCGATAAAGGCTGGTGGGACGGACGCCTGGTCGATGCCTTGATCTGCCTGGTCGAAGATGAGCGCGCACGGTAACGCTCCGGCCGGTGGTCCGGTCACCGTGGATCGACAGCCCGACGTGCCTCCCGCGGCCGCGACCATCCTCGTCGTCGATGACCAGCCGCAAAACCGAGAGCTCTTGGAGGCCTACCTCGTGGCCGCCGGTTACAAGGTCCGGCTGGCGACAAATGGGCGCGAGGCCTTGCAGGCGGTCGCAGAGTCCCGGCCCGACGTCGTGCTCCTCGACATTCTCATGCCAGAGATCGATGGCTACGAGGTCTGCCGTCGTCTCAAAGCCGATCCGGAGACCGCCTTTATCCCCGTGGTGATCCTCACGGCCTTGCAGGATGTCGAGCACCGCTTGAAGGGCATCGACACGGGTGCGGACGAGTTTCTTACCAAGCCGTTCAACCACGTCGAGCTTTTCACCCGCGTGCGATCGCTCTTGCGCACCAAAGCCTTGCACGACGAAATCGTCGCGACCAATCGCCTGCTGGAAGAGCGCGTGGCGGAGCGGACCGCGGCCCTCGAACGGGCTCTGCGCGATTTGCGGGAAACGGATCGGGTCAAGACCGAGTTCCTGGCCAACATCTCCCACGAACTACTGACGCCGCTGACCCCGGTGAAGGGCTACATCCCGGCACTCTTACAGCAGGTGTTCGGGCCCATTACCGCCGAACAGCGGCAGACGTTGGAAATCATTAGCACCAGCGTGGACCGACTGCACGGCCTGATCGAGAACCTGCTGACCTTCATGCGCTGGGAAGCCGGACACGTCCCCGTGCGGCTGGAAACGATGGCGCTCGAGGCGGTGGTCGGCCTCGCCGTGGAGATCACCCGGCAGGATGCCGGTGAGAAACAGATCGCGCTCGAGACCGAAATTGCGCCCAACCTGCCTCCGATCCGGGGAGATCTGACGGCACTGACCTCGGCGCTGCGCCAGGTGCTCGACAATGCCGTGAAGTTCACACCCGACGGAGGAAAGGTGACGTTGGGAATGCGCGCCGTAACGGCAGATTCGGAAGGTCCGGTCAGCGTGGAGTTGACGATCTCAGATACCGGCGTGGGCATTCCGGCAGACGCCCTGCCACGAATTTTCGACAAGTTCTATCAGGCGGATGCGTCGGCGACTCGTCGCCACGGCGGTACCGGCCTGGGGTTGGCGATCGTCAAGCGCATCCTGGATGCCCACGGGGCGCAGATCGCCGTGCACAGCCGGCTCGGCCAGGGCACCCAAATACAGATGGAGTTTCCTGCCTCCCGTTGAGACCGACAGCCCGATTACCGGGGAACCGATCCGGGCGGAAGCCGCGTCGTGCTGGTCAGGACATTTCCGGTAAACCGATAACTGACCCCATCTGCCGAGTACAGCCAGACTTCCTCATTCGGGCCCGCTCCAGCCGGTTGTTCCCGCTTATCCGGTAGTCCGTGCTTCCGCAGAATCTTCGCCCGGTCGCTGTCTGCGCCGTAGAATGCCATCTGCCGCTGCACTTCGGGCCAGGTCAGATTGTATTCCAATACTTGATTGACGATCGGTGCCCGCTCACGCTCTACCAATCCGGTCACGTCCTGGGGTTCTGGCGTCTTGTATTTGACCCGGTCGAAGCCGACCTGATCGTAGAAGAACAGATAGAAATTGTTGCCGAGGCGTGCCGGGACAAACTCGACACGGTAGCGGCCATCTGCATCCGTGATCCCACGCGCTTCCTGCCGTCCGGCCGTCTCATACGCCAGGCGCATCGGGTCGAACGTCGCCGTGCGTGCCACGACGACCACCGGATTCTGTGCCACCGCCTGCCCACTTTCATCCGTGACCCGGCCAGTGATGGCCCGCGGCCAGTCGGGGTTGATGGTGGCACAGCCAACCATCAACACGATCACAATTCCCAAACACACCCGTCTCGCGATTCGCATGCGGCCTCTCCTTTCGACGAGCGGCATCATACCGAAGAGTCGAACCGGCGACAAGACACCATTCGCCGCCCGATGGGTTTTTGTTGACATGAAAGAGACCAGGCAGTAGAAATGCGGGCCAAGGGGAAGTGGCGGAACTGGCAGACGCGCACGTTTGAGGGGCGTGTGAGGAAACTCATGAGGGTTCGATTCCCTCCTTCCCCACCAGAGGATGCTGATCGTTCAGCCCTTGGCGGAATCGGGCGTCAAGGGCTGTGCTGTTTTTAGACCCGCGCTCGCAAGGAGGACGGCATGCAGTTGAAACTGTTCCGCCACCCAGCGTCTCGGCTTTCGGTGTTGGAATCCGAGGTCAATCAGTGGCTCGCGGCCAATCCCAAATGGATTCCGATTCAGCGCGAGACCTCGGTCTTCCACGATCGACAGGCGGACGACCAGCAGATTCTGGTCGCGGTGTGGTACGAAGCGAAGGGAAATCTCTGACCCGAGGCAAGCGGAGAGACTAGGCGGGCCGCAACGCCCGCGCCAGCCGCTTCAGGGCATCCATCAGCACACTCCGCGGGCAGGCGACGTTGATCCGGATGAACCCCTCCCCGCCCGGACCGAACGTGTAGCCTTGATTGCACACGACCCGGGCCTCGTGCAGGAGGGCTCGCTCCAGAGCGGGCCCATTCCATCCCAGCGCGCGGCAATCGACCCACACAAGATAGGTTCCCTCTGGTCGGATCACGCGGACCGTCGGCACCTCAGCCGCCAGGAAGGTCTCGAGCAGGGCGACATTCTCTGAGAGATACGCCAGCAGCTCGGTGAGCCAGGGTCCGCCTTCCTCGTACGCGGCAATCGTCGCATCGAGGCAGAACACGTTCGGCTCAGGCACGTGGCACGCCTGGGCGTAGCGCCGGAACGTACTGCGGAGATTGGCATCCGGGATCACCGAGTAGCCCGGCTGGAGGCCGGCCAGGTTGAACGTCTTACTGGGCGACGTGCTGACGATCGTGCGCGCGGCCAGGTCATCAGAGAGCGTGGCCAGCACTCGATGCCGGTGCCCCGCGAAGACCAGATCGAAGTGGATCTCGTCGGAGAGGATCAAGACGTCGTGCTTGCGGCAGAGCGCCCCCATCTCCAGCAGTTCGTCGGCCGTCCAGACTCGCCCGACGGGATTGTGCGGACTGGAGAGCAGCAGGAGTTTGGCTTGGGCGAGCTTCTGGTCCAGATCGGCGAAATCCATCCGGTATCGCTCACCGTCCCAGCGCAGAGGATTGACCAAGGTGCGGCAGCCGTTGTCCTCGACAGACCGAAAGAACGGATGATACACCGGCGGTTGGATCACCACGCCATCCCCGCGTTGCGTGAAGGCGCGAATCAGCAGATTGACGGCCGCGACCACGCCGGGTGACGACACGATCCAGTCCGGCTGGATCGTCCAGCCATGGCGGCGCGCCAACCATTGGCAGACCGCCTGGCGGTACGCGGGCACGTTGCTTGGGTAGCCGTAGATGCCGTGCTCTGCCCGGCGCATGAGCGCGCGGACAACGGCGGGTGGCGCTGGGAAATCCATATCGGCCACCCAGAGCGGCAGATAATCGTCCCCGGAGACCCCGTAGCGCGACTGCAGGCCGTCCCACTTCAGGCTTCCCGTGTTGCGGCGGTCGACCACCGTGTCGAAGATGCTCATGCCGTCCTCATTGCCGTAGCCGGGGATCCAGCGCGTCACGCAATCCTTCGCCCAGAAGGTTATACGCGAGCACGGTGATCAGGATGGCCAGGCCGGGAAAGATAGAGAGCCACCAGGCGATCTCGATGTTCGATCGGCCGACGTTGAGGATGTTGCCCCAGCTCGGCGTCGGCGGTTGGACACCGAGTCCCAGGAACGACAGCCCCGACTCCGCGAGGATCGCGCCGGCCACACCCAAAGTCGCCGAGACGAGGATGGGCACCATCGCGTTCGGCAGGATGTGGCGGAACATGATCCGCCGATCGGGCGCCCCAAGGGCCCTCGCACTCTGCACGAATTCCCGCTCGCGCAGGCTGAGGATTTCGCTGCGGACCAAGCGCGACAGCCCCATCCAGCCGGTGAAGCCGATCACCGCCATGATGACCCAGATGCTGGGGCGCAGGAAGGCAATCAACGTGAGCAGCAGGAAGAGCCGGGGGAAGTTCAGCATCAGGTCCACGAACCGCATCAAGAGCTCGTCCACCTTGCCGCCGTAGAACGCCGCAATCGTCCCGATGATGGTGCCGATCAGGACCGCAATGCCGACGGAGATAAAACCGACCGCCATCGAGATCCGGGCGCCGTAGAGCATCCGGCTCAGCACATCGCGCCCCAACTGGTCGGTCCCGAGGGGATGGCTGCCGCTCGGCGCTGCGAGCACCTGCTTCATATCGATCGCGCCCGGGTCGTACGGCGAGAGCCCCGGTGCGAAAATCGCCGCCAGCGCGAGCGCGAGCACAACCGCTCCGCCGGCCATCGCCAGCTCGTTCCGCCGGAACTGGCGCCAGAAGATGCTGGTGCGAAAGCGCACCCAGAGGGCTTCTCTCATGATCTGCCCGACCCACTGACGCGGATGCGCGGGTCCACGATCCCGTACGACACGTCGGCGAGAATATTGCCGAGCAGCGACAGGCCGGCCCCGATGATCACCAGCGCCATCAACACCGGCTCATCCCGCGAAAACGCACTCTGCACGAACAATTGCCCCATGCCCGGAATGGCGAAGACGGTTTCGATGAACACACTGCCGCCCAGTAGGCCGGGCAGCATCATCCCGAGCAAGGTGACGACCGGGATCACCGCATTGCGGACGCCGTGGCGATAAATGACGTCGTGCTCCGGGAGGCCTTTCGCCCGTGCCGTCCGGATGAAGTCTTGTCGCACTACCTCGAGGAGGCTCCCCCGCATCAGCCGGGACAGGTAGGCAAGACCGCCGAACGACGCCACGGCCACCGGCAAAATCAAATGCGAGCAGAAATCCCACACCTGCGTCCAGAACGGCAGATACTCGTAGTTGAGCGACCGGAGCCCCGAGATCGGCAGCCAGCCGAGTTGCACGCCGAACGCGATCATGCAGAGCAGGGCCAGCCAGAAATCCGGCGTGGCAAATCCGATGAAGACAAACAGCGTCATCGCTTTGTCGAAGACCGAATATTGGCGGGTCGCCGATAAGATGCCGAGCGGAATCGCGATGCCGAGCGTGACGACAAGCTCGAGCAGGTTGAGCCCCAGCGTGATCGGAATCCGCTCTTTGATCTTGTCCAGCGCCAACCGGCCATCCGGACTGTAGGACCGCCCGAAATCCAGCCGCACCACCCGCCAGAGCCAGCGCCCGAACTGCACATAGATCGGCTTGTCGAGGCCATACAGTTGGCGGAGTGTCTCGCGCTGCGCGCCGGTCGCCCGCGTCTGGAGATCCTGCTGGACGACAGACGGCTCGCCCGGTGCCAGCTTCAGCATCACGAAGGACAAGAGCAGGATGCCGAACAAGAGTGGGATCGAGATCAGCAGGCGGCGGATGAAATACACGGACACGGATGCCTCATCGCGTGTAGCGTTGCAACGATTTCGGGACGTACCATTTGATGAAATTGTACGCGATGCCGGCCGGCGCCGGCTCGATGCCTTTCACGCGCGAAGCGACCACCGGCAGCGCGTCCGGGACATACAGAAAGACGACCGGCTGGTCCTCGGCCAGAATTTCCTGAAACCGGGCATAGATCTTCTTACGCTTCTCGATATCGAACGTGCGCCGCCCTTCCTCGAGCAGCGTGTCCACTGCGGGATTCTGATACCCGATGTGATTCAATTCGTCCGGCCCGGTCATCTTGGAATTCCAGACCTCGAACTGGTCCGGATCGAGGCCGAGCCCCCACCCGAGCACGATCGCTTCGAAATCCCGCTTGCGGATGAAGGTGTTCAGGAAGGCGGCCCACTCGACGACATGGATCTTCACATCGATGCCGACTGCTCGCAAACGGCGCTGGATGATCTCGGCCGTGTCCTGGCGGACCTGGTTGCCCTGATTCGTGCGGATCGTGAAGCTGAAGGGCTGGCCGTCCTTCGTCAGGATGCCGTCGGCGTTGCGATCTTTCCAGCCGGCCTCGGCAAGCAGCTGCTTGGCCTTCTCCGGATCGAACGGGTACGTTTTCACGTTCGGGTCGTACCACCAGGTGCCCGGTTTGTACGGCCCGACGGCGGGCCGGCCAAGTCCCAGCAGGACGCCGTCGATGATCTCCTGCTTGTTGATCGCATACGCAATCGCCTGCCGGACCCGCTTGTCCTGAAAGCGAGGATCGCGGAGATTGAAGCCCAGGTAGGAATAGGCATTGGCGAGATATTTGTACCGATTGAACGCCTTGAGGAAGGCGGGATAATCCGTCTGCCGGCGATACTGTGTTGGCGTCAGCGTGCTCATGTCGATGTTCTGGGCCTTGAGTTCCAAGAAGATTGTGGACTGGTCCGGGATGATCCGGTACACCACCCGATTGAGGTACGGCCGCCCTTCGAAGTAATCGGGGTTCGCCTCCAGCACAATCTTCTCGCCGGTCTTCCACTCCTTGAACCGATACGGGCCGCTCCCGATCGGGAAACGATTCTGTTGGGTCGTACGCAAATCTATGCCCGCCTTCCAGGGAGCCTCGAGGATGTGTTGGGGGAGGATCCAGAGCCCCCAGGACAGCAAGGCAGGGGCATAGGGTTCGCGATAGCGAACACGATACGTGTAGCGGTCCACGACCTCCGCGTGTTCGATCTGGCGGAAGGGCTCTGCGTATGCCGTCGGCGTCTTCGGATCGATCATGTACCGGTAGGTGAAATCCACGTCGGCTGCCGTGACCTCCTCGCCATCGTGCCACTTGGCGCCCTTGCGCAAGTAGAAGGTCAACGTCATCTCATCGGGCGAGATCTCCCAGCGCTCGGCAAGCTCGCCTTCCGGGCGGAGATCCTTATCCGTTCGGATCAGGTTCGAATAAATGAGGCTGCCGACCTCGTGCGAGGCCGAGTCGCTGGTGATATTCGGGATCAATCCGCTGATATCGCCGATCGAGGCCTCGACCAGCGTATCGCCGTACGCCGGTCCGCCGCCCCTCTCGCCCGAGGGCGCACTCGCCGGCCTGGAGCAGGCGACCAAGGCCAGGACGCACAGGAAGAAACCCGCCTGCCGCCAGGCAGAGGTGCGCGGCATGGCCATCTCGTGTCCTCGATCCTACTTGGCGGGAGCCGGTGCGGCGGGGGCAGCCGGAGCCTGCGGGGTGGGCGCTGGTGCAGGGGCCTGCGCAGCGGGGGCTGCCGGCGCGGCAGGAGCGGGCGCCGACTTCGGCAGCTCTTCCGGAACGCGAACGGATGCGCCGCGGTTCGACGACAGGAGCGTAAGCCCGATCGACAGGACCATGAACAGGACGGCCAGCACCGTCGTGGCTCGCGACAAAAACGTGGCGCCGCCGCGCGCGCCGAAGACGGTCTGGCTGGATCCGCCGCCGAAGGCGGCGCCGATGTCTGCGCCCTTGCCACTCTGCAGCAGGACTACCAGGATCAGCCCGAGAGCAATGAGGACATGGAGGATAGCAACGGCTATATACATACGCTCTCCTAAGACGAAGACGGGGAGGGACGGAGCCCGCCCGATCTAGGAACGAAACCGAACGAGCTTTGCGAAGCTGGCGGCATCCAGGCTGGCGCCGCCCACCAAACCGCCGTCCACGTCGCGCTGCGCCATCAACGCGGCGATATTGTCGGGCTTCACGCTGCCCCCGTACAGGATGCGGAGCGCCTGGGCGGCCGGCGGTCCGGCCAGCGTGGTCACGAGTTGCCGCACGAAGGCGTGCACTTCTTCCGCCTGCTCCGGCGTGGCCGTGCGCCCGGTGCCGATCGCCCACACCGGCTCGTAGGCAATCACCAGGCGCTCTGATTGCAAGTGGGCGGCGAGTCCGCCTTTGACCTGCCGCTCCAGGACGGCAAAGGTCTGCCCGGCCTCGCGTTCGGCCAAGGATTCCCCAAGGCAGGCGATACACGTGAGACCTTCAGCAAGGACCGCGCGGATCTTCTTGTCCACCGTCGCATCGGTCTCGCCAAAGAATTGCCGGCGCTCCGAATGCCCGACGATGCAATAGCGCACGCCCAGATCGGCCAACATCGGGACGGCAACCTCGCCCGTGAAGGCGCCTTCCTTTTCCCAGTAGCAGTCCTGCGCACCGATGCCGATCGGTGCGCCCTGCGCCGCGGCAACCGCAGCGGCGAGCGCCGTGTAGGGCGGGCAGATCACGATCTCGACGCCGCCGGCATCGGGGACGAGTCCGCGCAGAATATTGATCATATCGGCCGCCTGCCGCGCCGTCTTGTACATTTTCCAGTTCCCGGCAATCATCGGAGTACGCATTGGGCTCCTCTTGGCTGCTTGCTCGAATCCTCAGGACTTGTCGGTCAGCGCCGCCACCCCTGGCAGCTCGATGCCTTCGAGAAATTCCAGGGAGGCGCCGCCGCCCGTCGAAATGTGGCTCATGCGATCCGCCAGGCCCGCCTGCGTGACCGCCGCGACCGAATCGCCTCCACCCACGATCGACAGAGCCCCGCTCTCGGCGACGGCCTGTGCGACGGCGAAGGTGCCTTCCCGGAACGGCGCCATCTCGAAGACGCCCATCGGGCCGTTCCAGACGATGGTCTTGGCAGCGCGGATCGCCTTCCCGAACGTCTGCCGCGTCTCGGGACCGATATCCAGACCCAACCACCCGGCCGGAATCCCCGCCGCCCCGGCGATCCGCGTTGACGCATCGGCGGCCACCCGCTCGGCAATCACGTGATCCGTTGGCAACAGGAACGTCACGCCGCGGGCGCGCGCCGCCTCCAGCACCTCGCGCGCGACGTCAAGCTTGTCCGCTTCGAGCAGGGACGCGCCGATCTCCATACCTTGCGCTTTCAAAAACGTGTACGCCATCCCTCCGCCGACGAGCAGCGCATCGACTTTGCCGACCAGATTCTTGAGGACACCGATCTTATCGGAGACTTTCGCGCCCCCGAGGATCGCCACGAACGGCCGCACGGGCTGCGAGATCGCCTGCCCAAGATATTCGAGCTCCTTGGCCATCAAGAAACCGGCCGCCGCGACCGGGACGAAGCGCGTCACTCCGACTGTGGACGCGTGGGCCCGGTGCGCCGCCCCGAACGCATCATTGATGAACACGTCGCAGAGCCGGCCGAGCGCCTCGCTCATGGCAGGATCGTTCTTCTCGTCGCCGGCATGGAACCGGCAATTCTCCAACAGCAGCACATCTCCAGGCCGGAGTGCCATGGCCGCGTTTTCGGCCGCAGGGCCGATGCAGTCAGGCGCCGTCGCCACGGGTTTCCCGAGCAGCTCAGACAACCGTCGGGCGACCGGCGCCAGGCTGAGCGTCGGCACCACCTTGCCTTTCGGTCGCCCCAGGTGCGAGATCAGCAGCACCTTGGCGCCCTGCTCGATCGCGTAGCGGATGGTGGGCAAGGCCGCCCGGATCCGCGTGTCGTCCGTGGCTTCCTGCCGGTCATTGAGCGGGACGTTGAAATCCACCCGGATCAACACCCGTTTTCCTGCTAGCGGCACATCCCGAATGGACAGCTTGGGCATGCGTCACCCCCGGCGCGGCGCGCGGATTGCGTGCCGCAGCCGAACGAACCGGCTTATTGCCGCTTGGCGATGTACTTGACCAGGTCGCGGACCCGGCAGGAGTAACCCCACTCGTTGTCGTACCAGGCCAACACCTTGATCAGCGTGCCGTCAATGACCGAGGTGGAGGCCCCGTCCACGATGGACGACAGCGGATTGCCGTTGAAGTCGATCGAGACCAGCGGCTCGTCGGTGTAGCCCAGAATGCCTTTCAGTTCGCCGTCGGCGGCCGCCCGGAGCGCCGCGTTGACGGCCTCGGCCGAGGTCGGCTTCTCGGCTTCCACGACCAGATCCACCAGCGAGACATTCGGGGTCGGCACGCGGATCGCCAAGCCATGCAGCTTGCCTTTGATTTCGGGGAGCACCAATCCCACCGCCTTGGCCGCGCCGGTGCTGGTGGGGATCATCGACATGGCCGCCGCGCGGGCGCGCCGGAGGTCCTTATGCGGCAGGTCGAGGATCTGCTGATCGTTCGTGTAGGAGTGGATCGTCGTCATCAAGCCGTGCCGGATCCCGACGGTGCGCAAGAGCACTTTGGCGACGGGCGCCAGGCAGTTGGTCGTACAGGACGCATTCGAGATGATCGCGTGCTTGGCCGGATCGTAGCGCTCTTCGTTCACGCCCAGCACGATCGTGATGTCCTCGTCCTTCGCCGGCGCCGAGATGATGACCTTGCGGGCACCGGCCTCGAGGTGCTTGCTGGCGCTCGCCCGATCCGTGAACCGGCCGGTGGACTCGACCACGGTCTCCACCCCGAGGGCCTTCCAGGGCAGTGCGGCGGGGTCCTTGGTCGCCAGGACCTGGATCTCCTTCCCGTTCACGACCAAGCTTTTCTCTTTGGCCTCGACCGTCCCCTTGAACGCCCCGTGAACCGAATCGTATTTCAGTAAGTGGGCGAGCGTCTTGGCGTCGGTGATATCGTTGACGGCGACGATGTCCAGCGCGGGGTCGCCACTCGCCGCGCGGAAGAAATTGCGCCCGATCCGCCCGAACCCATTGATGCCAACGCGGGTTGCCATGCAAACCTCCCTCTGCTCGATATTCCGCCCTCCCCGGCCGGTGGGCCGAGGCCATATGAACGAGGAATCCTAGTGGAGGCGTCGGAAAAAGTCAAAAGGTATCGCCCGGCCGAGCCAGCGTCAGGCGACGCGGGCGAGGGTGAGGACGCCCACCGCCGTGGCGCCGGCGGCGCCGAGCGCGGTCGCGCAGGCATCGGCGGTCGCGCCGGTGGTGAAGACATCATCGATCAGCAAGAGGCGGCGCCCGACGACCTGGTCCGGACGCCGCACGCGGAAGGCATCCTGCACGTTCTGCCGACGGGCTTCGGGGCCGCCGTGCTGGGGCGGAGTCGGCCGTGTCCGCACCAAGGCCCGCCGGATCACCGGCAATCCGTGCCGCTGGCCGACCGCCCGCGCCAGGACTTCCGCCTGGTTCAGGCCCCGCCGCCAACGGCGGCGCCAGTGCAGCGGCACCGGGATCAGGCCCTCCCAATTCTCGATTGGGAGGTACGTCGGGCCCTCGCGGGCCAGCGCCTCGGCTAATGCGCGCAGCAACCCCAGGTGTCCGGCATGCTTGGCCAGTAGCACCGCCGCACGCACCGTGCCGCTCTCCCGGTAGAGGAACGGCGCACGGGCAATGACAAACGCATCGGGGCGGGCGCGACACCGGCTGCAGAGCGGGCGATCCGCCCCTGCCGCCGTGAGTGGTTGGCCGCAGCGCGCACAGCCATCGAGGGGGCTGTGTTCCAAGCCCTGCCAGCAGCGGCTGCAGAGCGGCCCACGCCGCCCACGGTCCAGCGGCAAGCCGCAGGTGTGGCAGGGGGCCGGGAAAATCAGGTGGAGCAGTGCGCTGCCGATGTGGTGGGGCGCGGACAGCTCGGCAGGATCCTCATCCGGCATTTTGGGCGTCGGCAGCGGCCAGCTTGGGCCCGACCCGCCGCTCGACCTCTTGCAGCACGATCTCGAGGGAGGGGAACCGCTTCTCCGGAGACTTGACCATCATCCGCAAGATCAACGCATCCAGCCAGGCCGGGACCTTGGGATTGAGGCTTTGTGGAGACACCGACCGGCTATGAATATGATGGTACAGGACATCCCCCTCCGTGAACGGCGGGCGGCCGGTCAGCATGTGAAAGAGTGTGCACCCGAGGGCGTACTGGTCGGTGAGGCCCGACAGCGGCTCGCCCAAGATTTGCTCCGGCGCCATGTAGTATGGCGTCCCCCGGACGGTGGTCACCTGTGCGCTGGCGGTCGTGACGATCGCCGCCAGCCCGAAATCCATCAGCTTCACCTCGCCGGAATGGGAGACCATGATATTGGCGGGCTTGACGTCGCGGTGGACAATGTCTTGCTGGTGCGCATGGATCAAGCTGCGGCAGGCCTGGCGCAGAATGTCCAGCGCCTTGGGCAAGGGCAGGATCCCGACTTCGTCCAAAATCTGGTGGAGGGCCCGCCCGTCCACGAACTCCATCGCGATGTACAAAGTGTCGCCCACCTGGCCGGCATCGAAGATCGTGACGATGTTGGGATGGCGAAGCGACGCCGCGATGCGCGCTTCGCGCAAGAAGGCGCTCAGCGCCTTGGGATCGTCCCGCACCGTGTCGGGCAGCACTTTGTACGCCACCACGCGCTGCAGGGTGGTGTCCTCGGCCTTATAGACGATGCCCATGCCGCCCCGCCCCAGCTCTTTGAGGATGCGGTACCGGCTCGGCGTCACCCGTCCGCTGGACCCCTCGGCGCTGCCCTTCCCCTGCGGGAGGGCGGCCAGCAACTCGGTCACATCGGTAATGCGTTGCTGCACGTCCCGAAAATCCACCTGCTCGGCCACCACGCGCTCGTAGAGGTGCAGGGCTTCCTGGAGATTCCCCTGGCGCTCGTATACCCGCGCCAATTGATAAGTGGGATGGATAAATTCCGCCGAGATCGGCCGCAGACTGGCGGCTTTTTCGTACTTCTCGCGGGCCGGGCCATCGAGCTCGTTCTGAAAGAACAGGTCTCCCAAGAGGACCGTCGCCTCCAGGTAGTGCGGGGAATCGGTGCCGATCTGCTGCAGAAGCCCGATCGCTTCGTCCTCGGCTTTGGCCTCGATCAAGGCGGTGGCTGCCCCGAACGGATCGCCGGCCTCCTGGAGCAGCGTGGCCGCCTGGCGCGAATCGCCCGCCTCGCGGTAAAGGCAGGCCGCCTCGTTCCGCTTGCCGAGCCGCACCAGCGCCTGTGCCGCCTTGGCCGGTGCGCCGGCCGCCACATACATCTCTGCGGCGTGATCATGGTCGCCGCAGCGCGCGTACATGTCGGCGGCTTTGGCGTAGGCCGCGGCGTGCTGGTACGACTCGGCGGCGCGCGCCCAGACCCCGGCGGCCTCGAAGGCGCGACCGGCGTCCGCGAACCGCTCGGCGTCCAGGTGCTGCTCCGCCAAGATCAGCTGCAGCTCGGTCGCGCGGCCCAGGGATTGGCACAGGCGGGCGGCCTGCTCGAACTCGCGATGGCGGACGTAGAGTCCGATCCCCAGATTCCATTCGCCGCCGCGGCAGAACTGTTCGGCCGCCTCGATCTCCAGCCCCGCATCGCGGAGGACGACGCCCGCTTTCGCATGATCGTCGATGCGCAGGTAGGCTTCGGCGCAGCGGCGCGCCAGCGCCTGCACGGGCTGAGACACCGCGAGACCGCCGGAGGCGCGCAGGCGGCCCAGCGCGCGCTCGGTCAGCGCCGCGGCTTCTTCGAACTGCTCCAGGTGGAACCGGATCTCCCCCGCCCGGTCAAACGCCCCCGATTTCACGTAGAGACTGACGGCGCGTTCGAGATCGCCGCCGCGCTCGGCGGACTCGGCGGCCCGCACGTCGTTGCCGCCGCGCTCGAACAGACTGGAGGCCTTGAGGTGGTTGCCCATCCGGACGCAGAGCTCGGCGGCATTGAAGAACTCCCCCGCCTGCTCGTAGAGGCGGGCCGCGTGGCCGGCCTGCCGTGCCTGTTCGTAGAGGCGGGCCGCCTTCACGTAGGAGCGGCCGCGCTCGTAAGCGTCGGCCGCCGCACCGAGGTCGCCAGCCTGTTGAAACCGTAACGCGGCGTCGAGGGTCGCGCCGGTCCGGAGGAGTCGCTGGGCTTCCATCTTAAGTCGGCCCGGGTCGCTGGCGAGCCCGCCGGGCCCCCGGCGCAGCCGTCGGACGATCCAGAACAGGATGCAGACGCCCACGACCAGCGCGCCCGCGCCGATGAGCGCGCGGGGTGAGCGCGTGCGAAAATAGTCCTGCATGGTCTCGACCCAGGCCTGCAGCTTCGCCGGCAGCGAGTCCTCGCCCTCGGCCTCTTGTGCCCAGGCGGGACAGGCGAGGCTCAGCCAGAGCACCCATGCAAACCAGGACACAGAACGGAGGGAACAACGCCGACGGATGCCGGCAGCAGATCGGAGCGGGAAGGAATCAGCACGCGAGACGTGGACGGGCACTCGCCATCCTCATCCGCAGGAACGCCGGGCGCCTACGGATCCTATCGTTCGGCTTTCGCGCGCTCCTCTTCTTCCTGGCAGGCGATGCACAGCCGCGCAAAAGGCAGCGCTTCCAGCCGGCGCTCGCTGATCGGCTCTCCGCATCCCTCACAGAGGCCGTAGGTATCCTGCCGGATCTTGTGCAGCGCTTCATCGACTTGCTTGAGCATGCGGCGCTCGGCATCGCCGATCGACAAGAGGAACTCTTTCGTATAGGCATTACTGGCCTGATCGGCGATGTCCTGGATCTCGTCCGCGGACGATTCGAGGTCCTTCACGTTGGCTCCGCGCACCCCGGTCATCAATTCGCGGCGTTTGGCCAGCAAGCGCTGTCGAAATTTCTCCAGCTTGGCTTCTTTCAATGGCATGCGGTGTCCTTCCCTGGGCAGCGCCCGCACCGACAACGGAACATGGCCCAGAAACGATGGCGGCCACCTGCGGCGGGACGACAGGAAACAAAGGCCTCGCGGAGACGGTGTCTATCCGCGAGGTCCAAGTGGGTACAGCCAGGCGGCACCCCGCCTCCGCGCACCCTAGAGCAGCTCCACAGGCGACCCGCCGGCCAACACCCGCTTCGGCGCGTCCCCCCACAGCCGTTCCAAATCGTAAAAATGCCGGGTTAAATCGTCGAAAATATGAATGACGACATCCTGGTAGTCAAGCAAAATCCATCGCGCTTCGCCGGCTCCTTCGCGATGTTGCATGCGGATGCCGGCCTGTGCCAAACGCTCTTCCACGCGCTCGGCAATCGCTCGGACCTGGCGTGCGGACTCCGCGCTGGCGATGACGAACTGGTCCGCGAAACTGCACACGCCGTGCACATCGAGAATGGCCAGATACCGCGGCTTGACGGCCGCCGCCGCTTCCGCGGCCCATTCCGCGATCGTGGTCGAGTCGATGGCGCGCCTCCTTCCGTTCACCGCCCGTGCACGGGCCGCTGGTAGAGCCGATTCTTGGCCATGTATGCCGCCACCGTGTCCGGCACGAGGTGGCGGATACTGCGGCCTTCAATGACAAGCTGACGGATTTCCCGGGAGGCAATATCGAGCGACACCACCTCCACCAGGAGGACTTGGCGCGGCGCCAAGCGCTGTTCCACCTGGTCCGGGTCCACGTCACTGACCTTGAGGTATTGAAACGTGGGCTGCCCGAGAATCCGCCGCTGCTCATGGGTGAGCAGCCGCTCGACCTCATCGAGCCGCCAGCCGGGCCGGGCCGTGACGATCACGTGGGCCAGCGTCAGCAACTCTCGGGCCTCGCGCCACTCCGACATCTCCAAGAAGGCATCGACCCCGACCACGAAATAGAGGCGGGCATCGGGTCCCGACAGCTTCTGGAACTCGCGGACCGTCTCGACGGAATAGGACTTGCCGGTCCGCTGCAGTTCGATCGGGGAGACCGTGAAATAGGGCGTGAAGACCGTGGCCAGCGAGACCATTTCGTAGCGGTGCAACGCCGAGGCCCCGACTTCTTCTTTGTGGGGCGGGCGGGCCGCGGGTACGAAGATGATCCGATCCAGCCCGAACGCCCAGTAGATCTCTTCGGCGGCCCGCAGGTGGCCGAGGTGAATCGGATCGAAGGTTCCGCCCATGATGCCGATGCGCATGGCTCCCGTCCGACCGGTCATGTCCGCGAGTCGCGAATCTGCCCGCTGCCGAGCACGATAAATTTTTCACAGGTCAAGGCGATGAGGCCCATCGGACCGCGGGCATGCAGCTTCTGCGTGCTGATCCCCATCTCCGCCCCCATCCCGAACTCGTACCCGTCCGTGAACCGGGTGGACGCGTTCACGAACACGGCGCCGGCATCCACCTCGCGGAGGAAGCGCATCGCGGTCGCGTGGTCGGCGGTCACGATCGCCTCGGCCAGGCCGGAGCCGTGCCGCGCGATGTGGGCCACGGCGTCCTCGAACGACGCGACCACCCGGACGGAGAGGATCAGCCCAAGGTACTCGGTATCCCAGTCGGCGTCGGTCGCCGGCGCCATGGCGGGGACGATCGCGCGCGCCTGCGGACAGCCGCGCAACTCGACTCCCGCTTCGGCCAGCCGCACCGCACCGCGCGGCAGAAACGCCGGCGCGATTGCCGCATGGACCAGCAGCGTCTCCATGGCGTTGCAGACACCCGGCCGCTCGGCCTTGGCGTTCACGACGATGGCTTCCGCCATGGCGAGGTCTGCGGCCCGATCCACGTACGTGTGGCAGAGCCCCTTGTCGTGCGCAATGACCGGGATCTGGGAGCCCTCACGGACGGCCCGAATCAACCCTTCGCCGCCGCGCGGGATGATCAGGTCGATGAGACCGTGGAGACTGAGCATCTCCTTGACCACCGCCCGATCCGCCGACGGCACGACCGCGAGCGCCCCTTTCGGCAGCCCGGCCGCCGCCACCGCCTCGGACAGGACATCGGCGATCGCCCGGTTGGTTCCCAGCGCTTCGGAGCCGCCCCGCAGCACCACGGCATTGCCGGATTTCAAGCAGAGCGCGGCGGCATCGGCCGTCACGTTCGGCCGCGATTCGTAGATGATCCCGATCACGCCCAGCGGCACGCGCATCCGGCCGACCAACAGCCCGTTGGGCCGGCGCCACATGCCTGGAATCTCGCCGACCGGATCGGGAAGATCCGCGATCTGCCGGACGCCGCGGGCCATGGCGGCGATCCGCTGCTCCGTCAGGGTCAGCCGATCGACAAACGCGGTCGGATGACCGGCGCGCTGCGCCGCGGCCACATCGGCAGCGTTGGCGGCGAGGAGCTGCGGGCGGGCGGCGACCAAGCCGTCCGCCATGCCACAGAGGGCTTGATTCTTCTGCCCGCCGCTCGCCACCGCCAATGCGGGGACGGCGCTGCGGGCGGCGGCCGCGAGGTTGCGGATATCACCGGACATGTCTCACCCCTGGACCGACACCGGTCGTGCGCTTCCTCTTGCCGAAGGCGCGTCCACGATCACCAAGTTGTCGCGGTGGACCACTTCATCGTACGGCTTCGCCCCGAGCGCGCGAGCAATCGCATCGCTCCGCAAGCCGCGGATCCGCTCGACATCGTCCTTCCCGTAGTTGGTCAGGCCCCGGCCGAACTCACGGCCGGCGTCATCCAGCAGGCTCACCACGTCCCCGGCCCGGAAGGTCCGCTGCGTCCCGCGAATGCCCGACGGGAGCAGGCTCTTGCCCCTGCCGATCAGGGCGGCTTTGGCGCCGGCATCCACGACGATGCCGCCCCGCGGCTGGCTCGCAAACGCCAGCCAGCGCTTGCGGCTCTGCATGGCAACCCGGGACGGCACGAAAAACGTGCCGACCTCTTCGCCGCGCAGGATCGCCGCGATCGTGTCGGGCTCGCGGCCGCTCGCGACGACCGTCGGGACCCCGGCCAGCGCCGCCCGGCCGGCGGCCCGGACCTTGGAGGTCATCCCGCCGATGCTGGCCGCACTCCCGGTGTCCTCGGCGCAGAACGAGCCGATCGCATCCTGCGGCCGGACCAATGGAATCAGGCGGGCAGTGGAATCGCGGTGGGGGTCAGCCGTGAAGACGCCCGCCGTATCGGTCAGAATGATCAGGAGATCCGCCTGAACAAGCTGAGCGACGAGGGCGGACAAGGTGTCGTTGTCCCCGAACTGAATCTCGCGGACCGCTACCGTGTCGTTCTCGTTGATGATCGGAATGACGCCCAGCTTGAGGAGCGTGAACAGGGTGTTCCGCGCGTTCAGGTACCGGCTGCGGCTGCGCAGGTCCTCCTGCGTGAGCAGGACCTGCGCCACCCGGCAGCCACTGGGCTGAAACGCCTCTTCGTAGGCGCGCATGAGGTGGCTCTGGCCCACCGCGGCGGCCGCCTGCTTGAGCGGTAGATCGCGCGGCCGCTCCGAGAGTCCCAACGCTTCCATCCCTGCCAGGATGGCGCCGGAGGATACCAAAATCGGCTCGATGCGCGCGACGGCGAGTTGGGCGAGACTGCTGGCTAAATGGCGGAGAGTGTCGCGGTGCACCCCGCTGCCGCCATGCGCAAGCACGCCGGAGCCGACTTTGACGACCACCCGCTTCGCCTTCAGCCACTCGACTCGGCTTACCGTCGGCTTGCGCGGGGTCATGCCGCCCTCTGGGAGGCGCGCAAGCCGCCGGCAATCGCCTCGAGGAGTGCCGGAACTCCCTCGCCCGTGGCGGCAGAGACGGGGTAGCAGGCAAGATCGCGACGCCGGCAGAACA
The DNA here is from genome assembly GCA_035505475.1 of Vulcanimicrobiaceae bacterium. Classification (GTDB taxonomy): domain Bacteria; phylum Methylomirabilota; class Methylomirabilia; order Methylomirabilales; family 2-02-FULL-66-22; genus 2-02-FULL-66-22. Next base: position 23,095 of record DATJQT010000414.1, read on the forward strand.
CCTCAAGACGCTCGAGTCCCATGTCGTGAGGAAGGTCAATCTTGTTTGCCACGATCAGCCGCGGCAGCGCAAGCAATTTCGCCTGGTAGGCGGCCAACTCGCGCTCGACGGTTTCGACCGCTGCGACCGGATCGGTCGCCTCATCGGCCACATCCACGACCTGGGCGAGGAGCCGCGTCCGCTCGATGTGCCGCAGGAACCGGATCCCGAGTCCCGCGCCCTGCGCCGCGCCCTCGATCAGCCCCGGAATGTCGGCGACGACGAAACCGCCGTAGGGCTCCACGTCCACGACGCCGAGGTTGGGAGTCAGCGTGGTGAACGGATACGCGGCGATCTTGGGACGGGCTGAGGAAAAAGCGGCCAGCAAGGACGATTTGCCGGCATTGGGGAGACCGACGAGGCCGACGTCGGCGAGCAACTTAAGATCGAGGTGCAGCGTGCGCGTCTCTCCTGGGGTGCCGGGCTGGGCAATGCGTGGCGCCTGGCGGGTCGGCGTGGCAAACCGGGCGTTGCCGCGCCCGCCTCTGCCGCCCTGCGCGACCACGACTCGCTGCCCTTCGCTGACGAGGTCGGCCAGGACCTCCCCCGTCTCGATGTCGGTCACCACCGTCCCCAGCGGCACATGGATCAGCAGGTCGCGACCCAAGGCGCCGTGCTGGTCGCTTCCGCGGCCATGTCCCCCGCGCGGGGCCCGGTAGAGCTGCTGGTATTGTTGATCGATCAACGTCCGAAATGACCGGCTGGCCTCCAGCACGATGCTGCCGCCGTTGCCCCCGTCGCCGCCGTTGGGGCCACCGCGGGGCACGTACTTCTCGCGCCGGAAGCTTATGCAGCCACGCCCGCCATCGCCGGCCGCGACCTTGATCTGCGCGCTGTCAACGAATTTGGCCACGAGGAGTCACTAGTCGTGAAGCCGGGGCGGGAGGCGCCGGGCCGAGCCGGTCACTATGCGGGAGTCACCGAGACGTACCGGTCGTCGCCCTTCCGTTCCACCTGGACCACACCGGCCACCTTGGCGAACAAGGTGTCGTCGCCTCCGATGCCGACATTGTATCCCGGCTTGAACCGGGTGCCCCGCTGGCGGACGATGATGCTACCGCCCGTCACGGTCTGACCGGCAAAGGCCTTCATGCCGAGACGACGTCCGACGCTGTCGCGGCCGTTGCGTGAGCTGCCAACACCCTTCTTATGTGCCATTGCGGGCCTCCCTGCCGCGCGCTGCCGTTCGGCAACGTCAGGCGAGGATTTCGGCGATCCGGACCCGCGTCAATTCCTGACGGTGACCCGTCTTCCGCCGGTACTTTTTCCGCTTCTTGAATTTGAATACATCAATCTTTTCGCCACGCTCGTGGGCGACGATCTCGGAGGTCACGCGCGCACCAGCCACGGTCGGCTTCCCGATCCGCACGTTGTCGCCGTCCGCAACCAGCAGCACTCGATCCAGCGATACCTGGCTGCCAACCTCGCCCGCCAAGCGCTCCAAGGCCAACACCGCGCCGGGTTCCACACGGTATTGCTTGCCACCCGACTCAATGATCGCGTACACGGAAACTCCTCCCGCCCTGGTCCGCGGCGCAGACCTCACCAAAAAATGAACCCGTCTCGTCGGAGACGGGACATTTCTAATAACATGCAGGCCAGCGGGTGTCAAGCACTTCCCCCGGCGCCGCCTGACCCAAGGACGCCCGGGAGACCCCGGCCAGTGTCTCTTACCCTTCCAGCAGCGAATATTTGCCCGGCGGGAAGCTCTCCTCAAGCGTCAGCTCGACGATTCCATCCAGCTTGTGCTGCAAGGTCTCGATGGTGGACATCTCTTCCGCCTTGATCCACTCGACCAAATCCTGCGCGGCGCGAATCCGGATACGCGGCAGCCCCTTGCGGGCCATCCGCCACTCGACCTCGCGCAGCACTTGATGGGCAATGGAGGCGACCGACCGCACCCAACCGAGCCCCCCGCAGACGGCACAGGTTTGACTGAGGGACTGGTTCAGTCCTTGCCGCACCCGCTTGCGGGTCATTTCGACCAGCCCGAGTTCAGAAAGCAGGGACACGTTGGTCGGCGATCGGTCGGCTTTGAGCGCTTCTTTCAGTTCCGCCATCACTTTGTCCCGGTTCTCCTGGCGGGCCATGTCGATGAAGTCGATGATGATGATCCCGCCGAGATCGCGGAGCCGGACCTGCCGGGCGATTTCTGCCGCCGCTTCCCGGTTCGTCTTCAAAATGGTCTCTTCGAAATCGTGCTTGCCGACATATTTGCCGGTGTTCACGTCCACGGACACCAGGGCCTCGGTCTGCTCGATGACCAGGTACCCGCCGGACTTGAGCCAGACCTTGCTGCGCAGCGCCTTCTCCACTTCACGCTCGATGCCGAAGCTCTTGAAGATCGGCTCGTCCTCCGTGTAGAGGAACAGCAGCTGGCGCAGTTCCGGGAAGAGCGACTCGGTGTACTCGAGGCTCCGTTCGTACTCGACGGTCGAGTCCACCACCAGCCGCGTCACGTCTTTGGTGATCAGGTCGCGGAAAATCCGGAAAATGAGATCGAGATCTTTCTGCACCAGGGCGGGGGCGTTGAGGGACTCGGCCTTGGCCTTGATGGCGCGCCAGGTGGAGCGCAGGAATTCGAAGTCGGCCTGAATTTCGGCCCGCGACCGACCCACGCCCGCCGTCCGGACGATCACGCCCTCGCGCGGGATGTTGACCTCTTCGATGATCTGCTTGAGCCGGGTGCGCTCGGCTTCGGCCTCGATCTTCCGAGACACGCCGACATGAGACTCCGTCGGCATGTAGACCAGGTAGCGGCCAGGCAGGCTGACGTGAGAAGTGATTCGAGCGCCTTTCGTCCCGAGTGGCTCGCGGGCCACCTGGACGAGAACCTCCTGCCCTTCCTGAATCAACTCCTCGATGGAGACTTGCGGCGTCCGCCGTGGCCGCGGCCGGGCGCGCGGCGCCGGCGGCATCAACTCATCGATCGGCTCGGCCTCGGCCTCCTCGGTCAAGGTCAGGAGGTCCTCGTAGGTCTCCATCTCTTCGTAAATATCCCGGACATAGAGGAATGCATCGCGCGCCAGGCCGATGTCCACGAACGCGGCTTGCATGCCGGGCAGGATCTTGAGCACCCTTCCCTTATAGATGTTGCCGGCCAGATTTTGGGTGTGGGAGTCGTCGATGAGGAGCTCGACCAGCGTCCCGTCTTCGATGACCGCGACGCGGGTCTCGACCAAAGAAGAGTTGACAACGATTTCGCGTTTCATGCGGTAGACCCTCGAACCCAGCCGCCCGCTCGGGCGGATGGGTGTTCGGGAGGCCTACCCCTGCCCGTCAGTCACCAGGGCCGTGCGCGTGATCCGGAGTGAGGCGACGCAATGATCCAGCTCTCCCGGCGGCGCCGCATGTTCCAGAAATCGGCGCATGACCGCAGCGGGCTTGACCCCGCCCGTCGGCCCAAGCCGGAGCAGCAGGCGCCACCCCGGCGCACCTGGCTCTCCGGCCGGCGCAAATTCCTGGATGAATGGGCGCGCGTCGAGGGCGACGGTGCGGCCTTTCTTCGTCACCTCGACGGCGATGGCATCCTGCGCCAAGAACTGGGCACAGGCCTCCGGAGAGCCGAGCGCGGCTAGCGATGGAACGTCCCAGCCGTTCGGCGCGAGCTGAACCTGATACACAGCACCTCGGACCCCGGCGGAAAGCGACGGCCCGTGCAGGGGGGCTTCCCAGGACCGGAGAATCTTGAGTTCGGGCGGCAGGTGGTCATTCCACATGGCAGCGAGCCGACTGGGCTCCATCCGACGGGTCAATTCCAGCTCCCCCAATTCGCAGAGGCCTTCCACGCCGACAGCGAGGGCTTGGGCCAGTGAGAGACGGGGTTGCGGGTTGAACCCTTGCGAATAGGCCAGCGGCACGCCGGCGCGGCGTAACGACCGCGCAAACGCCCGCATCAGTTCGAGGTGGGAGAGAAAAGACAGACTCCCCACCTTGGCAAATTCGAAATGGATCTTTTGGACCGGCTCACCAGGCGCCGCATCCACGGGTGCGGACGCGGGCGCGCGGTCGGCAAAGAGGCCGGCCGCTTCGGCCCAGGCGCGCCAATCCGGGGCGCACTCGGCCCCACACCCGTTACAGGTGCCGGTGTGGCAATCTTCGGTCGGGCGCTCGTCGAGCGCGCGCCGGTATTCTTCGCGGAGATACGCTTTGGCGACACCGCCATCAATGTGATCCCAGGGCAGCACAGCCTCGGGCGCGAAATCCTGGTTGGCGATGGCAAACGGGTCCACCCCGGACTCTGCGAATGCCTGCATCCAGGCATCAAAGCGCAACTGCTCCGTCCACCCGTCGAAGCGGCAGCCGAGCCGTGTGGCGCGGTGCACGACGTCAGCCACCTGCCGCCCGCCGCGCGCTAGCACCGCTTCCAAGAACGAGGCCTCCACCGCATGCCACTTGAAGTCGATCCGCGACTCGCGCAGGCGGGTCTTCAAGTACGCTTGCTTGTCCCGCAGCACAGTCATCGGATCTTGCCGGCACCATTGGAATGGCGTGTGGGGCTTCGGAATGAATGAGCTCGCGCTGACCGTGATGCCGAATCCCCGGCGCGTGCGCCGCGCGACGCGCCCCGCTTCGCGCGCCAGATGCACGATCGCGTCGAGGTCCGCCTCGGTTTCCGTGGGCAGGCCGATCATGAAATAGAACTTGAGCGAAGACCAGCCGGCGGCCGCGGCCGATTCGACCGCGCGCAGGATGTCTGCGTCCTCAAATCCGTGCTTGTTGATGACGCGCCGCAGACGGGCAGACCCGGCCTCGGGCGCGATCGTGAATCCGGTCTTCCGGACCGCCGCAATTTCGCGGGCGAGTTCGGGATAGCTATTCAATGTCTCCACACGCAGCGAGGGCAAGCTCAAAGAGGTGCGCCGGGGCGAGAGGCTTCGCATGAGCGGCGGCACCAAATCGCCAAGACACCCGAGGTCCGCGATCGAGAGCGCAGACAATGAGAGCTCTTCGTAGCCCGTTCCGGCCAGCGCCTGCTCGGCCAAGGCCCGGACCGCCGGCGCGGCGTGCTCGCGCACCGGCCGGTAGATGTACCCGGCCTGGCAGAAGCGACACCCCCGCGCACAGCCCCGCATAACCTCGATCCCGGCACGGTCGTGCACGATCTCCATGAACGGCACCGGCAGACGTCCGTAATCAATGCCATCGAGCCGCAGTGCGGTGCGCTTTCCGACCACCTCGCCAGGTGCATGCAGGGCCGGTACGTACATCCCGGAGATCCGCTTCACGGCGACCAGGAGCTCTGCCCGGCTGCCGCGCGCGGCCTTCCACCCGCGAACCGTCTCGCACAGCTCGAGGATCGCCTCTTCCCCGTCCCCGATCAGAAACGCATCAATAAAGGGGGCCAACGGTTCCGGCGCAAAGGCGACGGGGCCGCCCGCGACGATGAGCGGATCGCTGTCGTCCCGATCGCAGGAGGGAATCGGGATGCCGCCGAGATCCAGCATATTGAGGATCGTGGGAAACGAGAGCTCGTATTGCAGCGTGAATCCGACCACGTCGAAGCCGGCGAGCGGGCGAGCGGATTCATGGGCGCAGAGCGGAATCTCGTGTTGCCGCAGCAAGGCCTCGGCATCCAGCCACGGCGCATACACCCGATCGGCCATGTAGTGCGGGTGATCGTTGATGCGCTGATAGAGGATTTTGAGGCCGAGGTGGGACATCCCGATCTCGTAGACATCGGGAAAGGCGAGGGCCACCCGCACGTCGGCCAGCGCCGGGTCTTTGGCGACACTGTGCCATTCCCCGGCCACGTAGCGGGCGGGTTTTGATACGTAGGGAAGCACGTCGCGGGTGAGCGCGGCGCGCCAAGATTCCGGCATTACAGACCACTCCCTCGATGCGGCTGCATCATAATGTCCGGAGTGGGCATTGGCAACGGAGTGCCCGTCGCGCACGGAACTGTGGCTCAGACATGCGGGGAGATGGCGAGCAGTTTTCCCTTGTCGACCAACTCGGCGAAGTTGGTCTGCGCCAGCACGGCCATCATCTGTTCCTGGGCCTTTTCCCACACGCCGTGCACTGGGCAAAGGGAGGTCCGGGTGCATTCCCCCGGGGCGATCAAGCACACATTCAAATGGATCGGGCCCTCCACGGCCTCGATCACATCCTTGACCGTGATCTCCGACGCCGGCCGGGCCAGCGAAAACCCACCCTTGGCACCGCGGTGCGACTTGACGACGTTCGCCTTTGCCAAAGCCTGAAAAATCTTGGCGAGGAATCGGGGTGGCACGTCCTGGGACTTGGCGATCGCGGAGAGCATGCTGACTTTGCCATCTTCTTGCTCTGCGAGATACAGCACACCGCGAATTCCGTACTCGCCTCCGCGCGTGAGTTTCATATCTACCCTCCTATCGAGCAGACTGTGCCATTAAAGGTCTCGGGGAAGAACAAAAAAGACACATACAGCTCGGGCCACGACATCGCGTCACCGGGAAGAATGTGCAAGATCCTGAAAAGTGCGCCATCATAGCCCACCAATTTAGTTTTCAACATGCGATTTTTTTGTGCGGAGCGCTCTACCTAACAAACTCTCCCAGCACTACCTCTTTCGTCGCCAATGATCGTAAGGCACCTCAAGCCGCCTTCGATGGGCCGAGTCTGTCGCTAGGCATGCGTCCTCCTCTTCCTCTCTCAGGTCATGAGGGAGGCCAGAATCACTGAAGCGTGAGGGACGGACAAGTTCACTGAGCTTCCACAGAGAGCCAATGCACAATCCTTGACAGCGAAAGCTTCCGTTGATAGAAGAAATCTGTATGGGGACAAACGGACAAATAATTGGTGTTCTGGGCGGCATGGGTCCCGCCGCCACGGCGGATTTTTATCTCAAGCTGATCAAGGCCACCCGTGCCGGATCGGATCAGGATCACCTCAAGGTCCTGATCTACAGCAACCCGCATATTCCGGACCGCACGGCGGCACTGCGCGGCGAAGGACCGGATCCTTTGCCGGCATTGATCGAGACGGCTCATGCGCTGGTTCGGGGCGGCGCCGATTTCCTGACGATGCCCTGCGTCACCGCGCATGCGTTCTTCGAAAAGCTGCAAGCGGCGACTCCGGTCCCCATCCTTCACCTCATCCGCGAAACGGCCGCATTCCTGCAAAGGGGCCGACAATCTCTGCGATGCCTCGGCGTGCTGGCCACCAGCGGAACGTTGCAGGCCCGCTTGTTCGAAACGGTGTTCGAGCCGCTCGGCGTGCGGATCATCGTTCCTGACCCGGCATTGCAATCCCGCTGTGTCATGCCGGCCGTTTATGGCGTGAAACAGGGCGAGTCGCTCGAGGGTCCCCGCCAGCTGATCCGCGAGGCGGCCGGCCATCTCATTGCTCAGGGTGCCGAGGCCGTTGTCGCCGGCTGCACCGAGGTCCCGCTCATCCTGACCGACGGCGACTGCCCGGCGCCCGTGATCGATCCCAGCTGGGTGCTCGCTCAGGCGGCCATCCAGCGCGCCCTCGAGACACCTGTCTGACTTCGTTCCAGTCAGCGCTGCTACAAGGATCGGGGATAGGTCCTCGGCCGCGCGCCACGGGAGGCGTCGTGATCGAATTTCGTGCGGTCAGCAAGTGGTTCGGTCCGTTGCAGGTCTTGAAGGAGATCAACCTGACTGTGGCAGCGGGCGAGGTCTTGGTCGTGTGTGGGCCGAGCGGCTCGGGCAAGAGCACGCTGATCCGCTGCATCAATAAACTAGAGCCGATCCAAAAGGGCGACATCGTCGTGGATGGTATGGCGCTCAGCGATCCGGCCACCGACATCACCAAGCTGCGCGCAGAAGTCGGCATGGTGTTCCAGCAGTTCAACCTCTATCCGCATATGACGGCGCTCCAAAATATCATCTTGGCCCCGGTGAAGGTCCGGAGGCAAGTGTCGGCAGAGGCCGAGCGCATTGCCCGCGACCTGTTGGTGAAGGTCGGTATTCCGGAGAAAGCCGACCACTACCCGGCCCAATTGTCGGGCGGGCAGCAGCAGCGCGTGGCCATCGCCCGCGCGTTGGCGATGCAGCCCAAGATCATGTTATTCGACGAACCCACCTCGGCGCTGGATCCCGAAATGATCAACGAGGTGCTGGACGTCATGGTTAATCTCGCCAAAGAAGGGATGACCATGGTCGTGGTGACGCACGAGATGGGCTTCGCCCGGAAAGTGTCCCACCGGATCATCTTCATGGATGAGGGACGCATCGTCGAGGAAGGCGATCCCCAGGCGTTCTTCGCGAATCCCAAAGAAGAGCGGACGCGCATCTTCCTGAGTAAGATCCTGGTGCACTAGACGATTCCCCCTCACGCCTGGCGCCCCGAGCCGGCCCGCGATGCACGGCTTCCTCCGACTCGAAAAGTCGGAGGACCACCGATGCGACGAATGTTCCTATCCCTGATGGCAAGCATGCTCGTGCTCGGCGTGGCGATGACCGGCTGGGCGGGCGAGACCACGCTGGAGAAGATCAATCGGACCGGCGTGTTCACGGTCGGAACCCGGACGGCATCTCCCCCCTTCGGCGACATCAATAAGAACAACGAATGGGTCGGGTTCTCGGTTGATCTGGCCGAAGTGGTCCACAAGGTGATCGAGAAGAAGCTCAATAAGACCATCGAGCAAGTTTGAGCTCAAGGAAAGCACACCGGCAACCCGCATCCCGCTCCTCTCCAGCAACCAACGCCGTGGACCTGATCGCCGGAACGATGACGGATACACGGGCCCGCCGTGACAGCGTGGATTTCAGCATCACGTTCTGCGTCACCGGCGCACAATTCTTGGTCAAAGAGGGAGCCCCATCAAAGGCATCCAGGATATAGTGGGCAAGCGGGTGGGCACCCAGCAGGGCTCGACGAACGAGCGCGCCCTGCGCCAGCGGAACATCCAGACGAACCTGGTTATTTTCCCCGATCAGGCGGCCGCCTTCACCGCCTTGGTGCAGGGCCGGGTGAAGCAC
>DATJQT010000415.1:0-17143 GCA_035505475.1 Vulcanimicrobiaceae bacterium
ATAGACCATGAGCACGAGGAGAATGAAGAGCGCCGGGCCGAGAAAAGCATAGGCCTGAAGGTCGTGTCGGTAGCGATGGCGCAGGAAAGCAAGGCCCATGACAGTAACCTTAGAGCTGCAGGCACCTGGGCAGCTCAATAAGCCCAGATGCAAAGCCGCAAGCGACGCGCCGACTGAGGCGTACTCCCCGTGCGCTGCAAGGAGCGGGCAAACGCAGCACCGCGGCAGCTGGTCCTCTTTTAGCCGCCTGTCAGACGGACACGGCACCGCCCCGAAGGCCCTACGGCGATCGGGGCGGTGCGGTAGACGGCCAGACTACTTCTGGTACTTCGCCAAGATCTTGTTCCACTCGGCCGCCGCGTCGTCCAGTGCCTGCTTGGCGTTCTTCTTGCCCTGGACGACGTTCTGCACCTCGATCGTCATCAGCTTGTTCATCTGCACGGCATTCGGCATGCCGAGGAACGGCGAGCGTGCATTGGGCAGGTTCATCTGCTGGATGAACGGCTGCAGCAACTTGTTGTCCTGGAAATATGGCTTGCTGGCCACGTCTTTGCGTGCCGGCATGTCGCCGGATCCCTTGGCCCACATTTCACTCCCGACCGGGCCGGAAATCCAGCGGACGAACTTCCACGCCGCCTCCTTGTTCTGGGCTTGCGTGGTGACGGTGTCGAGCGATCCGCGCACCACGGTGCCGGTCGTCGTTCCCTTGGGGAGGAGCGCCGTCTCGAATTTCAGGTTGGCGTTCATGTTCTTTTGAATCGGGATGCCCCACGGGCCTTCGAACATCATGGCGACGTTACCCGCACCGAAATTCGCTCGCTTTTCTTTCTCGCCGTTCGAAAGCACGCCGGGCACGGCCACCTTGTATTTGTTGACCAGATCCGCGTACCACTCGATCGCCTTCACGCCCGCCGGGCTGTTGAAGACGGTCTTGTTGGTCTTCTCGTCGATCAAGGTGCCGCCCGCCTGCAAGATCAGCGGGTAGATGTCGTACGTCATGTTGGTCGGCGGCTCGATCTGCAGGGTGGCCGTGGTCGCGAAGATCTTCTTGTCGGGATTGGTCACCTTGCGGGCGATCTCGACGTACTCGTCCCAGGTCTTGGGCGGGCCGGCGATCCCGGCGGCTTTGAAAATGTCGGTGTTATAGAACAGCGCCACGCACCCGGAATGGAGCGGCAGATAATATTGCTTCCCCTGCCACTTCTGATGGAACGGCGTCGCGATGTTCTCCATGTACTCCTTCGGCTCCTTGGCGAGCCACGAATCGAGCGGCTCGAGCATGCCCAGGTCCGCGTACTCCGCCACCCAGTCCACCTGGATCATCAGGACGTCCGCCAGCTTCTGGGCCTGAAACAGCGTGATGGCCTTGTCATGGAAGCCCGTGAACGGCGAATCCACGAGCGTCAGCGTGATGTCCGGGTTCTCCTTCTCGAAGGCGGCCTTCAGCTCGTTCATGAGCTTCTCGCCGACCTCGGTCGTCTTCCACTGCAGCCAGCGTACTTCGGCCTTCGCCGCGAACGCCGGCGACACGCTCACGAGCACCGCGAGGGCAAGGCACAGCACTGACAACAGGCGCACCATCCGGGTCATACCGCGACTCCTTTCTTCGCACCGCCCTGTTTCTCTGAAAGGGGCGGCCGGTCACTAGGACGCTGCAATGCTCTTCGATCAGCCTTTCAAGGCAGCCTGAAGTGGCTGCGGCATGGGAATGGTGACGATCGGAGCCGTCGTGTAACGCGCGACCAGCTCGTCCGTGCCGCCGACCTTCAGCCGCTCGAACATGTCGCCGAACATCCCTTCCAACGAGGTCAAGATCGGCGTCTGCACATCGTCCGGCAAATTCCAGAAGCGTTCCTTCATGCCGGCCCAGACCTTCTTGCGCGTCGTGTAGACGAACTGGGCCTCGGTCTGGTCCGCCTTGAGCTCGTTCGCATGGTGGGCGAAGACGTATGCCCGGATCTCATCCTTGACCGCCTGCGGCAGCTTGGGGTGGTCGAAAATGAGATTGTTGAACCCGAGCGCGAGGTGGATCTCGACCGTCTCGCTCTCCGGGAACCGGCTGAAATTTTCCATCGGAAGCGTTGAGGCCCCGTGCTGGACGGCGCCGGCCAGGCCGAACTCGCGACGGCCGACGCGCGAGATTTCGGCCAGAGTATCAAAGGCGACGGTCACCTTGGCGAGCGAGCCATCGGGCAAGACCTTGCCGCCATGCGTCGTGCCCGAGTTGACGCTGACCTTGGTGACGCCCGTGCCCTTCCCGAGCGCGGTCGGGTACGTCGCCATGAACGCGCGCAGCTCGTCGGGGGTGGTATTGTGCGCCCCGACCTCGCCGATCTCTGCGCCGACCGAAATGGTGACGCCCGGCGGCTCCAACTCGCGAACGAGCCGGGTGAAGCGGGCGGTCAGCTCGGCATTGAGGCACTGCTGGTCCTTGAGCGTGGGCAGAGAAAGGTCCACCACCGTGGACGCATCGATGTCGATGTTGAAATAGCTCGCCGCCACCTGCTCGCGGATCAACTCGGTGAGCTTGCCCACTTCGCCGTCGGGATCCTTCCGATAGCTGGCCGCATTCACCTGGACGTGGTCGGCCTGAATGAAGACGGGCCCCCGGTAGCCCTCGCGCAGCGCGGCCGCGAGGACGCCAGCGGTAAATTCCGCGGGCCGCTGCGCCGCATAAATCGCTTCAGCTACGGCCTGCTCGAATGCCAAAAGGCTCGCCCGGATTTTCCGCGCGGCCCGAAAAGCCGCTCGGCAGGTGTGGTAGGTCCAGCCGCGCAGGTTCATCGCGGGAACGGTGCGACCGCCCCACTCTTCGCGGCCGCGGGCCTGATAGAGGCCTTGCAACGACGCCGGCCGAATTCCGGTGGCGTACGCCGCCTGCCGGATCGCCCAGATCGCCGCATGTCGCACGTCCGGCGGCGCCAATGCTGCGGCGCGGGCCCAACGATCCAGGGTCGCCGGATCAGGAATCGCACCTTCGGGAAGCCGCGGGTCGGGGCCGGCCGACAGGCCAAGCCGCTGCAGATCGGTGACGAGATCGGAAAGGCGTATGTCCATTACGATGGCCTCCGGTTCAGGAAGAGGAAATGGTAGACGGTGAGCATATCACGCAGGCGGACAAGACGCAAAACACGCCGCGCGGAACTGCTTGTCCCGTCATACCTGGGCTGGTTTGGAATGAACAACAATCGGTGTTCCAATCCCGCCCGGGAAACCGGCATCCGCGCGCTGCAAATCACAGCGCGGCCCTTGATCGGCCGCTTTGCGAGCGGATGTTACGAGACATTTTGGCCTATTCAAACACTCAAATGACTCGGATTGCCGCATTGAGACACTTCGGCTACAATGCGGATGCAATAAGGAGTTCTAAAGTGTTGATAGATTCCCATTGCCACATCTTCATGCCCGATTTCGCGGCGGATACCGGGGATGTCCTCTCGCGCGCGCGGGCGGCCGGCGTAGCCGGGCTGGTACTGGTCGGTTACGACATCGAGTCGAGCCGGGCGGCGATTCGGTTCGCAGACACTAATCCGGATTGCTACGCCTGTGTCGCGATTCACCCGCATCATGCCGACCGGGCCGGTCCCGAAGCTCTCGTCATTCTGCAGGAACTCGTCCACCATCCCAAAGTGGTCGGGGTGGGTGAAATCGGATTGGATTTTTTCCGGGATCGGTCACCGAGGCCGGCCCAGGAATCGGCGTTTCGGGCGCAATTGCAGTTGGCCAGCGCGGTCGGCCTCCCTGTTGTCATCCATGATCGCGACGCCCACAAGGAAACGATGCACATTCTCGCCGACGGCCCCGAAGTCCCGGCCGTGATTCTGCATTGCTTTAGCGCCGACCAACGTGTGGCGGAGGACGCCTGGGCCAAAGGCTATTACACCGGCATCGGCGGACCGCTCACGTATCCGAATGCGCATGGATTGCGCGAGACCTTTCGCGCTGCGCCGCATGACCGCGTGCTCCTGGAAACCGACGCGCCCTACCTGCCGCCCACCCCGCACCGCGGCAAGCGAAACGAGCCGAGCTATCTGCCCCTCGTGGCCGGGCGCCTGGCGGCACTCTGGGGAGTCGAGGTGGACCGCGTCGCGGAATGCACGACGGGCAACTTCCTTCGCGCCTTTACCCTGGAGGACCGGCGATGAGCCTGGGCTCCAAGCTCGCCCTCTGGGTACTCCTCCCCCTACTCGTCGTCTTGATATTGCTGGCTACTCTCACCCTCCACCGAGAGCGCGAGACGCACGAGCGGCAAGCCGCCGCCGAGGCCGAGCGCATCGCGAACACGCTGGCGATTCCGATCGGCGAATCGCTCTCTAATCATGCCGGCGGCGATCTGCTGGACATCGTCAAGCGATCCACGCTAGAGCCTGGGCGCTTCGGAATCGTCGTGTACGACCGATCCGGGAATCCGTTTTTTTCCTGGGGACTCTTCGCCAGCGATCGGGCTCTCCGCCCAGAGGACCTTCGGCCCATTAACCGCGAACCCAAAGGCATCAGCCGCGAGGAGACTATCGGAGACCTGCCGGTCCGGACGCACCTGATCGCCCTCACGTCAGGCGGCGCGCCGCAGGGCGCCCTCAAAGTCACCATGAGCCTCCGGGACGTGGAGGATCTGCTCGGGCGCGAGCGCCGGGCGTTCCTGGGCACCTTGGCCGCGATCACGCTGCTGCTCACCATCGTGATTTCTTTCACCATTCAACGCATGGTGAGCCAGCCGCTGGCGCGGCTAATGGAGCGGATCCGCGCCCTGGCGCTCGGCGCGCCTGCCGAGGTGCTGCCCATCGCCGCGCGGGACGAGGTGGGGGATCTCTCCCGCGAATTCAACACCCTGTCGGAACACCTCGGGCAGACTCGCCGCCAGTTGCAGGAAGAGGGCGAGCATGCGCGGAACGTCATTCAAAGCATTACCGACGGCATCATCGGATTGGACCGGCTCCGTCACATCCGCACCTGGAACCGCGCCATGGCCGATCGCTACGGGATCCCGGAGCAGGACGTCCTGGGACGAGACCTGTTCGCAGTCTTCCCGGCCCTCGCGCAAGAGGGCCTCCGGACCGAGGTGGATGGCCTGCTCAGCGATGCCAACTCCGAATTCCACCTCCGCAACTTCGAGCACGAGACGCTCCGGCGCGGTCGCGCGGTGTTGAACATCCGGGGCAGCGGCCTCCGGGGGAGCACCGGCGAGGTCATCGGGGCCGTCCTCGCCATCGAAGACGTGACGGACCGGGTCTCGCTCACGCAGGAAGTCCAGCAGGCGGAAAAACTGGCGGTCGTCGGGCAGCTCGCAGCCGGCATTGCCCACCAGATCGGGACCCCGCTCAACGTGATCTCCGGATCCGCCGAATACCTCATGATGGAATGGGGCGATCAACCCCGGCCGCAGGAACTGGAGATCATCGTCGCCCAGACCGACCGAATCACCAAGCTGATCCAGCAACTCCTGAACTTTGCCCGCCCCGCGCATATGGAGTTTCGGCCGGTTAACCTGAACGATCTGCTCCAGGAAATTCTCTCGTTGACCGAGCACCAGATCGCCAAGGAAAACATCCACATCACGACAGATTTTCAGCCGGACTTGCCGCCCATCGTGGCCGACGCGAACCAGCTCGAGCAGGCGTTTTTGAACATCGTGATCAACGCCTGGCACGCCATGCCGGAGGGCGGGCAGCTCGCGCTGCAGACGCGCGTCGTCCCCGCGGGCGAGCGGCCACGCAGGATGGGCCGGGCGGAGCCAGCCGGGCTGGAAGTCATCCTGGCCGATACCGGCACCGGCATTGCGCCCGAGCACATGTCCCGCATCTTCGATCCTTTCTTCAGCACCAAGGGCGTCGGCAAGGGCACGGGCCTAGGATTGGCGATCAGTAAGCGCATTGTGGAAGATCACCACGGCCGCATCGAGGTCGAGAGCCAGGTCGGCCGGGGGACGACATTTACGATGTGGTTTCCAGTGAGGGGAAGCGAATGAGCAACGAACGGATTCTGGTGGTGGACGACGAAGAGCAGATGCGGGACCTCTTGGCGAAGGTCCTCGATCGGAAAGGCTATCAAGTGGCTGTGTGCAGCGATGGCCTGGAAGCGCTCGCCTACCTGGAAAAAGAGCCCGCCGACCTCGTCATCACCGACGTGCGCATGCCGGGACTGAGCGGCATGGAGGCGTTGCGTGCGGTGAAAGAGCTGAACCCGGACATCGTGGTCCTGATCATGACCGCCTTCGGCTCGATCGACCAAGCGGTGCAGGCCGTCAAGGAAGGGGCCTACGACTATATCAACAAGCCGTTCAAAATCGAGGAGATGCTGCTCACCGTCGAGAAGGCGCTCGACGAGCGCCGCCTCCGCCACGAAGTCAGCGCGCTCCGCCAAGAACTGCACACGCGCTACCGTTTCGAGAACCTGATCGGCAAGAGCCGGGCGATGCAAGAGGTCTTCACCTTGATCGAGCAGGTGGCCGGCAGCCGGAGCACTGTCATGGTCTACGGCAAGAGCGGCACCGGGAAGGAGCTGGTGGCCAAGTCGGTCCACTACAACAGCCCGCGATCCGGCAAGGCCTTCGTCGCCGTCAACTGCGCTGCCATCCCGGCGGAGCTTCTGGAATCCGAGCTGTTCGGCCACGAGAAAGGCTCCTTCACCGGCGCGATCGCGACCAAGGTGGGGAAGTTCGAGCTGGCCACCGCGGGCAGTCTCTTCCTCGACGAGGTTGGTTCCATGCGCCTCGACCTTCAGGCCAAGATATTGCGTGCCTTACAAGAGCGGGAGATCGAGCGCGTCGGCGGGACCCGGATCATCAAGATTGACGTGCGGGTGATCGCCGCGACCAACCGCGACCTGAAGAAGGCGGTCGAGGACGGCACGTTCCGGGAAGATCTCTATTACCGGCTCAACGTCGTCCCGATCACCTTGCCGGACCTCAAAGACCGGATCGAGGACATTCCGCTCCTAGCCAACCACTTCGTCCAGAAATTTGGCCCCGAATCCAATCCCAACATTCGGGAGATTTCGAAAGAGGCTATGGCGGTCCTGATGGGCTACGCTTGGCCCGGCAACGTGCGCGAGTTGGAAAACGTCATCGAGCGAGCTGTCACCTTGGGCAAGGGTCCGGCCATTCAACCGGTCGATCTCCCAAGCCATCTCACCGGCGGGTCCAACCCCGTGGACCGTGCCCTCGCCAAAGAGGCGACTCTCGAGGATCTCGAGCGCGAATACATCGCCGTGATCTTGCGGCGGACCAAAGGCCACCAGATCCGCGCCGCTTCTATCCTTGGCATCGACCGCCGCACCCTGTACCGGAAGATCCGCCGGTACAAGTTGAAGCTCGGGGAGGAGTGACCGCCGCTTTCCGGACCAGAAGACACCGCTTTGCTCCCTGCCCCCGCACCATGTGTAGGAAAAACGCCGCTGGCGAGACGTTGTGGCTCACCCGGAAACCAATCTGCGACAACCGTTGCTTCATCAATATCGGCGCGCGCTGAGATCGCCAACCCGACAAATAGCATAACTGCCCGCATTTTCACGCTTTCGCTTCCACCTCGGCCCTCCGCCATACCGTCCATCGCTTCTTGCGGCTCCCGCATGGGCATAAGGTCAGTTGGTATCGGAATTGCCGGATAGGCTATTGCTAGGTTTGCGGACCTGTCTCTTCATAAGACTGCCGGGGTGATTCCCAGCACAGGATATCGGAAAACGGTCGGTCGCTGAGCCTTCACAGGGTTGAGTTCGTTTTAGTCTCTTCTTTCATGGAAAGGAGCGGGTATGGGCCAGGAAGCGTTGGAATATCGCCGACGGTATCGGGGCCTGATTGGGGTCGAAAGCAAGGTGCCGGTCAAAGACCGCGCGACGCTCAGCTTGGTTTACACGCCGGGCGTGGCGGAACCGTGTCTGGCGATCCATAAGGATCCCGGCAAATCGTTCGAGTACACCTGCCGCGGGAATACGGTCGGCCTGATCACGGATGGGTCGGCCATCTTCGGCCTGAAGCACGCCGGGCCGGAAGCCGCCCTGCCGACCATGGAAACCAAGTCCGTCATCCTGAAGACGTTCGCCGGGATCGACGCCTTCCCGATGTGCCTGAAGGTCCGCCAGACGGAGGATCTCGTCCAGATCGTCTCCATGCTGGCGCCGACCTTCGGCGCCTTCTGCTTGGAGGACATCGTCTCGCCGCAGGTCTTCTCGTTGGAAGACCAGCTCCAGCGCGCCGCGAACGTGCCGATCTTCCACAATCACGCCCACGGCGCAGGCGTGATGGTCCTGGCCGGCCTCAAGAATGCGCTCCCGCTGGTCGGCAAGCACCTGGAAAGCGCCCGGATCGTCGTGGTGGGCGCCGGAGCGGCCGGCCTCGGCGTGGGCCGGCTCCTGGCCGCCGCCGGTGCGCAGCGGGTCATCGTCTGCGACAAGGCGGGCGCGTTGCACAAGTACCGCCCGCACAACATGAACTGGGTCAAGGCCGAAGTCGCGCGCATGACCAACCCCGACGATTTCGACGGCAGCCTGAAGAAGGCGCTGGAAGGCGCCGATGTCTGCATCGGCCTGTCCGTGGCGAACCTGATCAGTCCCGAGATGGTCGCCAGCATGGCCAAGGATTCGATCGTGTTCGCCCTCGCCGTCCCGACGCCAGAGATTGCCCCGGCCCTGGCGAAGCAGGCCGGCGCGAAGGTCGTGGCCACCGGCGGCTGCGACTCGGAAAACCAATTGAATATTGCGCTGGTTTTTCCGGGCGTCCTCCGGGGCCTCCTGGATGTCCAGGCGCGCAACGTCACCACCCCAATCCTCCTCGCCGCCGCCGACGCCCTGGCCGAGCTGGTCCCCGAGACGGAGCGGCGGCCCGAGCGGATCGTGCCCCCGATCTTCGATTTCCGGGTGGCCCCGCACATTGCCGCTGCTGTCGCAAAGACCGCGATGGCCACCGGCGAGGCGCGCAAAGAGATGGATCCCGACACGGTGCGGGAGCGCACGCTGCGCTTCGTGTACGAGGGTAGCGTCCCCGTCGAGCCGCGCGCGCCCGGCAAGATCATGACGCAGAAAGAAGAGGCGATGGATCTCCACCGCCGCTTCCGCGGCAAGCTCCAGATCGTCAACAAGGTCCCCATCAAGGATAATCACATCCTCCGGCTGCTGTACCTCCCGCCGAGCGCCACCCTCCCCGCCAAGGCGATTCTCGAGGATCCGAGCAAGGTGTACGAGTTGACCGCCAAGGGGAATCTGGTGGCCGTGGTCTCGGACGGCAGCGCAGTGCTCGGGCTGGGGAACATCGGCGCCCGCGCGGCCATGCCCGTTATGGAAGGCAAGGCCGTGCTGTTCAAGACCTTCGGCGGCGTCGAAGCCTTCCCGGTCTGCGTCGGCACGCAGGAGGTGGACGAGATTGTCGAGGTCGTCAAGGCGATCGCGCCGGTCTTCGGCGGGATCAACCTCGAGGACATCTCCGCGCCGCGCTGCTTCGAAGTGGAAGACCGCCTCAAGAAGGAGCTGGACATCCCGGTGTTCCATGACGACCAGCACGGCACCGCCGTGATCGTGTTGAGCGCCCTACTCAACGCCCTCAAGATTACCGGGCGCACGCTGGCCGAGACGAAAGTCGTCCTGAACGGCGCGGGGGCCGCCGCGATCGCGGTGACGCGCCTGTTCCTCAAGGTCGGCATCCAACACATCATCCTGTGCGACAGCAAGGGCATCGTGTACGAGGGCCGTGCCGAGAGTATGAACCCGGTCAAGGCAGAGATGGCCAAGATCACCAACCAGGAAAAGCGGAAGGGCACCCTGGCCGACGCGCTGGTCGGGGCCGACGTCTTCATCGGCCTCTCGGTGGCCAAGGCCGTCACCCCCGAGATGGTCCGGACGATGGCCAAGGATGCCATTATCTTCGCCATGGCCAATCCGGTTCCCGAAATCTTCCCGGACGACGCCAAAGCCGGCGGGGCGGCCGTGGTGGCCACCGGCCGGTCGGATTTTGAAAACCAGGTGAACAACTCCCTCGGCTTCCCCGGTATTTTCCGCGGGGCGCTGGACGTGCGC
The DNA here is from genome assembly GCA_035505475.1 of Vulcanimicrobiaceae bacterium. Classification (GTDB taxonomy): domain Bacteria; phylum Methylomirabilota; class Methylomirabilia; order Methylomirabilales; family 2-02-FULL-66-22; genus 2-02-FULL-66-22. Next base: position 10,003 of record DATJQT010000415.1, read on the forward strand.
GCGCGAGAGATCAACGATGCCATGAAGATCGCCGCCGCTCACGCGATTGCCAGCCTGGTCACCGAGAAGGAGCTCAAGCCGGAATACATCCTGCCTTACATGCTCGATTTCCGGGTGCCGGTGGCCGTGGCCAAGGCCGTCGCGGTCGCGGCCATGGAGACGGGCGTAGCCCGGATCAAGGTTGACCCCGAGGTCGTGGCCGAAAATGCCCGCACCTTCATCTACGAAGGCAAGCTGGGATTGATCGCCTAACGCCCATGAAGGGGGAACGGCGATGACTGCCATCGAAGTCTTTCGGCAGAACCATCGGACGATTCGGAAGGCGCTGGTCTCGCTGGAGCGCAGCCTGCTCATGCGAACCGGCCCGTGGAAGACTGCGGTCCGGAACCTGGTCGGGTTCTTGGATCTGCAGCTCAAGGAATACTGGGGGGCCGAGGAGCGGCTGATCTTTCAGCCGCTCGCGGCCACCGGGCCGGATGCGGCACGCGTGGCCGAGCAGATGGTGCGGGACCACGAAGACCTCGAGCGGCAGCTTGCCGAGCTGAAGGCCTTGAGCCGCGCCGAAGAGGCGGCACAAGCGCTGGTCTTGGAGCACGGCCTCACCCTGGTGCGTACCTTCCTGCACCATATGTTTCTCGAAGAAGAGATCGGCTTCGTTTTAGCGGAGGAGCGGCTCGGGGCGGCCCACCTCGAGGAGAGCGCCTCCCGGCTGCTGCTCCTCAAAGAAGCTGCGGAGGGTCTCGAAGAACCTGCCGCCATCGATTGACAGAATGGGGATTCCGGGTCTCGCCGCCGACGCGTGATCACGCCCGGCGGCGTTTTTCTGTAGGAATGCCTCCGGGCGTTGCGGCATATCCAACAGTCGCGGCCGTGGTTGGACGCGAAATTCACATGGGTCGCAATTGCTTGTCTGAAACTGGTTCTAAGCGTTTGGATTTATTATAGATGTCCTGACGAAAAGAGCTTGGCTGCAGACGCGAGATGGCACATGCATTGCTGATGCGCCTTGTGGCTTTCTTCACGATTTTCGTCCGCGTATGCTGATTGTCCCATTAGAAAGGCGCTCACGATGGCCAAAGCCCGAACCCGGGAAGAGGTGCTCGAAATCGCACGTGATGCCACCAAGAGCTACGTCAGCGCGGCGGTCACGATCGAAATCAACGACGCCTGGTGCAAAGGCTGCGCAATCTGCGTCGAGTTCTGCCCCAAAGACGTCCTGCGCATGACACCCCTCGACAAAGTCGAGGTGGTGGCGATCGAGGCCTGTACCAAGTGCCTGCGTTGCGAGCAGCTTTGTCCCGACTTCGCCGTCGTCGTCCATGGCGAACCGGGGAAATCGGCCAGCTAGCCGTCCGTCCGGCACCCCGCCGGGCACGAGGTGACCCAGCGTGAGCGTCCAAACAAAAACGCCCGTGATCAAGCTCCTGCAAGGTAACGAGGCCTGCGCGGAAGCCGCCCTCGTGGCGGGCTGTCGGTTCTTCGCCGGGTATCCGATCTCGCCCTCCTCGGAAATTGCCGAGCATCTGTCCGTTCGCATGCCGCAGGCCGGCGGTCGCTTCATCCAGATGGAAGACGAGATCGCCGCCATGGGGGCGATCATCGGGGCGGCGGTCACCGGCGCCAAGGTGATGACGGCCACCAGCGGCCCCGGCTACTCGCTGAAGCAGGAGAATATCGGCTATGCCGCCATGGCCGAGATTCCGTGCGTCATTATCAACGTCATGCGCGGCGGGCCGAGCACCGGGCTCCCAACCATGCCCGCGCAGGCGGATGTCATGCAGGCCCGCTGGGGCACGCACGGCGATCACCCGGCTGTGGCGCTCACGCCGGCCTCGGTCCGCGAGACCTATGACGAAACCATCCGCGCGTTCAACATTGCCGAGCGTTACCGGGTGCCAGTGACCGTGTTGATCGACGAGATCATCGCCCACATGCGCGAGCGCGTGGTCATTCCGGACCTGGAAGAGATCGCGCTGTGGGAGCGCCCGCGCCCGCACGTGCCGCCCGACCAATACCGGGCGTATGAGGAGACGCCGTCCGGCGTCCCCCCCATGGCCGACTTCGGATCGGGGTACCGCTATCATGTGACCGGGCTGTACCACGATCAGCGCGGTCTCCCCAACGATACGCCCGAAGTCGTGGATGCTCTCCAGCGCCGGTTGATGCGAAAAATCGAGACGGCGATCCCCGAAATCGCCAAGTACGAAGAGGTCAACCTGGCGATCAAAGAGGCGCGGATCGGGATTGTTGCGTACGGGGCGTCGGCGCGCTCGGCCAAAGCCGCGATCCGCATGGCCCGTCACCAGGGCATCGGTGTCGGCATGCTGCGCCCGATCACGCTCTGGCCGTTCCCCGAGGCCGAGGTCGCGGCCCTGGCCCACCGCATGCGCCATCTGATCGTGGTCGAGATGAACCTGGGCCAGATCGCCCTCGTGGTGGAGCGCATCGCCAAAGGGGCCTGCCCCGTCCACCGCGTCAACCGGGTCACCGGCGAACCCATTCCGCCGGAGCAGATTTTGGAGCAGATCGAAAAGCTGGCCAAAAGCTGACCGCCTGCCAGGAGGAGCACGTGTTCCAGTACGACAAGTACCTCCGCCTCGAGATGTTCCCGCATATCTGGTGCGCCGGTTGCGGCTGCGGCATCGTCATGAAGAGCCTGATCCGCGCCATTGACCGGCTGGCGATCAAGAACGACGACATCTGCATGGTCTCGGGCATCGGCTGCTCCAGCCGTTTGACCGGCTACGTGGATGTCAATACGCTCCACACGACCCACGGGCGGCCCGTCGCGTTCGCCACGGGGGTGAAGATGGCCAAGCCCTCTTTGCACGTGATCGTCATCACCGGCGACGGCGACGCCCTGGCGATCGGCGGCAATCATTTCATCCACGCGGCCCGGCGCAACATGGATCTCACCGTGCTCCTCTTCAACAACGGCATCTATGGCATGACCGGCGGGCAGCTGGCCCCCACCACGCCAACCGGGAAGGTCGCCAGCACGGCGCGGCAGGGAAGCATCGATCCGCCGTTCGACGCGTGCAAGCTGGCGGTCGCCGCGGGAGCGACCTACGTTGCGCGCGGCACCTCCTATCACACGCAGCAGTTGGATCGCCTGATCGAGGGCGCCATCAAGCACAAAGGCTTCGCCCTGGTCGAGATCCTCGAAAATTGCAACACCTACTACGGCCGGCCGAATAAGATCGGACTGCTGGACCTCTTGCAGTGGGAAAAGAACAACACCCTCAACGTCAAGGCCGCCGAGCGGATGACCCCGGAACAGCTCGAGGGTAAGATCCTGACCGGGCTGTTGCACCAATCGGATCGGCCCGAGTATGTGGCCAGCTACGAAAGCCTGATGGCGCGGGTGCAGGCCAGGGCGGGGGCGGCGGACTGAGCGATCGAACGCGTCGGCTTCACACGAAAGGTGAGCGATGAGCTATCGGACCGAGATCCGTCTGAGCGGCGAGGGCGGGCAGGGCATCGTGCTGGCGGGCGTCATCCTGGCCGAGGCGGCGGCGATCTATGACGGGAAGAACGCGACGCAGACCCAGGTCTATGGCCCCGAATCGCGGGGCGGTGCGAGCAAGGCCGAGGTCATCATCAGTGACGAGGAAATCGATTATCCCAAGGCCATTGCGGTGGACGTGTTGCTGGCGCTGACACAGGCCGCGGCCGACAAGTACGGTCAGGACCTCAAGTCCTCCGGCATCCTGATCGTGGATTCCTCCAAGGTCCCTTCCCCACCTGCCGGGGCCAATAAGGTGTACCGGCTGCCCATCCTCGAAACCGCCAAGGAGCTGGGCCGCGCGATGGTAGCGAACATCGTCTCGCTCGGCGCAATCGTCGCCCTCTCGGGGGTCGTCTCTCGCGAGGCGATCGAACAGGCTATCCTCGCCCGCGTCCCGAAAGGCACTGAGGCGCTGAACCGCCGCGCCCTCGAGGCCGGATTCGACTTGGCCAAGGGATAACCCGCATCCACCCTTGGCTTGTCATTTCCTGAAAACCACCCTACACTTCTCGCGCACGTCACACTCGTTTTCATATGTTGCAACTCAGGGCGCTGAGCGGACTCGTCCCCACCTGGACCTGCCACAAGGAGGCACGGCATGCTGGTCCACGACTGGATGACCAAGAATCCGATCACGGTCGAGGCCGACACCCCCTTCCTGGAAGCACGGCTGATCCTCAAGGACAAACGCATCCGTCACCTCCCAGTCGTGCAGCGCGGCATGCTCGTCGGGGTCGTCACCGACCGCGACCTGAAGGAGGCGGCCCCGTCAGGCGCGTCAACCCTCGACGTGTACGAGATGAACTACCTGCTCCTCAAGGTCACCATCCGCGAGTTGATCAAGCGCGATCCGATCACGATAGGCCCCGACGAGCCGGTCGAACGCGCCGCCCGCCTCATGCACGACCAGAAGATCGGGTGCCTGCCCGTCGTGGATGCTGGCGGACAGCTCGTCGGCTTGATCACCGAAACCGACATGCTGGCGGCGATGGTCGAGATTTTAGGATATGACGGGGAAGGCGCGCGGATTGCGTTCGAGATCCCGGAGGGCCCCGGGGCGTGCGAAGAGTTGGCGCACCTGCTGCACGATCACCAGATGGATATTCGCAGCCTGCTCACATGCCCCATTCACGGTCGGCCCGGCTATCGCGAGTTCGTTCTCCACGTGCGCGGGGACAATGTCGACGCCCTGGTCCGCGAACTCCAAGCCAAGTTCGGTCAGAGCGTGACGGTACAGCGGCACTAAGGCAATCGGAGTGCCCGATACCAGCGCCCGCCATTGTCAATGATGGGCGCTCGTATTTACTCCCTGAGTTCTGCAGGGCAAGTCATCACCCTGTCAACAAGGACTTCTCTATGCCGGCGAGTGCCTTTCCACGACGCCGCCCGCTGCCCGCATATTCGCACCTCGGGAGATCCCGCTGATCGGCGAAGTCATCGACCAGCGTTCGTACTGAGCGATTGCAGCGTGTCTGCGAACGCGCGCAGATTCTCGGACGGCACGCCGGGCGGCATCCCGCCCCCGCACGAGAACAGGATCCGCCGCCGATCGGGCAACGAGGCAAATTGTTTGACCACCGCGTCGGCCACCTGGGCCGTCGTGCCGTTTGCCAAGACATCCCGTGGCGGAATATTGCCCATGAGCGCGACCTTGCCGCCCGTCCAGGACCGCACGTCGGCCATGGTGACGTCAATTCCCATGTTGAAGAGGTTGATCCCGGTGTCGACCAGGAACGGTGCAGAGGCCTGGCAGGGCGAATCGTTATGGAAGAGCCGGACCGAGACGCCGAGCGCCGTGAACAATTCTTTCAGGTATGGCTGGGCAAATTCCTGATAATCGGCGGCCCCGAGAAACCCGACCAGGTCATCCAGCAAGAGGACGCCGTCAATGGTCGGAAAGCACTCTCGCTGATACACAAGCCACTCGCGGCTGAAATCCGTGATACGCCGGAGCAGCTGGTGAATCGCGTCGGGGTTGACTTTCATCTCCATCAGGAAGTCGGTCGTTCCCATCAGAAACGAGGCGATATTGAGCGGGCCGCGCGCGATGGCAAACCGGATTGCGTGCCCCGCCGACTCGATCCGGGCACGGCAATGCTGGAGCCGCTTGATCACGAACGGCAGCAAGCCGTCACGCCGCGGGTCCGGCTGCGCCAATCCATCGATGTCCTCGACGGTGCGAATGACCTTCTCGGCGAATGGGAACTCGTTTTCGTAGAACAGGCACTTCGCTCCGAACGCAGACGGTTCGGTGCACATGCCAAATTCTGACCAGAAGCCGGGCAGAAACAGGAACTCGGGGAACGCCTTGTGCGCTGCGAGGTTCGCTTCCAGCCAGCAGTCGTCACTCGTGTAATAGTCCAGGATAGTCATCCCGGCCCATTTCGGCAGCCATGGACTATCAATAATAAAGGCTGCTGGCGCCGGCGCGACATCCTCTCCCCCAATCACCGCCAGCAGGCGGTCCCACTGTTGCTGATTCATCGCTCACCTCGCCATTCGGCCACGCAGGGGTTTTTCTCGGCCGAGAATTGGATAGATGAAACCCTGGTCACTACTCATCCGCGGATTTCGCCAGGATGGATTTGATGTCAATCACCGGCGTCCCGTCCAGCACCTCGAGGGATCGCACCCGAAACCGGCCGGGACCTTCGACCGCAACCACCTCGACGCGGTGCAGGCCGATCGGATTCGGGCGGTCCGGGGAGCGGGTGAGGAACACGCCGCGGGACGGATCTTCTGTCCGGCCGCGTGGATGGACCCGCAAGACATCGCGGCTCGCGGCATGAAACCAGGTCAGCAAGATGACTTCGTTTCCCGGAGCAATGCCGCTGAGGCCTTCGGCAAAGGCGGGATCGATTTCCACCCAGGCTTCGGGCGCACCGTCGTATGCCTGGTGGGGGCAATCCTTGCGCTCCGTGAGCGGTGAGCGGATCACCCCGATGGGCCGCACGCGATAGAGGCCATGCCGTTTCCGGTCTGCCATAGAGCCTCCGTTCAACACGTGGCCGCTAATTCAACTCGATTTTGATCATCGCCCGTTCGTGGCGCTTCAGCTTGGTGAGTACGTTAAAGATTTTCTTCAGAAAATACTTTTGATCCAAGAGTCGGCTGGCGATTTGCTCTTCCTCGCCGCTCACGATCTGCGCCGTCGCCTCTCGCCACTTTCCTTTCAGGTTGCCGCGCATGTCGCACGGCGCGATGCGGACCTGGGGATTGCGGCGGATGCGCTTAACTTTCCAGGAAGTGGCTTCCGTATAGGCATACAACTTGCCATTCTCGCGCAAGACAAACCACACCGGCGTCTTGACGCCCTGTCCGTCGCGCTTGAACGTCTCCAGGTTGATGTACTTCTCTTTCTGGAACGGCGCCACTTTGTCCATGACCTGCCCCTCCGCTTTCCGATGCTCTATGGTGCGCCGGGGTCCCAAATCGCACATGAGATGTTGCTTAGATGATCCCCTTCACCTTCAGCGCTTCGAGCGTGATTTCCGGTCTGAGGCGATTGTCCTCGGGATGAATGATCTCGAGGTTTGTGGCGAAGAACCACGGGCGACCCCGGGGTTCTACATAGCCCACAAACCAGCCCGCCTGCTGCTCCTGAGCCCACCCGGTTTTCGCGCGGACTGTGTA
>DATJQT010000416.1:0-12429 GCA_035505475.1 Vulcanimicrobiaceae bacterium
TGCTGCTGTTTGGCCTGAGCACCTAGCGGGTCTGTTGCATGGCGACCCTCGACATTGTCTGCGGGTTGATCCTTATCCTCGGCACCGTCTGGGAGGCGTTCGAGGCGATTGTCCTTCCACGTCGCGTCACGCGAAGACTTCGCCTCACGCGCGTCTTCTACCGCTCGACGTGGATGGTCTGGGCGGGACTGGGCCAGCGCCTGCTGTCGGGCAAGCGGCGGGAGGCCTATCTGGCTGTGTACGGGCCGATATCCCTGCTCGTGCTCCTGACGGTCTGGGCCGGCACCATGGTGCTTGGTTTTGCGCTACTGCACATGGGAATGGGATCGCACCTGGAAGCCGGTCCCGGCGTGGTCACCTTCGCCACCGATTTGTATATGAGCGGCACAACGTTCTTTACCCTGGGATTGGGAGACGTGGTGCCGCGGACCGTTACAGCGCGCGTGCTGACCGTGATCGAGGCGGGGATGGGATTCGGATTTCTCGCGCTGGTGATCGGTTATCTGCCAATCATCTATCAGGCCTTCTCGCGGCGAGAGGTGGGAACAGTCCTGCTCGATGCGCGCGCCGGATCGCCGCCGACGGCGGGCGAGCTGCTGCGCCGGGGCTCTGTGGAGTCGGCGGATGCGCTCCAGCATTTTCTCGTCGAATGGGAGCGCTGGTCAGCAGAGGTTCTGGAAAGCCACATTTCGTACCCGCTCTTGGCCTTTTATCGTTCCCAGCATTCGAATGAGTCGTGGCTGGCCGCACTCACCTCCATCCTGGACTTCAGCGCGCTCGTGATTGCCGGCATTGATGGACTATCGCCCCAGCAAGCTCGCCTAACGTTTGCCATCGCGCGGCACACAGCGGTTGATCTGGCGCAGGTCCTCAGCTCGCCCCCGGCTGCCCCCGCGCACGATCGCCTCCCGCCCGCGGACCTGGATCGCATGCGTCAGAGCCTTGGGGCTGCGGGCGTTATCCTGCATGTGGATGCTGCCCACGGACAACGTTTGTCCGCACTGCGGCGGACCTACGAGCCGTATGTGAACGCGCTGAGCCGGTATCTCCGGATGCCGCTTCCACCCTGGATGCCGGCGACAACAAGCGCTGATAATTGGCAGACCAGCGCCTGGGAGCGCATGTCGAGTCGCGCGCCGCAGCGGGTGTCAACGGCGATCGGCGACGAACACGGCTAGGCAAAGCATACATCCGTTTCCTCCCACGATTCGCCGATTGAAGTGACTTCCGCCATCTGATATAAGCGGCGCGGTCGTGAAGTTCTGCTCGGAGCAATTCCGTGGACGCGCAAACGACGCAGACATTCACTGAGGCCGTTGCGCCGATTGTGTTGGTATCGGCGGCAGGGCTACTCTACAATGGCATGCAGACGAAAAATCTGCACTTATCCGATCGCATTCGCGCCATGGCGGCTGAGCTGCGGATGCTGGGGCTCGCCCCGAAACGGCGGGCGCAGGTGCTGGCCCAGCTCCCGTTCTTCCGGAAAGGTATCCGGTTCAGCCATCGGGCACTTGAGCTCATCTACCTCGCGATCCTCTGTTTCATTCTGACCTCGCTGCTCTTGGCTGCGAATATCTGGATCGGCCCAACAGCGTTGCCCGCGGCTACCAGGGCCATCTTTGCGATCGGCGTGATCCTGTTGATCGTCGCCTTGGCTTTGGGATTCGTGAAGATGTGGATCGGGCTGAAAACCATCGAGATCGAATTGGGAGACACAGAGGGGGGCTGACTCGACACCCACAGGAGGAAAGGCATGAAGAGCAAACTGTCTCGCCGAAACGTCTTGCAGGCTGGCGCGGTGCTCGCGGCGACCCCGCTGCTTTCGGGAATCATGGTGCGATCCGCTCGTGCGGCGACCCCCACGAAGGTGTTGGATTTTCAAACCTATGCCGACATGGCAAAGGTCGAGCAGGAAGGGGAGCTGATCTTCTACTGCCACGAGAATGAAGCCGGGACGGCGGGAATTCTCGCAGGGTTTCGGAAGGATTTTCCTAAGATCAAGACCAGCTACGTGCGGGCGCAGACTGGGGCCCTGTACACCAAGATCCTTTCCGAGCGGTCGGCCGGCCGATTCCTGGTGGACGCGATTCAGTTCTCGGATGTGGCCCCGGCCATTGATTTTCAGAAGAAGGGCGGATATGAAGTGTACAACTCGCCTGAGGCGGGCGGCTATAAGGCCGAGTATCTCAGCAGCCCCGCTGGCGCGTATTTCTGGACGGGCGTGACGTTTGCCGGCATCGCGTATAACAAAAATAAGGTCAAACCCGAAGAGGCGCCGAAGGTCTGGAAGGACTTGCTCGACCCGCGCTGGAAGAACGCGATGAGCTGCAAGATCTCCTCGTCAGGCACTCAGTTCGTCCAGTGGTACATGCTGCGCAAGCTGTACGGGGCGGACTTCTGGAAAGAGTTTGCCAAGCAGAATCCGCGTGGGTTCGATTCGCGCGTGCAACTCTTCGACCGCTTGGCGCGCGGCGACGACAAGGTATGCGCCGTCGCGGAATACGCGGCCTACACGCTCTACAAAGAGAAGGGGGCAGAGATAGAATTCGTTGCGCCGCCCGACGGCCTGACCGCCACGCCCTTGTTGCTGGGCATCGTTAACAAGGCGCCCCATCCGGAGACGGCCAAGCTGTTCCTGGATTGGGCGATGTCGAACCGCGGCCAAGCGGTGTATCAGAATGACAGGAATCTGATCTATGGATCGGTCCGTTCTGATGCGCCGCCGATGCCGACCGGCAAACGCCTGCGCGATTTCAAGCTCTTGTTCCCCTCCGATTGGCCGGACTACATTGCCAGCCAAGAGACGTTCACGAAGGAGTGGAACAGCATTCTGGGTTTGTAGGAGGAAAGACCAATCAGCCAATGACCAATTACCACCGGCGTGTACGCTGTATTTGGCCGGGTGGAAGTGATCACTGGTCATTGAACCGGAGGGTGCGTGCGGTCGTTCGGTCTCGGTGCAGGGGCGAGCGCGGGGCAGAAGATCACGGCCCTGGCGCTTACCGTGGTCTGCGCCGTGCTGGTCCTCTACCCCATCTATTACTTGATCCAGGCCGCCTTGAACGTTGGTGACCCGCAGGCGCGCCCGCCGGAACAGTACGGCCTCGCGAATTTCGTTGGTGTCCTCCAGTATACGAAGATCTTGACGAACACAGTGATCGTGGCGCTGGTGGCCACGGTGTTTGCGCTACTGTTTGGGTTTGTGATGGGCTGGATCCTCTCGCGCACCAACGTGCCGGGCCGCGCCACGTTCGAACAGTTGATGGCGCTTCCGTACTACGTGACGCCGCTGATGGGCGCGCTGGCCTGGAGCCTGCTCGGCTCGCCTGAGAGCGGTTTCGTCAATCAGGTGTGGCGGACGCTGGGCGGAGAGGGATACCTGATCAACATCAATACTGCCTACGGGATCGCATGGGTCATGGCGATATTCGAGGGCTCGGTGGCCTTCGTGATGATCGGGGCGGTGATGAAGTCCATGGACCCCTCTCTCGAAGAGGCGTCGCAGGTGCTGGGGGGCGGGCGCGTCCGGACGATGCTGCGGGTGACTTTGCCCCTGGTGGCGCCGGGGGTTCTGGGAGCCGCAGTGTTCGTATTCGCGGAGATGCTCGGATCGTTTTCGGCAGCACTCGTTCTTGGCTTGCCCAATCGGTTCTATGTGATCACCACGGCCATGTATCAACTGGTGTCGCAGTACCCGCCGAAGTTTCCGCTGGCCGCGGCGATGGGCGTGTCGCTCTTTGCTGTCATGTTTGTCATTGTGTATCTGTACCGCCGGATCGTGATGGCGGGCACCTACGAGACGATCACGGGCAAGGCGTTTCGGCCGCGCGTCATGCGCGTGGGCGGCCTGCGCTGGTCTCTCTTGGCCGTGTGCCTGGTGTACCTATTTCTGGCGGTAGCCCTTCCAGTGTTTACGCTCGCGTATGCCTCGTTCCAGAAACTGGCAACCGCGTTTCCGCGCGCCGGGAACTGGACGCTTGCCAATTACACAGCCGCATGGTCCATGGAAGCCGTGCGCTCGGCATTGGCGAACAGCCTCCTGTTGGGCCTAGCGACCGCCACGCTGGGCGTGGGGATCATGGGGCTACTGGCCTGGATCATCTATCGCTCTCGATTGCCGGGGCGCGCGGCCATCGAGTACCTCGTTATGTTTCCGCAGGCCGTACCGCGGCTGGTGTTCGCCTTCGGGATGATGTGGGCGTGGCTGGTGTTCCCGATCCCGATCTACGGCACGCTGTGGCTGTTGCTGATCGCCTATCTCACCGTCTTCCTGCCCTTGGGCGTGCGCACAATCGCGGGCGTCCTGCTGCAAATCGACAAGAACCTGGAGGAATGCGCGCAGATGTGCGGCGCGCCCTGGGGGTATCGGCTCCGCACCGTCACGCTGCCATTGTTGCGGCCGGGCGTGCTGGCGGCCTGGCTCCTTCTGTTCATCGCCAGCGTGCGCGAGTTGGGCGCCTCGATCCTGCTGATGGGGCCGAAGGCCAAAGTCATCACGCCGGCCATCGTGGAATCGTGGTTCGCCACCAGCTCCGAGCTGACCGCGGCCATGGCGCTGCTGCAGACGCTCGTCGTTGGGATTGCGGTGGCCATCCTGCTCGTATCTACCCGCCGGTTGGCGCAGCTTGGGGGAGAGTGAGCGTGGCAAGCTGTCATATCTCCGTCCAGGATCTCGCGGTCCGGTACGGGTCTGTCCTGGCGGTGAAGGGTGCGACGTTCGAGGTGCGCCAGGGAGAACAGTTGACCCTGCTGGGACCCTCCGGCTGCGGCAAGACCACGATCCTGCGTGCCATTGCCGGACTGGAGCAACCGGCGAGCGGCGAGATCCGGATCGGAGAAGCCGTGGTGTACTCGTCGCGTCAGGCGATCAACGTGCGTCCGGAGAAGCGTGGGCTTTCGATGGTCTTTCAATCGTATGCCATCTGGCCGCATATGACGGTTTTCGAAAACGTGGCGTACGGCCTCAGGGTGCGGGGCGTGCGTGGGCGGGAACTCGAGCGCCAGGTCCACGACGCGCTCGCCTTGGTGCAAATGGACGCCTTCGTCGGACGTGGCGCCTCGCAGTTGTCAGGCGGTCAACAGCAGCGGGTGGCGCTGGCGCGCGCGTTCGTGTTCTCGCCTTCGGTGTTGCTCTTCGACGAACCGCTGTCGAATCTGGATGCCAAGCTGCGCGCGGAAATGCGGATCGAGCTTCGCGAGCTGCAGCGGCGCATCGGCATCACCTCGGTGTACGTCACGCACGATCTGGAGGAAGCGCTGGCCATTTCCGATCGGATCGTCGTCATGCGGGACGGCGTGATCGAACAGATTGGTGCGCCGGACGACATTTATCACCGCCCGCGGAATGCGTTTGTCGCCGATTTCGTGGGATCCGCCAACCTGATCGGTGGACGCGTCAAGCTGGACCGGGCCGAGGATGGCCTCATTGCCGTGGAGACCTCGGGCGGGAGCCTTGTTTTTGGGCAGTCGTACGGACGGACGGTGGGGACAGAGGCCGTCTTGGCCGTGCGCACGGTTCATGCCGAGCTGCGCCGCGACCGGCCGGACGCTCCTCGGAATGTGTGGCCGGTCCAGATCCGGCGGCGCATTTTCCAGGGAGACTTCACGCAATATCAGGTGGACTGGGAAGACCGACCGCTCGTGGTCCGCTGCATCGCGGGGCTGCCGTTCGAGGAGGGCGAACAGGTCTATTTGCATCTCGATCCCTGCCACTGCGTGCTGCTGGAGCCGTCGTGATGTGCAACATTGGTCACGTCACCGGACACGCACGTATCCGCCAGGAGCTTTAGCTTGACAGTGTTGCGGCTCTCAGTGTAATCCACTACTCATGGCCGTCCCGGATGTTCCAGGGCACACTGCGATGACCGACCCGCGGGCCGCGCGCCTGGCCATTCGGCAGGGGCAGTGGCGGAAGCCGACGGCTGGCCTCGCGCCAGGATTCGTCCAGACCAATCTGGTCATTTTGCCCCGTGCGCTCGCCTTCGATTTTCTGCTCTTCGCTCAGCGCAACCCGAAGCCGTGCCCGGTGATCGAAGTGATGGATCCGGGCTCCGCAGAGCCAAAGCTCTCCGCATCAGGGGCCGACCTGCGAACGGACATACCGAAGTACTGCATCTATGAAGACGGCACGCTGAAAGCGCAGGTGACGGACCTAACGGCGTTGTGGCACGACGATCTCGTCTCGTTCCTGCTCGGGTGCAGTTTTACCTTCGAAGCCGCACTGCTCGCGGCAGGCGTTCCGGTCCGGCATATCGAAGAGGATCGGAACGTCCCGATGTACATTTCCAGTCTGGCCTGCGTTCCTGCCGGTCTGTTCCGGGGGCCGCTGGTGGTGACGATGCGGCCAATCCCGGCGGCGCTGGTCTCGCGGGCGGTGCAGATCACGGGGCGGTATCCCGGCGTGCACGGCGCGCCGGTACACATCGGCGATCCGGCCCAGATCGGGATCAACGATCTCAACCGGCCGGATTTCGGCGAGGCCGTGTCCATCCGCCCCGGCGAGGTGCCGGTGTTCTGGGCCTGTGGTGTGACGCCACAGGCGGTGGCCATGCACGCCAAGCCGCCGCTCATGATCACGCATGCGCCGGGGCATATGTTCATCACCGATCTCAAGAACGAGACGCTTGCGACCGGATAGCGTAACGGCGCGCCGGGCGGCGCGCGGCGCAGAGGAGGAGACTGATGAGGCAGGCGACGCGGATGGCAGCGGTACTCGCAATACTCGGATTGCTGATGATCGCAGGCGGCCCGGCATTCGCCGGCCAACCCAAAGAGGTGGTCATCGGGGTCCTGTACCCGATGACGGGCCCCTCGGCACAGATCGGCATCGATGCCGTCAACATGATCAAGGTGGCGCTGGACATCATCAACAACGGCGCTAACCTCAATCTGCCGCTCGCCAAATCGAAAGGGTTGCCCGGCCTGGGTGGGGCCACGATCCGCGTCGTGGCGGTGGACACGCAAGGCAAGGCCGATGTCGGCCAGGCCGAGGCCGAGCGGCTGATCACGCAGGAAAAGGCCATCGCCCTGTTTGGCGCGTATCAATCGGCGGTGACCACCACGGCGAGCCAGGTCGCGGAGCGGATGGGGATCCCGTTCATGAACGCGGATTCCTCGTCGCCGGCGCTGACCGAGCGCGGCTACAAGTGGTTTTTCCGCACCAGCCCGCATGACGTCCATTTCAGCCAGGTCATGTTCGAGTTCATGAAGGATCTGGAGAAGAAGCGCAACGTCCAGTTCAAGACGGTGGCCATCCTCAACGAGGACACCACATTCGGCACGGACAGCGCCAAGGCGCAGGAAGACCTGGCCAAGCAGTTTGGCTATACCGTCGCTGCCCGCATCCCGTTCCGCTCGGGCACGACCAGCCTGGATGCGGAGGTCGGGCGGTTGAAGTCGGCCAATGCCGATGTGTTCCTGCCCAGCCTGTACACCTCGGATGCGATCCTGCTCACCCGCACGATGCGGAACCTGGACTACAATCCCAAGCTCTTGATCGCGCAGAACGCCGGCTACACCGATCCGAAGTTCGTCACCGAGATGGGGAAAGAGGCGGAGGGGGCGATCACACGGGCCCCGTTCTCGCTCGATCTCGCCGCCAAGAAGCCGCTGATCCCCGCCATTGACGCCATGTTCAAGAAACTGTCGGGCGGCCGCGATATGGCCGACGTGTCGGCCCGCGCCTTCACCGCGTTCATGACGCTCGCGGATGCCATCAATCGGGCCGAGTCCACCGATCCGGCGGCGATCCAGAAGGCGTTGCAAACGACCAACATCCCGCCCGACCAGCTGGTGATGCCCTGGACCGGCGTGCAATTCGACGCCAAGGGGCAGAATATCGGCGTGCGCGCGATCCTGCAGCAGATGCAGGGCGGGGCGTATTCGACGATTTATCCATTCGACCTGGCGACCAAGGACGTGATATATCCCGTGCCTGCCTGGTCGCAGCGCAAGTAGTCGGTTCGCCGCTGAGAGGAGCACGGGGGCGGGGAACACTCCGCCCCCGTGTCGTATATGCTGCAGATTCCGTCCGCCGAAGTATTGATTCAGGGCATCATGAATGGCGTGCTGATGGGCTGTTTGTACGCCCTGATCGCGGCGGGCCTCTCCTTGATTTTTGGGCTGATGGAGATCGTCAACTTCGCCCACGGCGAGTTCCTGATGCTCGGCATGTACACCGCGTTTTGGATGTACACGCTATTCGGCTTGGATCCTCTGCTCAGCGTACCGATCTGCGCCGCCGCACTGTTTTTGCTGGGCTGGCTCACGCATAAGGGCATCATCCGGCGCATCTTGGGTGGCCCCATGCTGGCGCAGATCTTCGCGACCTTCGGGCTGGGGATTTTCCTCCGGGCGGCCGCCCAGTTCTTGTGGACCCCCGATTTCCGGCAGATCGCGCACCCCTTGGTGCAGGGACCGGTGAAGCTCTTCGGGATATCCATCGGCCTGGCGCAGCTCGTGGCAAGCGGGGCGTCCCTGGCCGCCTTTGCCGTGCTCTACTGGTTCATCACCCGGACCGAAGCCGGCGCGGCGCTGGAAGCGACGGCTCAGGATCGGCAAGCGGCGGCCTTGATGGGCATCAACACGGAGCGGATGTTCACGCTCGGGTGGGGGATCAGCTCTGCCTGCGTGGGGATTGCGGGCGCGTTCCTGGCGAGCTTTTTCTACGTGTTTCCCTACGTGGGCAGCCTCTTCGCATTGATCGCCTATGTCACCGTCGCGTTGGGCGGGTTCGGGAGTATTCTCGGCTCGCTGGTGGCGGGCATCATGATCGGCGTGATCGAGGTGATGGCCGGTCTCCTGATCGCGCCGGCGTTCAAGTATGTGGCGGTGTTTCTGATCTATTTGATTGTCGTGCTCATTCGGCCGCAAGGCCTGTTCGGGAAATTCTGATGGCCAGTCCGGCGGTTCCGTTCGACGAGCCGCGCCCCCGGCGCATCGGCGAGCGCATCCTGTTCGTCCTCCTGTTGCTCGCGATCGTGGCCTACCCACTGGTGTTCCCGCTGCCCTATTACCGCGACCTCGGCATCAAGATTCTCTTGTACGCGCTCCTGGCCCAGGCGTGGAACATCCTGGCCGGCTACTGCGGCCAGATCTCGCTGGGGCACGCCGTCTTCTTCGGTGTGGGCGCTTATACCAGCAGTGTCCTGCAGTTGTCGGCCGGATGGAGTCCCTGGGTAGGCTTAGCCGCCGGAATGCTGGTCGCGGCGGTGTTTTCGGTCCTCATCGGGTACCCCTGTTTTCGATTGCGCGGACATTACTTCGCGATCGCGACGATTGCCGTCGGCGAGATCGTGCACACCCTGGCCATTAACTGGGAGTTCATCGGTGGGGCGCGCGGTCTGACCTTGCCCATCCAGCCGGACTCCCTGGCGGCGTTTCAGTTCTACAAGAGCAAGTACATTTACTACTACATCATCTTGGCGCTGGCGGCGCTCTGTTTCTTGATCACCTGGCACTTGGAGCGCAGCCGGCTCGGGTATTACTTGCGCGGGATTCGGGAGGATCCGGTTGCGGCGCAGAGTGTCGGGATCCCCATCACGCGCTACAAGCTGATCGCGATGGCACTTTCGGCGGCGTTCGTCGCGGCGGGCGGTAGCTTCTACGCGCAATACCTGCTCTACATCGATCCCGACAGCGTCTTCCCGCTGGCGCTCTCGATCATGATCTGTCTGTTGGTGGTGGTGGGGGGCGTCGGCACGCTCTGGGGGCCGCTGGTGGGTGCGGCCCTGATGATTCCGTTATCGGAGTTCACGCGCATCCAGTTCGGGGGCACCGGCAGCGCGGTAGACCTCCTCATCTACGGCGGGCTCCTGACCATCGTGGCAGTATTCCAGCCCGCGGGATTGGTCGGCCTCTTCCGGCGGCTGAGGAGGGAGTAATGGCCCTGCTCTCCGTGTCCGGCGTCACCAAGCGGTTCGGCGGCCTGATCGCGAACAACCGTGTCAGCTTCGAGGTGGCCGAAGGTGAGATCCTGGGCCTGATCGGCCCCAACGGGGCAGGGAAGAGCACCCTCTTCGAAGTGATCAACGGGTACTATCCGCCCGACGGCGGGGAGATCCGTTTTCAAGGCCAGAGCCTCGTCGGCCTGCGTCCGGATCAGGTCAATCGGGTGGGCATCGGGCGGACGTTCCAGAAGGTTCGCCCGTTCCTCGGCATGACGGTGATCGAAAACGTCATGGTGGCCGCCATGCAGCACACGCCGGATCCGGTCACGGCGCGCCGCGAGGCGATCAAGTTTCTGGAGTTCGTCGAGCTGGCGGGTAAGCGGGACACCAATGCCCGGAGCCTCAGCGTGGGCGAGCGCAAGCGGCTGGAGATGGCCCGCGCTATGGCCACGCGACCGAAACTGCTCCTGCTGGACGAGGTGACCGGTGGGGTGGACCAGCGCACGATCCCGACGCTCCTCGCATTGATCGGCCGGGTGCGGAGCGAGCAAGGGCTGACCCTGGTCGTGATCGAACACAATATGCGCGTGATCATGTCCATCTCCGACCGGATCGTCGCGCTGCACCTCGGCGAGGTGATTGCGGATGGGCCGCCCGCGGCCGTTGTCAAGGAGCGCCGGGTCATCGACGCCTACCTGGGAGATGCCTTCGTCGTGCCGACCGGGTCGGGGGGCTAGCCGTGCTGCGGGTCGAGAACCTCGAGGTCAAGTACGGCGATTTTCAGGCCCTCTGGGGCGTCTCGCTGGAGGTCAACGAGGGCGAAGTGGTTTGTCTCTTCGGCCCGAACGGCGCGGGCAAGAGCACGCTGATCAGCGCCGTATCGGGCCTGGTTCGGCCGTCGGCGGGCCGCATTGAGTTCTGCGGTGAGCGACTCGACGGCCTGCCGACCCACCAGATCGTGACGCGTGGAATTAGCCATGTCATGGAACAGCGGCGGCTGTTCCCGTATCTCACGGTGGAGAAGAATCTGGTGCTGGGCAGCTACCAGGAGCGCGCTCGCGCGCGTCGCGCCGACAGCCTGGCCTGGGTCTTCGGACTGTTCCCGATTCTGAAAGAGCGCCGGCAGCAGTTGGCCAACAGCCTGAGCGGAGGCGAACAGCAGATGCTGGCCGTTGCTCGCGGATTGATGTCTCGGCCTCGGTTTCTGATGATTGATGAGCCGTTCCTCGGCCTGGCGCCCCTCGTCGTGCAGCGGATCCTCGAGATCATCCGGAAGGTCAACGACGCCGGGGTGACGGTCCTGTTCATCGAGCAGAACGTTCAGCTGGCGCTGGGGGCCTCGCACCGGGGATACCTCATGGAGAGCGGTCGGCTCGTCGCGGCGGGAAAGGCGTCCGAATTGCTGCGGTCCGAGATGGTACGCAAGGTGTACCTTGGGATCTAATACGAATGACCAATGACAATTGGCCACTGACCAATGAGGACTGTGATTTTGGGCGTTAGTCATTTGAAATTGGTCATTTCGGCGTGAGCGGAGATTGCCGAACGATATGAGGGGGAGACAATGCCCATCGATCTGAATTCCGACATGGGTGAATCGTACGGGATTTATGCCATCGGCGCGGATGAGGAAATTCTGCGCTGGGTGACCTCGGCCAATATCGCCTGCGGCTGGCACGGCGGCGACCCCCAGGTGATGCGCCAGACGGTGCTTCGCGCTAAGGAATATCAGGTCGCGGTCGGCGCCCATCCGTCCTATCCGGACTTGCTCGGGTTCGGGCGGCGCCCGATGCAACTGACGCGGGCGGAGGCACGGGACTATATGCTGTACCAGATCGGCGCCCTTCGAGCGTTCACCGAGGCGGCGGGGATGCGCCTGCAGCATGTGAAGCCGCACGGAGCGCTCTACAACGTGGCGGTGAAAGACCGTGAGCTGAGCCTGGGCATCGCCGAAGGCGTGGCGGATGCCGGGGGGGATCTCATCCTCGTCGGATTGCCGGATTCGGAGATCGTGAAAGCGGGGAAGGAGATCGGCATCCGCGTGGCCCGCGAGGCGTTCGGCGACCGTGCCTACAACGAAGACGGCACGTTGGTATCGCGCAAATTGGCGGGCTCGCTCATCACCGAACCCGAGACCGTGGCCGAGCGCGTGCTGGGCTTCGTGAAGGGCCGCGTCCGGACGATCACGGGCAAAGAGATCGCGCTGGAGGCCGAGACGATCTGCCTGCATGGGGATACGCCAGGAGCCGGGGGCATCGCCCGCACCGTGCGCGAGCGCCTCGACGCGGCGGGCATGCGGCCGGTGCCCATGGGCCAGTTCATCCGGAAGGCGTGAGGCCTCCATGCGCTTTCTCGCCGCAGGGGATCGGGGTCTGATTGTTGAGTGCGGAGAAGGCATCAGCCCCGCCGTCAACGATCAGGTACATCGGCTGGCGGGACTGCTCGAAAACGAGCAGATTCCTGGCCTTCTGGCCGTGGTCCCCACCTATCGGTCGGTCGGGGTTGCCTTCGATCCGAGCCAGGTCTCTGCCGCGGACCTGCG
>DATJQT010000417.1:0-6655 GCA_035505475.1 Vulcanimicrobiaceae bacterium
GGCACACACGCCGATCCGGTCGCCCGCTTCCATCTCCATAACGGCGCACGACTCGACCGGATTAACTGGGGAGCGGATCTGTCACGGCGCGGCCTCCAGCAATCGCTGGGGACGATGGTCAATTACGTGTACGAGCCGTCCACGATCGAACGGAATCACGAGCGCTTCCTGCAGGGCCGCGTGATGGCCTCGGCCTCCGTCACCTCGCTCGACTTGCACGAGTAAGCTAGAAATCGTCTAACAGGTTGCTGAAAAACCCGCTTTTCGCCAGGCAACTCAAAAAGGTCCAGACGACCCATCTTCGATGGGTACCCCGGCGCGGTGCGATCCGAGGTGCGAGGCGTACTTAGCCGGGTACCCATTCTGATGGGTGCGCCGCAGCGCCGCGGGAGCGCCGCAACACCGCAGATGGGCTTTTTTCAGCAGCCTGCTAATCTCTTTACTGCCGCGATTGCCAGGAAAAGGCCGAAGGCCCGTCGCGTGGCAATCCTCCGCGTTGCTAGGTCAATCACCCGATCATGCCAATTCACCGCAGAGACGCAAAGCACGCAGAGGAAGACTTCCAGATGGTTCTGTTCGAAAATACAAGGACCTCGGCGCCCTCTGCGACTCCGAGGTGAGCCCGGTTCAAGCGGTCTCAACCTGCTGACACTGCGGACAGAAGTAAGTGGAGCGGAGGCCTGCACCGTGTCGGCGCATGCGAATTGCCGATCCGCACGTGCGGCAGGGCAAACCGATTCGGTCATAGACCCAGAGGCGGCCATCCGGATCGAGGGATCCCCGGGTGCGGCGTGAGATCGCCTGCCGGTTGATGACCAGCAATATGCGCGATTGCGCGATCAGCCGGGCCAGCGTGTCGTCCGAAAGGTCGCCGATCTTGGCAAACGGATTCACCCGCTCGACGAACAGCACCTCAGACTTGAACACGTTGCCGACCCCTGCCATCGCCCGCTGAAGCAGCAATCCTTCGGCGATGCTCAGGTCTGGCCGACTCCGCAGCCGTTTCAGGACCTCGGGGGCATCGAAGTGCTCCGCGCTGGCATCCGGACCAAGCGACGTCAGCGTCGGGTGCCGCGCGACCTGCCGTGTCGTCAACAACTCGACGACGGGTGCCGTGAACACCGCCGCTTCGGCGTCCTTGACCGTTAGAATCACCTGCGCCAACCGCCTCGGCTTCTTCCACGGAACGCCGATTTGGTATGCGTGCCACGATCCGTGCATCCCGAGATGCGTGTGGAGGACAAGGTCCTCTGAAGGTTCCTTGCGGGTGTTCCGCAGCCGAATCAAGAGATGCTTGCCGCGCGCGTTGACCTCCTCGACCACCCTCCCGACCAGGGCGCCGCGGGAACTTTCCGTCGCTGCAAGGGACCCGGAGACGCTAGTAAGCTTCTTCCCTTGTAGCACCCGGCGAAGAACCACGGCCGTGCGATATATCGTGTCGCCTTCGGGCATCAGCTTCTACCTGTAGGAGCGATGAATCTACGCACACAATTCCACTGCAATGATACTTGAATTTCTCTCCGCATCCTCTGCATCTCAGCGGTGAACTGCTTTGAAAGCTAACCCTGATTTAAGACACATTCGACCGCCAAGGCGCCACCGTGAGGCCGCCAAGGAATATGGAATCGATTTCTTGGATTCGTACCGGAACGCAACGGCTTGGGCCGTGGCGTTCGGATCGGCTGTTCCCAATCAAAGCGCGTCCGTCTTGGCGTCCTTGGCGCCTTGGCGGTTCAAGGATTTTGGATTGGGGCTAAACCCCCATTCGTTTCAAGAACCCTCGACTTGTCTTGACGAATCCGGCCGTTTGCAATGCGCGGGCGAGCACCGAGTCGCCGGGGGGAACGCCGTCCACTTCGCCGATCAAGAGTGCCCGGCGCCCCTTGACGCCAACGATGTCTGCCAGGCTCTCCGCCACCGCTGTCGCGAATTCCGTCTCGCGGCCCTTCGGGAAAAATGTCAGGACCTGACGCCCGCCGCGCCCGGCCCAGGCTGCGAGCAGTCCGTTTAGCAGAATGACGCTCGCGCCGGCCGCTCGCGCCGGGCGACGCGCGTCCTGCCGCTCGGGCCAGGCCAGGACGGTTCCATACGGATTGGCCGGATCGGTCGCCGCCAGGTGCTGGACGCGCGGCTCTTCCGGCGCGTCGCGAAGCGAACGCAGGCGATCCACGGCCCCAGTCGAGGCGAATTGGGCCGCCCCCAACCCCTCCACAAAATAGCCCCGCCGAATGCGGCCGGATTCTTCCATCGCCCGTAGCACGGGATAGAGGCCGGCCCATCCGCCGGGAAGGCTCTCCGCATGTACCGCTTCGCGAACGAGCACGCCGTATCGCTCCAGCAGAACGCCGGCGATCGCGGCGGCCCGCGCCTCGGTGGTCGGCGTCTTGCTGAAGTTGCTGCGGACGAGCGACCACCGGCCGGTCGCCTCTGGCGGAACGTCGCCCGGGCGTGTGCGTCCGTGCAGGCGCTGGCGCAGGAACGCGCGCAGCGGCCGCAGCGTGTCGTTCGTCACTTCTCCAGCCCAGACCAGGTCCCAGAGCGCGTCCAGGGCATCGCGGAAGAATCCGCCCGTGGCCGCCAGGATCTGCGGGAAGAATGAGGCGCCGCGCTGCGCGAGATGATCGCGGATCTTGTCGTGCAGCGGTCCCACCGGCCCATTCGGCGTGGGGGCAACGAGCAATTCGACTTGGTCGGCGCGGTACAGGCTCACGCGCCCGTCGCTTGTGCCCAGCGGTTCGCGTCCGACCCACAGGACGCTGCCGGATGCCAGCAGGTCATCCAGGAGCTCCGGACGGTATTCGCCGATGCGCGCCGGAAGAATCTCCGATTCCAGCACCGAGGCGGGAACGGCCGCGGATTGCAGCAGCTCGATGGCCGCCCGGAGGGCTTCCGGCCCTTGGGGCAGCGGGTCCCGATCAATCCCCTGCCACGCGATGGCAAGCCGGGCGTACGCGTCGGGAGAGACCGGCTCGACCGCTTTGCGCAACTTGGCCAGTGAGCGCTGGCGGATGATGCGTAGGACCTCCGCATCGCAGAACTCGCGTCCGCTCCCCCCTGGCCGAAATTCGCCTTCCAGCACCCGACCGCTGGCAACCAGCGGAGCCAGTCCTGTCTCGACCGGCGCCGGTCCGATCCCCAGCCGTGCGCTGATGTGTTCGATCGCGAACGGGCCGTGCGTACGCGCATATCGGGCAACCAGATCGCCGACCGGGTCCTCCACGCGCTCGAGATACGCCTGCGGAATCCCGAGGGGCGGCGGGATGCCGAGAGCGTCGCGGTAGCGCCCCATGTCCTCCGCGGCGATCGCCCGCGACTCGTCTGCAACGGTGATCCAGACGATGCGCCGCGCCTTCTCGAGGTCGGCCAGCCAGGCACCAACCTTCTCGCCGTCTTCAGCCCGCGCCCGAACCTCTTCGGCCGAAAGATCGCCCAGTTGCAACAGCACATCATGGAGCCCGTCCGGATGCTTCGCGCACCGCCCCGGCTCGAGCCGCTGCAGCCTCTCTTCCACGGCCGCGATCGCATCGGGATCGAGCAGCTCACGCAGCTCTGCCTGACCGAGCAGCTCGCGCAGTCGCGCGGGATCGACGGTAAGGGCCTGCGCCCGCAATTCGGCGAGCGGCGCGTCGCCCTCGTACACGAAGTTGGCGACGTAGCTGAAGAGCAGCGCCGAGGCGAACGGCGAGGGCACGCGTGTATCGGCGACCACCACCCGGATCGAGCGGGCGCGAATCTCGCGCAGCACTTCGCGGAGCGCCGGGAGGTCAAAGACGTCTTGCAGGCACTCGCGGTAGGCTTCGAGGAGGATCGGGAAATTGGGATAGGCGGAGGCCGCGGCCAAGAGCTCTGCCGACCGGCGGCGCTGTTGCCAGAGCGGCGACCGCTTCCCGGGCGCCCTCCTGGGCAAGAGCAGTGCCCGCGCCGCGGCTTCGCGAAAGCGCGAGGCGAAGAGCGGGTTCCGCTGCCCGGACTCGTGTTCGGTGCCCGCGCCCAGCTCAGCCGTGACGAGCGCCTCGACCTCGTCGGGATCGGGCAGGACCAGGGACGCGGGCGGGGGCTCTTCCGCTTCCGGCACGCGGGCCACGATGCCGTCGTCGGTCCAGAGGACGTCCGCGGTCTGCCCGCCGTCCTGCCGATGGAGGATCGCACCTACGGCCATCGCCCACGGCGCGTGCACTTTCCCACCGAATGGACTCAGGATACAGATGCGCCAGTCGCCCATCTCGTCCCGGTACCGCTCGACGACGATCGTGCGGTCGTCCGGGACGGCCCCGGTGGCCTCGGCCTGATCGCGGACATACTGAAGCAGATTCCTGGCCGCGCGCTCGTCTAGGTCGTGCTTCTTGCGGAGCAATTGCATGGCGTCCGCTTCGGGCAGCCGGCGCACGGTTCGCGTTAGCGCCCCGATCGCCCGGCCGAATTCCAGCGTGCGCCCGGCGCGCTCGCCGCGCCAAAACGGCATCTTGCCTGGTACGCCCGGCGCAGGACTCACCAGCACGCGGTCGAGCGTGATCTCTTCGATCCGCCAGGAACTCGCGCCAAGCAGGAACGTTTCGCCGACGCGGGATTCAAAGACCATCTCCTCGTCCAGTTCGCCGATCCGGTCCCGCGGCGTTCCGCCCAGAAGATACACGCCATAGAGGCCCCGGTCCGGAATCGTCCCGCCGGAGATCACGGCGATCTTCTTCACGCCTTCCCGCACGCGCAGCGTCCCGGCAACGCGATCCCAGACAAGCCGGGGCCGCAGCTCGAACGCCGCGGACGGGTACCGGCCCGATAACATGTCAAGCGTGCCGTCGAATGCCGAGCGGGGCAAGTTGGCAAACGGTGCCGAGCGGCGCACGACCGCGTAGAGCTTTTCGACCTCCCACTCGTCGGCCGACGCCATCGCGACGATCTGCTGAGCGAGCACGTCGAGGGGGTTGCGCAGATGCCGCGTCGTCTCGACCGCGCCCGCCCGCATCCGCTCCGTGAGGGCGGCCGAGGCCAGCAGATCGCCCCGGAACTTGGGCACGATCACGCCCACGCTGGGCGCATTGACCTGATGCCCGCCCCGGCCGATGCGCTGGAGCGCGCTGGCGACGGAGGGCGGCGACTCGACCTGGACCACGAGATCTATCGCCCCCATGTCAATGCCCAGTTCCAGCGAAGACGTTGCGACCAATGCGGGCAGACGGCCGGACTTGAGGTCATCCTCGATCTGGACCCGGACCTCGCGTGCCACCGATCCGTGGTGGGCGCGGACCAGCGGTTCGCCCGCCAATTCATTGATGGCGGCGGTGAGCCGCTCCGCGAGACGCCGGCTGTTCACGAACAGCAACGTCGAGCGGTGCTGCCGGATCAGGTCGAGCAGCATCGGGTAGATCGCCGGCCAGATACTTGCCGTCCGGTCCGGCCCGGCCGCGGGGCCGTTGGGAATATCGAGCGGCTCCGCGAGCTTGGCCATATCCTCGACCGGAACCTTCACGGTCAGATCGAGCGGCTTCTTATGCCCGGCATCAACGATCGCGATCGGACGCGGCGATCCCGATTCAAACCCGCCCAGAAAACGGGCCGCCTCTTCCGGCGGGCGTACGGTGGCCGACAAACCGATCCGCTGCAGCGCTGTGCCTGTCAATTCCTCCAGCCGCTCCAAGGACAACGCCAGATGTGCCCCACGCTTCGTCCCGACCAGGGCGTGGATCTCGTCAATGATGACCAGGCGAACAGAGCGGAGCGTGTCGCGGGCCGCGCTGGTAAGCAGCAAATAGAGTGATTCGGGGGTCGTGACCAGGATGTCGGCAGGTCGCCGGACGAAAGCCGCCCGCTCGGGCTGCGGCGTGTCCCCCGTTCGGACGGCGACTGTGGGTTCGTGCACAGTAACGCCCGCCTGCTGTGCCGAGCGGAGGATCCCGACCAGGGGCGCTCGAAGATTCCGCTCGACATCCACCACCAGCGCCTTGAGCGGAGACACATACAGCACGCGGCAGCGCTCGGCGACGGCGGGCGGCGGTTCGAACATGAGCTGGTCAATGGCAACCAGAAACGCCGCCAAGGTCTTGCCTGATCCGGTCGGTGCCAACAGCAGCGCTCCGCCCCCGCCCCGGATGACGGGCCACCCCATCGCCTGCACGCGCGTGGGCTCGCCATAGGAGGTAGCGAACCACGCCCGGACGGGATCGTGAAAGCCTTGCAGCGCCCTGGAAGCTTTCATATGGAAGAGACGCCGGGATGCAGCACGGCATCCCTCAGATTCGCTTGATACATGAGTAGGAACAGGATGAACTGCGGCTGTGGCAGTGTCAAGCCGAGAGGAAATGAGGAAGCTTGAAGACAGGTTCGCGCGTCGAGGGCACTCAGCGCGAACGGATAGGAATTCTCAGTGGTTTTTCACCGCGGAGACGCAGAGATCGCAGAGAGGACATGTGGGATTAACGCTGGGGAACCGCGCAGTCCGAAGCGGCGTGCTGGTTTGTCTTGAGAACAATTAACACCAATCCGAAATTCTTGAACCGCCAAGGCGCCAAGGACGCCAAGACGGACGCGCTTTGACTGGGAACAACCGACTCGAACGCCACGGCCCAAACCGGTGCGTACCGGTACGAATCCGAGAAATCGATTCCATCTTCCTTGGCGGCCCCGCGGTGGCGCCTTGGCGGTCGAATGTTTCTCGGAT
>DATJQT010000418.1:0-2340 GCA_035505475.1 Vulcanimicrobiaceae bacterium
CGTGCCGCAGATGGGGCAAGAGGCCGGCGCCTGCCCCAACTCGATGTACCCGCAGACGGGGCAGAGGTAGAATTGCGTTTCGGCCAGATCCTTGCCCGCCTTCACGGCCTCGAGAGCCCTGGCGTAAAGCTTCGCATGGACCTCTTCCGCCCTGATGGCATACCCAAACATCCGCCGCGCGGCATGCTTCTCCTGCAGGGCCTCCTTCAGCATGGGTGGGTACATCTGCGTGTACTCGTAGGTTTCCCCGCCGATCGCCCCCTGCAGGTTTTCAGCGGTCGAGCCGATTCCGCCCAGCGCCTCGAGGTGGCCAAGGGCATGAATGGTTTCGGCTTTCGCCGTCGTCCGGAAAAGCCGCGCAATATTGGGAAAACCGTCCTTTTCGGCTTTCTTGGCGAAGGCAAGGTACTTGCGGTTCGCCTGGCTCTCTCCGGCAAATGCTTCTTTCAGGTCTTTCTCGGTATTGCTCATGGAAACCCCTCCTGGTTGTGGTTGAGGGACAAGTGCCATTGCGAGCGATATGGATACGCTACCGCCCAGGCACCCCCGCAGTCAACGGTTCAGGGGCGTTGTGGCGACAGTTGTCTTGAGTCCCCGACATGGCGATGCGAGGACTCAGCGAGCAATTAGCGGGCGGTTTTGCGGAGGGCTTGAATCGCGCGCGCTTCCGGGCGGGACTTGTAAAACGGATCCAACGGGAAGCAGCCGGACACCATGTGATTCCGCGGTCCAGTGGTGCAATCACTGAAGGTGCGACAGAGCCGCTTCCGGTCAAGCCGCTGCCCCCCGAGCACGCGGGCCGGAAGCTCCGGGTAAGCAAGCAGCATCCGGCCGACCCCAACCATGTCCACATGCCCGAGGCGCACCTGGGCCTGCGCAACGTAGGGGAGGAATTCCTGGAGGTACGTGTACCCCGTGCCGACTACGACCATCTCGGGCACGGCGCGCTTCAGCTGAGCCGCGACGTCGAGCAGCCGCGCGCAGCCGATGAGTGGGTCCTCCGGCGGAGGATAGCCGTCGGAAGGTGGGAACGCGGCCGGGCGCATCAGGTGCGGATTGTAGTAGGGACAGGCGCCGGACACGTTCAGGAGCGTGATGCCGAGGTCGCGGCAGAGGCGGACGAAGGCGATCGGCTCGCTCAGGTCGTACTCGAGCGGATTGGCGGCACTCACCCCGAAGCCGTACCGCCATGGTAGGTGGGGCGCGTACTCGATCGGCTCGCCGGGCCCTTGCCCCGCGCCGGGGTGCCGGAACGGGACCAAATCAAAGGCCGACAGACGGACGCCGATCTGCAGACCAGGCACATCGCGCCGGATGGCCGCGACGATTTCGCGAAAGAGCCGTGTGCGGTTCTCGAATCTCCCGCCATACGGCCCCGGCCGCGTGTGGGCGGCCAGCAGCTCGTGCATGAGGTATCCATGGCAGCACTTGACGTCCACGAAGTCGTAGCCGTCGCGGGCCGCGAACCGCGCGGCGGCGGCGTAGTTCGCGATGAGGGCCTCCAGCTCTCCGTCGGTGAAGAGCGGCGTGTCGTCCGTGATGCCGAGGCGGGCGTCCAGGACGGGGTGCCGGAAGGCGATCCGCGGGCGGGCGGCGTGGCCGGGGCCGGGCCGGGCCCAGCGCCCCGAATGCGTGAGCTGCAGGCCCGCGTAGAGGTCGTCCGTCGTGCCGTAGTGTTCGCGGTGCACGGTCTTGAGCGTCGAGAGCAACGCGGAAAGCGCCGCCTCGTTTTCCGGTGCATAACAGAGCTGATTCGGGTTCGCACGCCCGTCGTGCCGGACGGCGACCGCCTCGCCGCCCCAGATCAGCTTGGCGCCAGAGAGGCCGAAATGTCCCCAGCGCCGCAGAACCAGCTCCGTTGGCTTCCCATCCGGCGCCCCGTCCCAGCCTTCCATGGGATGGGCGACAAACCGATTTCCTACGAGGCGCCCATAAATTTGGATCGGCTGCGTAAGGGGATTGTGATGGCGCGGCAAGAGCGCATCGTCGCACGCCATCGCAATCGGCAACGTGGCCAAATGGGCCTTGAAGGCGGTCGTGTTCTTGAATGCTGCAATGCGCGGGAGATCGGTCTCTCTGCTCTCTCCGGATCCGGTCATCGTCTGTGCACCTTCAGCATCCGTGCCCGACAGCGCGCCGCGCTCACTCGCAACCAGGGACGGACGGCTTCACAGTGAATTCTTCGGGCACACTGTGGCAGAGTATATCACAGCCGCAAGGATTGCTTTCGTGCGCCGACATGATCGGCTACACTGTCCCCCGCGCGATAGGCTGCTTCAAGCGGATCGCGCCATTTCCTGGCGCTGCGCTTGGAATTGCGCGCGCGCCAATTGCCCACCC
>DATJQT010000419.1:0-1417 GCA_035505475.1 Vulcanimicrobiaceae bacterium
CCACTGGCTGTGATACAATATTAGTGTAGTATTGACCATAATAAAGGTGGGGGTGAATATGTCCACAACGTCAATGTACGAAATGCTCAAGTCCAAGCTGTCCGACGTGGTGCCCGATTTTGAGCTGCGCTACAAAGCCGAGATCGCCGACGAGATCTTGCGGCTGAAGAGGGAGAAAGGCGCCGTGATCCTGGGGCACAACTACATGGAGCCGGCCCTGTACAATTCGATCCCAGACTTCACCGGCGATTCGCTCGAGCTTAGCCGCCGGGCAGCGAGGACCAACCAGCCCATCATCGTGTTCTGCGGCGTGCGCTTCATGGCCGAGACGGCCAAGATCCTAAACCCGAACAAGACGGTGCTGCTGCCCGCCGAGAAGGCCGGCTGCTCGCTGGCCGCCAGCATCAACGCCGACGACGTGCGAGCGCTCAAGGCCCGCTTCCCGGGCGTGCCCGTGGTCACCTATGTGAACACGTATGCCGACGTCAAGGCCGAGAGCGATATCTGCTGCACGTCGGGCAACGCGACGGCGGTGGTGCAGTCGTTGGGCGCCCAGACGGTCATCTTTTTGCCCGACGAATACCTGGCCCGCAACGTGGCGCGCGAGACGGGCAAGCACATCATCTTTCCGTCGCTCACCGGCCCGGCCAAGGCGGAGACCGACCTCGACGTCCAGATGGTGGGCTGGCGCGGCCGGTGCGAGGTGCACGAGAAGTTCACCGTCGGCGATATCCGCAACATCCGGCAGCAGTTCCCCGACGTGGCCATCCTGGCGCACCCCGAGTGCAGCCCGGAGGTGACGGCGGCCTCCGACTTTTCGGGCAGCACCTCGGCTATGATCCGCTACATCGAGCAGACCCGGGCGCCGCGCTTCCTGCTGCTCACCGAATGCTCGATGGCCGACAACGTGCTGGCCGCGCACCCCGACAAGGAGATGCTGCGCCTGTGCAGCGTCCGCTGCCCGCACATGAACCAGATCACGCTCGAAGACACACGCGACGCGCTGAACTACACCCGGTACGTCGTGGATGTGCCCGAGCCCATCCGGGTGCGGGCGGCCCGCGCCGTCGAGCGCATGATCGCCATCGGTTAGCCCAGGGGCGGCCTATCCGCCAGCCGGGCCGCGCTTGATTCCTGGCCGGGCTATTTCTCGAGGATTTGCTTGAGTGTCTTGCACATATCTTCGAGTGACTTCTGCATCTGCGCCTTGACGGCGCCTTCGGCCGCGGCCGGGTAGGCGCCCGCCGGCACGTCCATTGAGATGGTCACCTTGGTGGCCGCTCCGGCGGGTTCAAACAGGTAGACGGTCTCGGTCGACCGCGGCACGCCGATCGTCTTGGTGGCCCATTTCTTGTTGAGCTCGTAGGCCGACACCTGGGTCTGCGTCTCATACTTGCGGCCCATGACTTCGGTGGTG
>DATJQT010000420.1:0-7315 GCA_035505475.1 Vulcanimicrobiaceae bacterium
CAGACGGCGCTCGGGCGCTCGAGGGTACCGGCCATCTCATGTCAGAAGCAACCAGTTCCGACGATGCGCATCTGTCTAACTACATAAGTAGCTTAGGCAGGGCCTAGAGGGAGGGAACATGCCACTGCCATCCGACACGAAACTCCTTCAGCTCGCCAACGACCTGCTCCAGCAATTCGACGCCATCTTCGGTCTGCATCCCGGCCTGCGTCCCGCGCATGCCAAGGGCGTGCTCCTCACGGGCACGTTTCGTCCGGCTCCCGACGCCGCGTCACTCACGCGGGCGCCGCACGCCAATCGGGCGTCCACGCCCGTGACGGTGCGGTTCTCCAACTCGACCGGCCTGCCGCTGATCCCCGATACCGACGCCCATGCCAATCCGCGCGGCCTGGCGATCCGCTTCCATCTGGCCGAGCGCGTCCACACCGACATCATCGCCCATTCGACGGACGGCTTCCCCACGCGCACTGGCCAGGAGTTCCTCGCCTTCCTGCGGGCCCTTGCCGCGAGCGATCCGGCCAAGCCCTCGCCCTCGCCGCTCGAGGCGTTCCTCGGCACCCATCCGGCCGCCCGCGCCTTCGTGCAGACGCCCAAGCCCAGTCCGGCCAGCTTCGCCACGGAGGCCTATTTCGGCGTGACGGCCCTCCGGTTCCTCCCCCAGTCGGGAGTCGCCCGGCATGGCCGCTACCGCATTGTGCCGGACGCGGGCCTCGCGCATCTGGACGACGCAGCGGCCCAGCGCCAGGACGCGAACTACCTGTTCGACGAACTGGCCCAGCGCGTGGCCGCCGGCCCGATCCGGCTGCACATCGGGGTCCAGATCGCCGGGGAAGGCGACATCGTGGATGACGCCACCGTCCACTGGCCGGATGATCGGCCCGTGCTCCCCTTGGGCGCCGTCACGCTCACCGCGCCGGTGCCGGATGACGCCGCACAGCAGCAGCACCTCATCTTCGACCCGATCCCCCGCGTGGACGGGATCGAGCCCTCCGCGGACCCGCTCCTGGAGGTGCGGGCGGCGCTGTATCTGCTGAGCGGCCGCCGCCGGCGCCAGGCGCAGGACTCGCACCCCCGGCTGTCGACGGCGGCGTGACGGCGGGGGTGGGGAAGTCGGCCGAACGGATTGAAGCCCGCCAGCGCGCGACTCGCGGCGTTCGCTCACCGTCCGCCGCGGATCGTCGCTAGAACGGCCCGCCTGGATGCCGCGCAGATGAGGGAGGGAAGAACCGATCACCACGGCCGTCATGGACAAGTGGCAGTTGATGCAAGTCCGGGGCGACTACGAGGTGTTCCTGGGACGGGACCCGGCGGGCTGGTCTGTTGCGTCGCTGGCGTGGCGGCCGCTTCCCGATGCGGAGCGGGTCCGCCTGGGGGAGTGGGCGCGGAGATGGGTTTTTGCGTGAGAGTGTGCCGCCGGTTGTGCAGCTGCGCTTGGGGGCCTGCTTGGACGCGGCTCGGGCAGGGATTCAGGGGCACCTGGAGGCGATCATGATACTGCGCGCACGTCTTGGGCGGGGCATGACCCGGCGGGCTCTGACGCTGTCGTTGCTGATCGGCGGCGTCGCCTGCATCTGCCCGCTGGGTGTCGGCTGGACGTCGAGCCCGCGAACCGACGGCACCCGGCACCTCCAGACTGGGCAGCGCCTGTTTCACCAGGGGAAGATTGATGCAGCGATCGCCGAGTTCAAGGCGGCAGTCGCCGCCCAGCCCGACAGCGCCCTCGCGCATCTGTGGCTCGGCAGGACCTTGGGGCGGAAGCTCGAGAAAGCCGGCCCATTCCAGGCGATGCTGCTGGTGCACGACGTCCAGCGCGAGTTCGAGCAGGCCGTGGCGCTCGATCCGACCAACGTGGAGGCCCGCGCGGACTTGCTGGAGTTCTACCTCGGTGCCCCCCCTTCTTTTGGCGGGGGGATCGACAAGGCCCAGGGGCAGGCCGACGCCATCGCGACCCTGGATCCGGCGCTGGGCCAGCGCGCCCGCGCGCGCATCGAGGCAAAGACCAAAGCGGAGAGTGGGAGCGCCGTCGAGGGCGACGAGTAGCGGCGACAGGCCTCACGCCGTCGGACCGCATAAGGGCCCACCACGGTTTGACCAAACCCGTTCTGAACGGGATCCAGGTAGACGCGGCCGCGCTGCGCTGCAACCGAATGTTCGACGGTCAATTCAACCCGGTGCGCAGCCGCCGCGCGCGTGGGCCTGCCTGATGCGGACAAGGCGTGCGGGTTAGCGCGCGCCGCTCGCGGACGCAGAGGAAGACGCCCATCAGGGCATATCGGATGCCCTCCGGAGGGTCCGATCTCCCGGTCCCTCCGGGCCGAATTCCCGGCCAGCGGGCCGCAACTCCGGCTCCTCCGGGATGCGCACTGCCATCTGTGGCGGCCTGCTCCCTGGCGAACCGAGGTTTGGACGGCTACTCTCTCTGGTAAACTGAGACATCCCGGTCGTCGTATTTGGGATCCGGGTGGCCTTGGGCCTCTGGAGGCCTGGAGGAGGTCGATGGATCGATCACGGGTGAAGGGGGGATGCCGCTCCGCCGGCTCGCGACACCCCCCGGAGATCGCCAAGGTCGTGGCGTTTTTCATATCCGACGACAGCAGCCACCTCACGGGAACGGAAGTGTGTGTGGAGGAGGTCCGTCACTGGGCGTTCGGCTGAGCCACGACAGTCGGGGCCGCGACCGCGCGCTCTCCAGTCGATTCGGGACCTCAGAATCTAGCGCAGACAGGAAGGGATCCTTGCGATGGAAACCCAATCGTGCGGGAGAGAGCTCAGCAACCGAGAGTTCTTCATTCAGCGGTGGGAGCAAGAATACCCGGCCTTCGTAAGGGTATTCAAAGCCCTGCCGGCGGATCGTCTCGAGTACCGACCCCACCCGCGGTCCCGGTCAGCCGCAGAATTGTTGGCGCTGCTGGTGTCTTTTCAACAGAGTTGGATTGACCTGTGCCAAACCCAGAAGAACTTGTACAGCGGTGTGCGCTGGCAGGACCCCGGGAGTTTCGGCACTCGCGACGCGATGATTGCAGCGTACGAGCGCGATCATGGCAGCCTGGCGATGCAGTTGCAGGCCTTGGACGACAACGGGTGGAACCACGAAGCCTGGTTGATTCAGAGCACAGGAGAGATCCTGCTCAAGGCTACGGTAGGGGGACTCTTGTGGATTGCCTTGTTCGATAGTGTGCACCATCGGGGACAATTGAGCACGTACATTCGTCCGATGGGTGGCAAAGTACCAAGTATTTATGGCCCCTCCGCGGACGATGTCAGCCATGGTTACGGGCAGGTACCCGGGACTGACACCGCCGCGCGCTCCGGGGCATGAGGGGGTTGGTCACAGTGAAGCGATGGGTGCAGGTGCGTCCCGGGTGGAACATCGCGCAACGAGTCGGAGTAAACCCGGGCGCAAGAGGGCCGGCAGTAGTTCGGTGAGGATCGCCTGTGCAGTGAGGGAGATCGTGCGCGCCGTCGTGACGCCCTTGACAGAATCCGATACCGCATTAAATTGATTGCATTCCTCCCCCGCAATGCCGATGTGCGTGCCCTGACCTGATTCCACCTGCCCTAGCAGAATTCCCCTGTCCGCACCGTGGCGGCGTCGCGCGATTTCCGCGCGCGTGGCGGTCACCCTGCCGCCGCCATGGCCGGGAAGGATGGCTGGCCCCGCACACCTCTGATCCGGCGATGGTCGCACACCACGCAAGAGGTGTGGCAGGAGGAGCGAGGATGCGGTGGCTCATCTATGGGGGCATGATCGCCGCACCCTCGGGATCGCTCTGGATGAATCGGCGTATCGTTCAAAACCACCGTCTCGTGCAAACAGGGAAATCGAAGCCGCTCATTCGCGCAGAGCACTAGATGCAATGGCTGCGGCGGTCGCACCCGGTAGCGTGGGGAAGGTCGTCGTCGAGATCTTATCTGAGCTGAGTGGCGATGCCGATCCCGGCGATCGGACAGAGCCCAGCCCGGAGGGGAAGAGAGGAACGACAATGGTCAAACGGATCCTGGTGCCGCTGGATGGGACCCCCGAAAATGAAGACGTCCTGCCGGTGGTTGAGGATTTGGCGCGGGGCGCGGGAGCCAACGTGCGGCTCCTCCACGTGGGACCGTGGCCCGAAACCGTGCAGGCGGTGGACGGACGCGTCCTGGCCTATGCCGACCAGCGCGTGGAAGCGCTCACCACGCGCTGCGAGAACTACCTGGGCCGGGTGGCGGATCGGCTTGGCGGGCTGCCCGTGGAGCGCGCAGTCCGCTTCGGGGAGGCGGCAGAGCAGATCCTGGAAGATGCGACCGCGTGGGCGGCGGATCTGGTGATGATCTTCCACGCCCAGCCAGCGGGGCGGTGGCGGGCGAGTCTGGCCGAGCAGCTCCAGCGCAAAAGCGACCGAACGCTGCTCATCTACCAGCCCCCTCCTGGCGCGGCGGCGGGCCCTCGGGATCCGGCGAGCGGATGTGACGAATGCCCGTAGGGGGGTTCGTTTGGCTTGCTGGTTCCTTCCACCCCTTTCATGCCGCTCATTCGCCCGGTCGTGCCTGCGAACGGGAGGCCTTCGGCATGGTTTCGTGCGCGAGCGAGCGCGGTGGCGGCGCCCAGGGGTGAAATGCTCGCCGTCGAGTTGAGGGCGGGCGGAAGCCCGCGACGGGAGCAGCGACCCGGGAGGACCGCGGACGCGATAGCGCTGGCGATTCTCTTCGCCATCGAGCAGCCAGATGATGTTGACGTGAGCGAAATTATCGTGCGGCCCACGAATGAGCGGTGAATACACGCCGGCGAGGGCGATTCCGAACAGGGGGACAGGATCATCCAACAACTGCTGGCCGAGGAGCTCAGATGGACTTCGAAACGCTCATCGTGCGTAAGGAAGGGGCCGTTCTGTTTGCGGAAATTGCAGCTCCGCCCATGAATCTTCTGGGGCCCGAACTGGTTCGCGATCTGGTGTCCCTCATTCAGCGAACCGAGGCCGACGACGCCGTCCGGGTGCTCGTATTCAAGAGCGCCGACCCCGACTATTTCATTTCCCACGTCGACGTGACCCGGATCAAGGAATACCGGCAGGAGGCGGCGAAGCTGATCGGCGAAGCGTCGATCGCCCTCCTGTTTCGCCATCTGAGCGAAAGCCGCCTCGTCACCATCGCGCAGATCGAGGGGCGCGTCCGCGGCGCGGGCAGCGAGTTCGTACTGGCGTGCGACATGCGCTTTGCCGCGCGAGAATCAGCGATCTTCGGTCAGTTCGAGCCGGCCTTCGGTCAGCTCCCCGGCGGGGGCGCCGCCCAACACCTCGCGCGCCTCATGGGCCGCGCCCGGGCGCTCGAAGTCATGTTGAGCGCGGAGGATTA
Source organism: Vulcanimicrobiaceae bacterium (assembly GCA_035505475.1). Lineage (GTDB taxonomy): Bacteria > Methylomirabilota > Methylomirabilia > Methylomirabilales > 2-02-FULL-66-22 > 2-02-FULL-66-22. Next base: position 5,332 of record DATJQT010000420.1, read on the forward strand.
CGGCGCGGAGCTGGCTGAACGGTATGGCTGGATCAATCGAGCGTTGCCCGCCACCGCGCTCGGCGATTTCGTCAGCGCGCTCGCTCATCGCATCGCCGGGTTTCCGGCCGCCGGCCTCGTCACGGTCAAGGACCGGGTCAATGCGATCGCGCTCGCGCCGGCCGAGGACTTCCGCCGCGATTCCGATCTCTTCGGCGAGGGCGTGCGCACCCCCGCGGCGCAAAGCCGGATCCAAGCCGCGATGAAGCGCGGCTTCCAGACTCGCGACGCGGAAATGGCGCTTGGCCGGCTGCTGGGCGACTTGGCTGATGAATGATCGAAGGAAGGACATCGTGACGTTCCGTAACAAGACGTCCGCTTTCCCGCCGAGGGCGGGATAGCCTTCGGCGGGGCAGTTCGCGCCCAACACCAGGTTACCCGCCTTACGGCGATCACACATCACGAAGGAGGGGACCCATGACCACTGCGCGCCGTATTCCGGTGATCTGTCTTCTGCAGCTCGGGCTGCTGGCCATCGCGGCTACGTCCTGGGCGCAGACGCGCCCGCCAGTCGCCGAACAGATCGCCAAGACCTATGGGCTCGATGCGTTTGGCCAAATCGCGCAGATCCGCTACACCTTCAACATAGCCGAGCTCAACCTGTCGCGAACGTGGGTCTGGGAGCCCAAGACCGACCAGGTTTCCTACGAGGGGAAAGACAAGGCGGGCAACCCGGTGAAGCTCACCTACCTGCGCTCTCAGCTCAGCAGCCAGGCCGCGGTCGTGAAGGACGAAATCGATCCGGCGTTCATCAACGATCAGTATTGGCTGGTGTTCCCCTTCCATCTTGTCTGGGACAGCAGCGCTACCGTGGAAGACACGGGCATGCACCCACTGTCCTTGGGGAAAGGGTCCGCCCGGCGAATCGTGGTGACATATCCCCCGTCGGGCTACTCGCCCGGCGACACGTGGGAGCTCTTCGTTGGCACGGATAACCGCATCCGGGAATGGGTCTACCACCACGGCGGCAGCCCACCGTGGACTGGCGTCTGGCCGTGGGAGGGTTACAAGAAGGCCGGCCCGCTCCTGATCTCACTGGATCACCCCGGGAAGAGGGATGGCAAGCCGGTACGGGTCTTCTTTTCGGATGTGGCCGTCAAGCTGGCAGGGGGAGCAGACACCTGGGTTAAGGCGCAATAAACAAGAGCCGGCTCCGAAAAATAGGGCAGGCGGTTAAGTGAAAACTCTGCTCTACTGGGACGGCCCATTCCCCGTCCCGCAAGGAGAGCAGCGATGGTCAAATTCCAACAAAGGTACCAAAAGTCTCACAGCAATTTTGCTAACTCATTGTCCGAATTGATGTTGTTGCCTTTGTGGAGCCCCCGTTTTTTTGGCGAAAAACTCCGCCATTTTTGGGGGGAACCGAAACAGCTAAATACCAACGAATTAAATGACTTATCGAATTCCCTGTGACACTTTGCGTACCTTTGTTGGAATTTGACCAATGGTAACCCACAAAGGCTCCCAGCCGGCGCCGATTGCGCTGTATCGGGTCGCCGTCCACACCGCTGTGCATGCCGCTGGCGCCCCCAGCGAGGAGACACCGATGGCGCTCGCCTTGGAGACCGGGATCGTCAACATTCCTAGCCATCACTCAGTGGACAACACGGTGGGGCGGCTCAAGGCGTTGCTGGATGCGAAGGGCGTGACCGTGTTCGCCCTGATCGATCACAGCGGCGAAGCGGCCAAGGTGGGTATGAACATGCGTCCGACCAAGCTCCTCATCTTCGGCAGCCCGAAGGCCGGCACGCCGTTGATGCTCGCCGCTCCCAGCAGCGCCCTTGACCTACCGCTGAAGCTGCTCGTCTGGGAAGATGGCCAAGGGAAAGTGTGGGTCTCCTACAACAGCCCCGCATACCTGCAGGAGCGGCACGGTCTGCCGCGGGACTTGCTACAGAATATCGCCGGCGTCGAGGCGCTGGCCGCGAAAGCTGCGGAGTAGAGG
>DATJQT010000421.1:0-12576 GCA_035505475.1 Vulcanimicrobiaceae bacterium
TGACGAGAACAGGTGTTGCCGATTCTTCGATATACGTATGGATTGGCGTTGTGCCTTATACGGGCAACAGGCCGTGGGTGGCGAGGGTGGCGCGGATCTGGCGGCGGTCGTCCTCGGTGGCATGCAGCAGCGGTGGGGACGGGATGCCGTTGCCGAGGCCCAGCAGGGCACAAGCGGCCTTCAGCGCGGGGAGCTAGTGGTTGTGCGTGTGCAGGACGCCGAGAGCAATGATCTGCTCCTTGAGTTGGACGCAGGTCTTCACGTGATGGGCAAAAGCGGCGCGATATAGCGTTGTAGGGACGTTCATTCAGGCCTTGGTTGACAAGCCTTAGATCACGACTATAATTATGGTCATGGGGCCGGCCGGCCGCTTTACGCTCCTCTTTGCACCGGAGGTCGTGTTCGACCTCTGGGCGCTCGACCGCAAACACCACTTCCTCTTGCGCCGAGAGATCGCCCTCCAGTTGACGAGCCAGCCGGATGTCGAGACACGTAACCGGAAGCCGCTCGATGTGCCGGCACCGTTCGGCGCGCAGTGGGAGTTGCGACTCGGTCCCAACAACCGGTTTCGGGTGTTCTACGAGGTCGATCGAGCGTCGTTGCTTGTGACTGTGCTCGCGATCGGCGTGAAGGAGCGAAACGTGCTCCGCGTGGGTACAGAGGAGTTTGCGACATGAAAATTGCCCCACTTTCAGAGGTGAAGGCGAAGCTGAGCGCCTACCTCGACAGCTCGGAGAACGAGGGGCCGGTGATCATCACCCGCAACGGGAAAGCGGTTGCCGTTCTCATCGCGCCCAAGAACGAAGACGACCTGGAGACACTCGTCCTTTCCCGCTCGCCGCGCTTCCTTGCGCGTATCGAACGGGCCCGACGAAGCATTCGCCAGGGGAAGGGTCTGAGCGAGACCGAGCTCTGGAGGGCGGTCGAGAAATCGCCACGCGACCACGGAGAGTACATAGCCACACAGGCAAAGCAGGCTCGCAAGGGAGCCTTGAAGAAGGGACTGCAACGCGCTCCAAGACGAAAGGCGCTGCCCGGCGATAAATTGTAGGACGCCGATCACGGAGCAAGGACAGGCGACGCATGGCGCTGCCGACCTGCAGCATAGGCCTGCGTCGAATTAGCGAGAGGCAAATCGTCTCGAGTCAAACAAAGCGGAGGGCACGCTCAAATCGTACCACTTCTTCGATTACATTTGGAAGACCCTGCTGTTTATGCGGATAGGACGCCCTGGGCGACGAGGATGGCGCGGATCTGGCGGCGCTCCTCTTCGGCGGCCCGGACGAGTGGAGGAGACGGAATCCCGTTCCCGAGTCCCAGGAATTCGCAGGCGGCTTTCAGGGCAGGCAGCCAGTGGCCGTGGGTGTGCAGGACGCCCAGGGCCGTGATCTGCTCCTGAATCTGCACGCAGGCCTTCACGTCGTGGGCGGCAGCCGCCCGACGAAGGGCGACGAACAGGGCCGGAACAAAATTGGCCATCCCCGGCACCAAGCCGTCCCCGCCCTGCAAAAGGCTGGCGGCCGCGTATGCCTCATGGCCCTGCAACACGCGGAAGTCCGGCCGGACTTTCTTCACCCCCACGAAAAACTGAAAGGCCTCGAAGTCGCCGGCCGAATCCTTGATCCCGAGGATGCGCGGCTCACCCGCGAGCGCGCGGACGGTCGCCGGCGCCAGGACATTGTGCGTGCACTGCGGAATGTTGTAGAGCAGCATAGGGAGCGGAACAACCGCGAGGATCGCTTCCACGTGACGCGTCTGCGCCGGCCCATTCACGCCGAGATAGTAGGGCGATCCGACCACGAGCGCGTCGGCCCCTGCATCCATCGCCCAGCGCGCCGCCTCGACCGCCGGTCCCGTCGCGGGCAACATCACTCCGGCCAGGACCGGCACGCGTCCCGCTGCGGCCGCGACCGTCCCCTGGATGACTGCCGCCCGCTGTGAGGGCGTCAACCAGGCGCCTTCGCCGCAGCCACCTAGCACGAAGAGTCCCGAGCATCCTCCGTCCAAGATGTGCGCCACCACCATGGCGAGGGAGGGTCCGTCAACGGCTCCCTTTGGTGTCAGCGGGGAAATCATCGGCGGCACGATGCCCTGCAGGGCAGATTCCCAGGACCACGAACGCGTGGCAGGTGTGTTCGTCATCACAACTCCCGTTTGTTCACCGGAGAGAGGCGCAGAGAACGCAGAGAAGCTTTCAGGCTCTCCATTCTGTCTTGATCCTGCATTGTGGGAATCCCTTCGGACCACTGCGTGTCGCGCCGGTGCCTTTGAAGGCCTTGAGCCTAATCTCTCCTCCGCGCTCTCTGCGTCTCGGCGGTGAGGTTTGCCCGTTACCCCAAGACCCCACGCAAGCTCAGTTCTTTGGCCCGGAGACAGGCCACGAAATGGCCGGGCGCGACCTCGGAAAGGGTCGGCGTGTCGGTGCGGCAGGCGTCCACGGCGTACTTGCAGCGCGGGTGGAAGTAGCAGCCCGACGGCGGGTTGGCCGGATCGGCCACCTCGCCTTCCAGCACGATCCGCTGTGAGCGGAGGCGTGGGTCGGGCTTGGGAACGGCCGACATGAGGGCTTCGGTGTACGGATGCTTCGGTGTGGCAAAGAGCGGCGCGGTGGGCGCCATTTCCACGATGCGGCCCACGTACATCACCGCGACGCGGTCGCTGACGTGCTTGACGACCGAGAGGTCGTGCGCCACGAACAGGTAGGTGAGGCCCAGCCGACGCTGCAGCTCCAGGGTCAGGTTGAGGATCTGTGCCTGGACCGACACGTCGAGCGCCGAGACGGGCTCGTCGGCGACGACCAGACTCGGGTTTAAAGCCAGTGCCCGCGCGATGCCGATGCGCTGCCGCTGGCCGCCGGAAAAGGCGTGGGGGTAGCGGCGCATGTACTCGGGCCGTAGGCCCACCAGGCGCAGCAGCTCCGCCACGCGGTCGATCTGCTCGCGCCGGTTGCCGATCTTGTTCGCCACCAGCGGCTCGGCCACGATGTCGAGCAGGGTCCGGCGGGGATTCAGTGACGAGAACGGATCCTGGAAGATCATCTGCATCTGGCGGCGCAGCGGCCGCAACTGGGCCTTGGTGAGCTTTGCCACATCCAGCACATTGCCGTCGCCGGTGCGGAAGAGGATCTCGCCTGCGGTGGGGTGGATGGCCCTCAGGATGCAGCGTGCGGTGGTGGTCTTCCCGCAGCCGCTCTCGCCCACCAGCGACAGGGTCTCGCCCGGCTCGACGTAGAAGTTCACGTCATCCACGGCGCGGACGCGCCCGACTTCCCGCTGCATGATGCCGCGGCGAATCGGGAAGAACTTCTGCAGGCCTTTTACTTCCAACAGCCGACCCGACATGCTTACCTCTCGTACAAGAAACAGCTCACGTCCTGTTCCTCGCCGACCCGCCGGAGCGGCGGTTCCTTCACCTCGCAGACGCCGGCGATGCGGTCCGGGCAGCGCGGGTGGAACGGGCAGCCGGGCGGCCGGTTGTGCGGGTGGGGAATGGACCCGGAAATCGTCGGCAGATCGGTCCGCGTCGTGGCGTGGATGCTCGGAATCGAGCGCAACAGCGCCTGGGTGTACGGGTGCTTGGCATTGTGGAAAATGGCGTCCACCGGCCCTTCTTCCACCACGCGGCCCAGGTACATCACCACCACGTGATCGCACATCTCGGCAACCACGCCCAAATTGTGCGTGATCAGAATGATCGTCATCCCCTCGCGTTCCTGCAGGCTGCGCAAGAGGTCCAGGATCTGGGCCTGGGTGGTCACGTCCAGGGCCGTGGTCGGCTCGTCGGCAATCAGGATGCGCGGGCCGCAGGACAGCGCCATGGCGATCATCGCCCGCTGCCGCAAGCCGCCCGACAGCTCGAACGCGTACTCGTCAATCCGCCGCTCCGGCTTCGGAATGCCGACCGAGCGCAACGCCTCGATCCCGCGCTGGCGGGCCTCGGCTTTCCCGAGTGGGTGGTGCAGACGAATCGTCTCGATGAGTTGATTGCCGATCGTGTGGACGGGGCTGAAGGAGGTCATCGGCTCCTGGAACACGAGGCCGATTTCACCACCGCGGATGTGGCGGATCTCGGTGCCGTCGGGATCGAGCGTGGTCAGCTCTCGCTCGGTCCCATTTTTGCGGAGCAGGATCGAACCGCCCACGATCTTCCCTGGCCGCTCCACGATCCGCAGGATCGACCGCGCGGTCACGCTCTTGCCGCAGCCGCTCTCGCCGACGATGCCCAGCGTCTTCCCGGCGTACAGGTCGAAACTGGCCCCGTCCACCGCCTTGACGATACCCTCGTCCGGGAAGAAGTACGTCTGCAGGTCCCGGACGGAGAGGACGGGGACGTTTCGTTCGCTAGACAAGTTACTCATCCATTCATCTCAGATCGGCCCGGTGAATCTACCGATCGCACGTTTATCGACAGCGACAGCGAAATCCGACAGCGAATAGGCCTGCGCTCCTTTGCCGTTCTTCGCTGTCCCTGTCGGATATCCCTGTCGCTCCTTAATGTCCATACGGATCCGCGGCGTCGCGGAGGCCGTCACCCATGAAGTTGAAGGCCAGGATCACGATTGTGACCGGGATGGACGGAATCAAGAGCCAGGGTGATATCGCCAGCGCCTGGATATTCTGCGCCTGCTGCAGCAGCACGCCCCAACTGATCGCCGGCGGGCGCAGGCCCAATCCCAGGAAGCTGAGCGAGGTCTCGCTGATGATCATCGCCGGGATGGCGAGCGTGGTGGCCGCGATGATGTGGCTGAGGAACGACGGTACCAGGTGCGTGAAGATGATCCGCATCTGGCCGCAGCCGGCCAGCTCCGCCGCCATCACGAAATCTTCTTGCCGCAAGGATAAGAATCGGCCGCGGACCACGCGGGCCAACTCGGTCCAGCCGATCAAGGAGATGATGATCGTGATGGCAAAATAGATCTGAGTGACGCTCCAATCATTGGGCAGGGCCGCCGCCAGCCCCATCCAGAGCGGAATCGTCGGAATCGAGCGCAAGATCTCGATCACGCGCTGTATGACCGTGTCCAGCACCCCGCCGTAGAGGCCTGAGATGCCGCCCAACAGCACGCCCAAAATGAGACTCATCGCCACGCCGACCAGACCGATGCTGAGAGACGTCCGGGTGCCGTACATCAGGCGCGACCAGAGATCGCGGCCCTGCTCGTCGGTGCCGATGAGGAAGAGCGACTCTTCGGGCGTCGTGCCCTCGACGCCGACCAGATGGAGGTTCATCGGGATGACCCAGAGGAATTGGTACTCGAATCCGCGGACGAAGAACCGCACCGAAATTTTCTTGCTCGGATCCGGCGTATAGACCCGCTTAAACGTCATCGGGTCGCGCACGCCGGTGAGCCCGAACACGTATGGGGCGAACCGACCGTCGTCGAACCAGTGGATGCGCTGGGGCGGCAAAAGCGATCGCTGCGCCTCCGAGGCCAACGGATTCGAATAGGCGAGGAAATCGGCGAAGATGACGATCAGATAGAAGAACAGCACGACCGCAGTGCTGGCCATCGCCAGGCGGTGCTTCTTGAACCGCCACCACATGAGCTGCCACTGCGTGGCGACAGAGATCCGCTCTTCGGCGACGGAGACGACCGGTGCGGGCTCGTCGTGGAGCTCGGGGGCGATGGGCGCAGTCGGAGGGCTCATTTTCGGCCCTCGAACCGGATCCGCGGGTCGATCCACATGAGTAGCAGGTCCGAGATGAACGTGCCGATCACGGTCATGGTGCCGAGCATGAGCACGATCGTCCCGGCCAAGAACATGTCCTGGGCGACCAGCGCCTTGAGGAGCAGCGGGCCGACCGTGGGCAGGCTCAAAACCAGCGACACGATGATGCTACCCGACACGACATACGGCAAAAGGTAGCCGATGGTGCTGGCAAACGGGTTCAGCGCCACCCGGACAGGGTACTTCAGGATCAGGCGTGATTCCGCGAGTCCGCGGGCCCGCCCCGTGACGACGTAGGGCTTGCTCAGTTCATCCAAGAGGTTCGCGCGCATGATCCGGACCAGCTGTGCCGTGCCGGCAAAGCCCAGGATCAAGGCCGGCAGGGGAAGGTGCTTGGTCAAGTCCCAGATCTTGGCCAGCGACCACGGCGCTTCCGCGAGCTCATCCGAAAACAGGCCGCCGATGTTCAGGTCGAAGAAGGTGAAGCCCAGGTACATCAGGATCAGGGCCAGCATGAAGCTCGGGATGGCGAGGCCGATGAACCCGACGAAGGTGGCGACGTAATCGCCCAGCGAGTACTGCCGGACAGCGGAATAGATCCCGATCGGCAGGGCGACGAACCAGGTGAAGATGATTGCCGCCACCGAGACGACCATGGTCAGCCACAGCCGGTCGCCGATGACTTCGCCCACCGGGCGGCCGTATTCCAGCGCCATCCCGTAATTTCCGTGCAAAACCATGCCCATCCAGCGGATGTAGCGGATGTACTGAGGCTGGTCGAGGCCGTACTGGTGGCGCAGCGCATTCGCCTCTTGTTCGGAGACGAAGCTGCCCGAGGCCGACATCTGCGCGATGTAGGAAGTGATATAATCGCCGGGCGGGAGCTGGATGACCGTGAACGATAACACGGACACCGCCCATACCGTCAACACGGCGAGAATCAGTCGGCGCACCAGATACGCAAGCATCGCTCTGCCCTTGGACAGGTCTCGGGAACCTGCCGGTCGGTTCGCCGTTAGCGCTCAGCCTCTCGAAGCGCGAACGGCGTTCTGATCTCTTCCGCCCGTCTACGACTTGAAATAGAACGTCGTCGGGTGCGAGCTGCACGGAGTGCGGGCGTGCTGGGCATTGATCTCCCGGGCCGGAATGTTCCCGAGCTTCCTGCTCGCGACGCGCACGCCCATCACGGCCGGCGACAGACCGACCGTCCCGATGCTGAACTGCTCGTCCACGATGATCTTCCAGATCTCCTGCGCGATCTTGATGCGCTCCGGAGCCTTCTTGCCGGGCGCCGAGCGGAACATCTCCATCGCCTTCTTGAGCTGCGGATCCTTCGGCTCCATTCCCTGCTGGCCGTTGCTCGCGAACCAGCGGGCGATGGGGTAGCCCATGAGCGCCTCGACCGGGTCCACCGGCAGCGCGTGGCGCGGGAACAGGTAGAGCACCTCGGTCCCGTCGTTCGCCCAGACCGTGATATGGTGCTCGTTGTTGTTGATGCGGGCGTAGGAGAGGTTCCGCTCGACCTCCTTCACGTCCGCGTCGATGCCGATCTGCTTCCACTGCTGCTTGATCATCTCGCAGATCTGGGTGTGCGAAATGAAGGAGCCGGCCACGGTCTGCAATTCCAGCCGGATCCGGCCCTTGCCGTCGGTCCGCAGCCGGTACCCCTCGCCGTCCTTCTTGGTGAGGCCCAGCTTGTCCAGGAACTCGTTGGCCTGCTTGGGGTCGTGGACGGACCATTTCTTGCGCCACTCGGGGCCGGGGCTGTAGGGCACGGTCTCGGCCGGGGCCACAGAGCCAGGCGTGCCGACGCCCAGCCAGAAAGTCTCGTTGAGCTGGTCGCGGTCGATGCCGAGCGAGAGCGCGCGGCGGAAGTCCCGGGTGTGGAGCCACTTCGCGATCTCGGGATCGGCCTCGTAGGCGTGGTTGATCTGGAGCGTGGCATCGCTTCCGTTGAGGGAGGGGTCGAGGTGGATGTCGTAATTCCCCTTGGTCCGGTTCTCGAGGAAGACCGGTAGCTTGCTAAGCGCCGTGTGCCGCTCTTGCAGGTCGAACTGGCCGGCGATGGCGCGGAGGTTCACCACCTCCAGGTTCTCGGCCAGGCCCATGGAGATCCGATCGATGTAGGGGAGCTGGTTCCCCTGCGTGTCCACGCCGTAATAGTACGGATTCCGCTCCAGGACCCAGGTCGCGTTGTTGATCGGCGTGACCGTCTTCCAGGGGGCGAGCACCGGCAGCTCCGTATTGAGGCGCCAGTCCCAGCGGTTCTTCAGGTAGCTCAGCCAGCCATCGAAGCCTGCCGCCTTGGCCTTGCGATCCATCTCGTCCTTCCCCCCGCCGTACTTCGGGAGGAACTGCTTGATGTAGTGGGCGGGCATGTAGGCGCCCATGGTGCGGCCGCCGAACTGCTGGGTGGCCTGGCCGCCACCGATGGAAGTGCTGCCGGCGAGGATATCCACGAAGAGGTAATTTGCCTCGGCGAATTCAAAGACCACGGTGTAGTCGTCGCGCTTGTACAGGCGACCCGATTTCCCGTTCACCATGAAGTCCGGATGCGGGGCCGGCTGGATGTCCTTGTTCAGGTACACATCGTCATGCCAGAAGACGAAGTCATCCGCCGTGAAGGGGTGGCCGTCGGACCACTTCATGCCCTTGCGGAGGAAGATGATCACGACTTTGCCGTCGTCACTGATCTTCCAGTCCTTGGCGACACAGGGCATGACCTTGGTGGCGGTATAGTCCCAGAACAGGATCTTGTCTGTCGAGACGATCCGGTTGCCGTTCTCGGCATCGGCCGGCCCCGTGAACGCCCGGCGCCAGGTCCCACCGTACTTGCCGATGCTCTGCAGCGGCTTCACGACCATCGGTTCTTCGGGGACGCGCTTGTCCACCGGCGGTAACTTACCGTCCTTTACGAAGGCGGCAAGCATCGGGGCCTCACCGAACTTCTTGGGCCACTTGGCCGGGTCGAGGACCAGCTCCGGTCCTTCCAGCTTGCCAATCAGTTGTGCCCCGATCTTTTCGCCGGCCCTCACGGAGTGGGGGGCGATGCTCGCCAGTGCCAGGGCGCTCGTGGCAACGCTGGCATCCCGCAGAAACTCCCGTCGGCTGATGCGCTGCTTGGCCATGCTCTGTCCTCCTCGGGCGATGCCCGGCAGGCAATGCGTGCCCCGAACCGAAAGTGCGCTCGGGTCCCGCACGAATGGGCCGGCTGACAAGGGGATGGGGTCCGGGGATAACGACCGGCAGTCTAGTGGCAACGAGCGCAGGGTGTCAAGTATTGACCGGTTGATGCACACACGCATCCGGCAAATGAAACAAGGATCAGACAATCCAGCGCCGGCCCATCGCGGCACGGCCCGCCCGAGGGCGATTGGCGGGCCATGCGGCACGACTTGAGCTTGACCTCAAGCCGATTCCGGGTATGATCGCGTAGGCGTAAGGCCTTTGGCATGGGGTGCAGAGTTCGCGGGGAGATTCGGCCGAATGATTATTCCGATCGCCCACGAGCAGCATGAGGTCAATCGCTGGCCCTGGATCACGCTGGCCCTGATCGCGGCTAATGTGCTCGTGTTCCTGTGGACCAATCCCCTGGTCGAGCGGCAGGAGGCCCAGATCCGCACCCAACTCCAGGCCGCGCTGAAATACGCCGCCGAGCATCCGTACCTGCGCCAGCCCCCCGAATTCCGCGACCTGATCCCCTCCCGCGCCCCGCAGGCAGACCTGGCATCCAGCAGCATCACCAGCCAGCAAGAGCAGCTGAACGCGTTGATGCGCGATTACCGCCGGGCGACCCAGCGGACCGTGTTTCGGGCGTACGGTTACGTGCCGTCCGAACCCAGCGTGCTGGGACTATTCGCCTCCATGTTCCTCCACGCCGGCTGGATGCACTTAATCGGCAACATGCTGTTCCTCTGGCTTGCGGGCACGGCGCTGGAGGACCGCTGGGGCCGCCTCTGCTATCCGGCGCTGTACCTGATCGGCGGGGTCCTGGCCACCCTTGCGCATGCCACCTTCACCGAGCGCCCCAACGTGCCGCTCGTCGGGGCTTCGGGGGCCATCGCCGCCCTGATGGGCGCGTTCTTGATCCGCTTTGCGACGACGCGGATCCGGTTTCTGTACTGGTTCGTGGTGATCCGGGGCACGTTCACGATGCCCGCCTACGTCGCCCTCCCGCTCTGGGTGGCAGACCAGGTCTGGATGATCTACACCAACGCGGCTGGTCCCGTCGCCGTGGGTGCACACATCGGCGGGTTCGCCTTCGGCGTTCTTGCCGCCGTGGCGATCCGGTACAGCGGAATGGAGACCAAGTTCCTCGCGCCGGCGATCCAGCAAAAGACGACCTGGAGCGCGACGGAAGCCGTCACGGCAGCGTTGGAGAAGCTGGATAAGGGCGATCTGTTCGGCGGGATCCAGGAGCTGGTGGAGTTTCTCAAGCTGCAGCCCAATAACGTGGACGCCCGCGCCGCCCTGGTGGGCGCCTATGTCAAGAAAGGCGATCCCGCCGCCGCCGCGCGAGAGTCCGCCCGCCTGGTCAGCGCTTATGTGGTGTCGCGGGACTTCGAGGGCGCGCTGGCCGCCTGGGCCGAGCACCGACGGGTCTATGCCGAGACGCCGATCGCCATGCGGAGCTACCTGGCGCTTGCCGCCGAACACGAGAAGCAGACGCGCTTCGCCGATGCGATGGATCTGTACCGTCTGGCGTTCACGGCCTGGCCGCAGGATGACCTGTGCCCCAAAGCGATGGTGTCGTGCGCCCGCCTCATGCTGGAACAACTGCACGACGCTGGGGCCGCTGTGGATGTGCTGGAGCGCGCCGGGGTTCATCCCAAGATGACGGGAGAATTTCGGAAGGCCAGCGATGCACTGCTCGAGGCCGCCCGCCGTTCCGTGTTGGGCGCGCCGGCACTGCCCCCGACAACCTTGACCGAGCCGCCCCCGCCGGCGATGGCCTGGACGACCATGACAGAGCCGCCCATGCCGACCCTTGCGGTTTCGCCTACGCCATCGCCACCGTCGCCGCCTGCTCCTGCGCCCATGGATAGTATGCTCTCAGTGGAGAGCACGCTCTCGTTAGATGAGATCGAGGCTTCGCCTCCGGTCGAGGCCCCACGGCGTGCTCCGGAGATCCCGGTCCGCCCGTCGCCGCCGGAGCCTGCGATTCCGGCGGCCATGCCACCGCACCCTGCCCATCCTGCGGCTGTCGCTCCGGCCGTCCGCCCGGCGCCACCACCCGCACCGGCTCCGCAACCCGATCTACCGATGGCCCCGGCCCCGCCCGCGCCTCCCAAGAAGTCGGCTGCCGAGCGCTGGTCGGCCGAGCTGGCGACCACGATGGTGGTCACGCCGGGGCCGCGCTTGAAGCGGCCCGATCCGGAAGCGGCGGCCATGCCTCCGCCTGTTCCCGAGCCACCTGCGCCCGCGCCGGTCGTCCCAGAACCGCCGCCGCAGCCTGCGAAGACGCTGGGGGCGGTGCCGGTCAAGGCGACCGGCATGGACACGACCGGGCTGCGCGTGCTCGACCGCAAGGGCCGCGCTGGACACTTGCCCTGGAAGCAGATCACCGCCGTGTCGGTGGCGCGGATCGAGGATCCGACCGACGATCAGCCGGCCGAGGTGATCTTGGACCTGGTGCTGGCCGTCAAGAGCGACCTCGGCACCGACGTGATCCCGACCCTTCGCCTGACGCCCCGCGACATCGCCGTGCCGCAGATCCCCCCCGAATCGGGGCTCCGCGGATTCCAACAGTTCGTGGCCACCATCCTGAAGGCCAGCAGCGCCAAACCGTATCCCACGGCCGAAGAATGCCTGGCCGTGAAAGGCTTTGCGGTCTACTCCAATCTCGCCGCCTATACCGCCGCGCTCGTCGCTCGGCTCTCCGAACCGCGCTAGCCAGGCTGCTGAAGAAGGCCCATCTGCTTCGTTGCTGCGCGCCCCGTGCGTGCGGCATTCCCGCAGACATGCCCGCAATCCTTCCGACCCTTGCGTCACGTTTTCGCCGGGGAAGCCCGGCAGATCGGCCGTCCCGGCATTCACATTGATGCCTGGGAGGATGCCTCGGTCCGTCAAGAACTTCGGGAAGGGGGTGCCGTCTTGCGCGGACTGAGGAACGGTCTTGTTACAGAGAATCACGCCGCTGACGGATTCCTCGATACCTGGGGTGGTGAACAGGAGCTCCCGGTAGGCCGACCGGGTGGCGGGGGTGGACTCCAGGTGCAGCCGGATCTCCGTTTCGGCCCTGGTGTGCATTTTATTGCATGGGTCGTTCGAGAGGATTGATGGCCGATTGACTCTTGACCTCGTCAAATGATGAAATTATGCAGTCCCGCATCGCGGAGCAGATTCCGAAAGCGGAGAAGGGGGACTGTTTTCGCGCGCACGCATGCTTCAGGAGATTCCCATGCGGGGAAAGGGGCCCGGACATGAAACAGTCTTTCGTTATCGAGCCAATGGCATACCAGATCATTGGTGAAGACGAGCGCAGCCTGTCTGCGGCAGCGCGGAAGGCGCTCCATTCCGCAGTGCCTTCTGGGTCGGTGCTGAAGGTTACCTGCTCACGCGCCGCGGCCGAGGAGATCCGCGATTGGTTCAAACGCGTGGCGACGGGACACCTCTACATCGAAGGCATACACTGGAAATCGGAAGTGTGTCGGAAAGCGGAAAAGGTCATCAGGGCAACGCTCCTTCTCTCGGCCGGCACCCGGAAGGCCTACGTATCAGAGCTCCGACATTGACATTGTTCCGAGCCCGTCCATTCCTTTCTGTCCGGCTTATCAGATTCGAGGCTGAAGACGCCGGGCGTAAGCCCGGAGTTGAAAGCCTCCCCAGCCGGAGGCTGGGCCGGCGCAGCCGGTCCGGGTTTCTGATATGCTGGGCGCATGGACATCCGGCTGAGTGCCCATGGCGG
>DATJQT010000422.1:0-9039 GCA_035505475.1 Vulcanimicrobiaceae bacterium
CATGTTCGCGCCGGGAGCCGGCGTCCCGGAAGATCCCGCCACCGGATCGGCGGCTGGCCCGCTGGGCGCCTATCTCGCCGCCCACGGCGTTCTCCCCCGCGACCGGGCGAGCTTCGAAGTCGAGCAGGGTGTCGAGATGGGTCGCCCCAGCCGGATGTGGGTCGAAGTCACGCGGGACGCAGCGGGGCTCCCCGTTCGTCTGCGCGTCGGCGGCGACACCGTCCGCGTGATCCGCGGGACCATCGAGACCTGAACCGAAATCCGACAGCGGCAGCGCAGAGGAATTCTGGGCAGGTTCGAATCCGAAATTCGAATTTCGCAATTCGAAGCGTTTGTCGTTGTCGGAAATCGCTGTCGGCTATCGCCTTTTCACGAACACGATCATGTACACGGTTCTTCAATGCCAATATCCCGCTGCCCGTGGGCCAAATCGGACCTGTTGATCGCCTACCACGATGCCGAATGGGGCGTCCCGCAGCACGACGACCGCACGCTTTTTGAGTTTCTGGTCTTGGAAGGCGCGCAGGCCGGCTTGAGCTGGGAAACCGTGCTCAAGAAACGGCAGGCGTATCGGGTGGCGTTCGCCGGATTCAACCCGCACAGCGTGGCTGCCTTCGGCGCACGAGAGATCGAATGCCTGCTCCAGAACCCGGCGATCATCCGAAACCGCGCCAAGATCGTGTCGGCGGTCGAAAACGCCCGGGCGGTTCTCGCCGCGCAATCGCAAATCGGCAGCTTCAACGAGTACCTCTGGTCCTTCATTGGCGGGGCATCTCGAACCAACGCCTGGCGCACGCCGGCGGAGGTTCCCACCACGAGCCCCGAGGCCGACGCCATGAGCCGCGACCTTCGCAAGCGCGGATTCCGTTTTGTGGGACCCACCATCTGCTATGCGTTCATGCAGGCGGTGGGCATGGTCAACGACCAC
Source organism: Vulcanimicrobiaceae bacterium (assembly GCA_035505475.1). GTDB lineage: Bacteria > Methylomirabilota > Methylomirabilia > Methylomirabilales > 2-02-FULL-66-22 > 2-02-FULL-66-22. Next base: position 929 of record DATJQT010000422.1, read on the forward strand.
CTCGTCACCTGTTTTCGCCACGCCGAAATTGTGCGCTTGCACGACCCCGCCTGACGCAAACAATCTTGCGGCCATTCGCCAAACCACGTATGATGCCGCCCGCTTGGAGGCGCGCATGCGCGGGGCTGTGCAGATCGGCATTGATGTCGGGGGGACTTTCACTGACGTGATCGCCTGCGGCAAGGACGGGTACCTGTCCTTGCACAAGGTGCCCACCACTCCCCACGACATCGGCCAAGGCTTGATGGCCGCCCTGGCCGCGAGCGGCGTGCCGATCGCCGACATCGAGGAGATCGCGCACGGCACCACGGTGGCCACCAACGCACTGCTCGAGCGGCGCGGCGCTCGGACCGGCCTCCTGACCACCCGCGGGTTCCGGGACGTCCTGGAGCTTCGGGACGGCGGCCGCCGCTCGTTGCGCGGCTGGCAGCGCGCCTTCAATCCCTTGGTCGCTCGCCAGCACTGCTGGGAGGCCAACGAGCGGATGAGGGGCGATGGCAATATCCTGGAGGCGCTCCAGGAAGACAGCCTCCCCGCCCTGGTGGACGCCCTCCGACGCGAGAAGATCGCGGCCCTCGCCGTCTCTTTCCTGCATTCGGATCGTAATCCCGGGCACGAAGAGCGGGCGGAATCCATCCTGCGCCATTTGTGGCCCGAAGGCTGGATCATCCGCGGCAGCAGCGTCTGCCCGTTTCCCGACGAGCGTCTGCGCGCCAGCACGGCCGCATTGGCGGCATTCCTCGCCCCCTTGATGGGCCGCTACGTCGGCGACCTCGAGCGGGCGCTGACCGGCGCCTCGGCCGAGGTGCGGTTCATCGAGTCGGCCGGCGGCTCCTGCACGCCCGATGAGGCGCGCCGGCATCCGCTGCAGACGATCCTCTCCGGGCCGGCGGGCGGGGCCCGCGCGGCCGCCGGCCTGGGAGTCTTGCTGGATATTCCGGCCGTCCTGACCGCGGATGTCGGCGGCACCAGTTTGGATGCCGCGCTGATCGAGGACGGCGAGCCGGAGTTACGCGGCGACCGAACGCTCGAATTCGGGCTGCGCATCGCCTTGCCTTCGGTCGCGATCCAGACGGCCGGGATCGGCGGCGGCAGCATCATTGCTGTGGACGAATCCATTCCGGGCGGCCTGCGCGTCGGGCCGGAAAGCGCCGGTGCCGCGCCGGGGCCCGCCTGTTTCGGGAAGGGCGGCCGTAAGCCGACCCTGACCGATGCCAATCTCCTCCTCGGCCGCCTGGTCGAGGACCGCAGCGACCTCGGCCTGCCCCCGCTGGACCGCGAGGCCGCAGAACGCGCCCTCTTGGCCGACGTCTGCCCCAGCCTGGGCCTCGATCCCGCCGGCGCCGCCCGCGTGATCGCCGAGGTGGCCGAGGCCCGCATGGCGGGTTTTCTGCGCACGCAGCTCGCGGCGCGCGGCTTGGCGCCCAGCGATGCGACCCTGGTCGCTTTCGGGGGTGCCGGCCCGATCCAGGCCGCGGCGGTGGCGCGGGCCCTGGGAATGCGCCGGGTGGTCGTGCCCTATCTGGCGTCAGGCTTTTCTGCACTCGGGTGCATCCTCTGCCCGCCGGCCCAGACGGCGATGGTCCCCATGGATATGCCGCTGGCGGCTTTCACACCCACCCGCCTCGCAGAGCGGCTGGCGGCGGCGTTTCCCGAGAACGGCGGGGGCCGGTTGCGCCTGGCGCTGGTCATCGCGCGCGGCGAGAATCTCTGGGAGGATCTCCTCCCCTTGCACGGACAGGACGAAACGGCAGAGGCGTTGATCCGCCACTACCACGCGTTCACGGAGCGCGCGTACGGCGTGCGTCCGGCGACCGAAAGCATTCGCGTGCTGCGCCTCCTCGCGCTTCGCGAAGAGGCCCGGTCTCAGCTTGACCTCGGGTCCGCTCTCGAGGCGACCTTCGCCTGCCGCCGAACGGAAGCGGCTGCGGCCGACCGCGCTCCATCGGCGGGAGCGGGCGTCCGGCAGATCGCCGTTGAAACGCTGGAGATCGAGTCGGCGGACGAAGGACCTGTCCAGGTCGTGCTGCCCGGCGCCAGCGTGTTCATCCCCCCTGGCGTGCGCTTCTGGGTCGATCGGTGGGGCAATACCGTCTTGGACACGAGGATGTAGCGTGAGCCAGTTGTCGCTCCCAAGTGCCACCGCCGCGCTGACCTCGGGTGCCTGGATCGCCCTGCGCCAGCAGATCGAGGAAGCCTTGGCGGCCATGGACACCGGTCTCCGGCGGGCGGCCGCCGGCGCAGGCATCGGCCGGCACGGCGAGACCGCCTCCGGATTCTACGCGGCCGACGGCGCTCTGCTCGTGGCCGGCCGCGAGAGCCATCCGCTGCTGCTCGAGGCTGCCGGCGAGGCGTTGGCGTACCTGGCACAGGACCGCGAAGAGGCGTTTGCCCCCGAGGACGTATTCTGGACCAACGACCCCCATTGCGGAGCGGCCAGCCTGGAAGACCTGGTGATCGCCACGCCGCTCCTGGCCCAAGGCACTCTGCTCGGGTTTATCGCGGTGACGGCCAGCCACGCCGGCTTGGGAAAATCCAGCCTGACGCCGGTCGCCCATCTCCGGCAAGAGGGGTTAATTCTCCCTTGGGTCCGCGCTGCCCGGGCGGGCGCCATGATCCCGGAGCTTCGGAACCTGCTCGTCGCGAACAGCGAATCACCCGCCGATTTCCTGCAAGACCTCTCCGGCCACCTCCATGCGGTGCATCTGGGCCGCGCAGCGCTGGAGGATCTCTTGCTGCCGCTTGGCTCGGAGATCGCGGAGCGCATTCGAGAGCGAGTCGCCGGAAGCTGCCGGCGGGCCATCGGGAGCATCTGGCAGCGTTCCGAGCAGCCGCTGTTCACGGCGACGGTGGCCCCTTTCTCGGTTCGGATCGCGCCCACTGAGGCGGGGGTTCGCGTCCAGGTGGATAACGCTGGCGGACCGTGTGCGCTCTCGCCGGCGCTGACGCAGGCCGCCGTGCGCGCCGCATTGCGCGAGGTGCTCTCAGTGGAAGCGCCGAGCCTCGCCGTCTTGGGCGGCTTGGCCGAGACTGTCGAAATCGTTGTGAACTGGCCGGCACCCGCGGCCCGGCTTTTGGGCGGCGTTTCTCGCTTTGCCGAGGCGCAGCGCGTCGCCGAGGCCGTGCTGGGAGGCTTTGCCGAGTCGCTCGCGCACCTCACCCACGCGCCCGATGCCGGCTGTGCGCTCGTGGACCTCCGTGGGGAGCGGGCCGACGGCAGCACGTACCATCTGCGGCTCGGCGTGCCCGGCGGGCTCGGCGCCTCGGTCTTCGGCGACGGCCTGACCCACGCCACCGCACCGTTTCTCCCGCGCCACCTGCCTTCGGTCGAGGACATCGAGCGCGCCGTTCCCGTCCGCGTCCTGCGCCTGGAGGCCGTGCCGGATTCGGCGGGGCCGGGGCAATACCACGGCGGATCGGGCGCCCGCCTCGAGCTGCTGCTTCTCGAGGGCCGGGGCGAAGTGGATGTGCTCCTGCCCGGCTATGCGCCAGGGGCGCGTGGGGGAATGCGCGGCACGCCGGGCGCGCTGACCGTCATCACGCCCGAAGCCGGCCGGCGGGAGGAGCGCGGGCCGACGCGCTGCACCATTGCCTTGCGCGCCGGTGACCGGATCATCCTGGAAAGCCCTGGGGGCGCCGGATGGGGTATTCCGTTCCAGCGCTCGATCTTGCGGCTCGAAGAGGACCTCCAGCGCGACCTCATCACCTCGGAGCACGCGCAGAACCGCTACGGCCTGGTGTTGAAGCCGGGCACTCGCGAGAAAGACGATCACCTGACCTACCGCGTGCGCCACTACCTCCTCAGCACCCTCGCCGTCGAAGACATCATCGCCGGCGAAGAACTGCTCGACTGAAGAGCAGCAGGGCCGCAGAGGCGCCCCGGCGAAAAGTCGCTGCCCCACCCGAGTGCCACTCGGCGCTCGGTGCATCTCCATGGCTCTCGGCTCATCGTGGCTCGCATTCCGCTCTCCGCGTCCTTTCGCCCCCGCGCCTCTGCGCCCTTTCGCCTTTTCCCCCGCCCTCCCCTGCCCCTCTGCTCCCCTGCTTTTCTGCCGCTCTTTACCCTTGCCCCAGCCGGTCTGCGGTAATAGCATTGTCGAACGAAATTAGGGTCTTGCTTGTCGCATCGGACTATTAGCCGCGAGAGGTTGCGGTCCTCAGGAAGTGACGGCGATCGCCGAGAAAGCGCAGGGACGGGATGACGGATCTCACCACCCAGTACGACGAGGTCGTAGCAGCGGCCAGCCGCCAGGGATTGCTCGTCTTCCCTGGGTACGTGGTCGAAGACATGCCGACGGTCTGGTGGCAGGGTGATCCGGATGCTTGGCCGGATTTCCTGGGTATCGCCAAGGCCGAAGGCATCCGGACGCTCTTCGTCGGGCGGGCGATCCTCGAAGAGGAAGACCTGCAGGAGCTGGCCGAGTGGGTCGAGGAAAAGACCGGTCCCGGACCGGCCAACGGCGACCGCGCTCGGCTCAAGGAATTCGAGCGCTACATCGGCATGACCGGCGAGATCCGCATGGGCTTCATCAAGGATGGCGTGGCTTTTCTCCTGCAAGAGCGCAGCGAGTGGTACGAGGACTACCTGGACCTCCTTGAAGAAGTTGACGACGACGAGGATGGAGTCGGCTACGACCACCCGTAAGTACGTCCCTGCTTCCCGCCTCGATGGCTGATCGGTTTGCGCCCGCGGATGCCGCGGTCCTGGCGCCCTACGTCACGAACGTCGCGCGGCCGATTTTCGCTCTCAAGAACCTGCCCGAAGAAGTCGTCGCCGTTCTCTTCGCCTATTACAGCCGCAGCCGCGACAGCTTGCGCGCCAACCTGCTCCGCCTCCTCAAGGAGCAGGACCTCGACCTCGACCGGCGCCTCGCCGTCACGGCCACGGCGGACCCCGATCTCGCCGGGGCGCGGCGCAAGGCGCGCGAGTTTCATGAGAAATGGGTCGTCGGCTACGGCCACGCCTCGGTGGCAGAGCACGCCGTCGCCCACCTGGCGCTGGAGGACGTGTCCATCGTGGCCAGCAAGGTTATCGAGGACGCGCGGCTGGCCTCATACACCGAAAAATCCACGCGCTACGTCGTCTTCGATCGGGAGCGTTTCTATCGAGACCCGCGCGTCCTCGCCTCGCCCCACGCTGCGCTGTACGAGGCGACCTGCCGCCAGCTCTTGGAGACGTACACCTCCCTGATGGATCCGGTGACGGCGTCCATCCGCGCCGAGACGCCCCGCCGCGACGGGCAGACCGACCGCGCCTTCGACGTCGCCTGCCGGGCGAAGGCGTGCGACGTCCTCCGGTACCTGTTGCCGGCTGCGACCCTGACCAACATCGGGCTGACGGCCAACGGCCGCACCCTGGAACAGCTTATCTCGAAACTGCTATCCCATCCGCTCGCGGAAGTGCAGGCGATCGGGGCAGCGATGAAGGTGGAAGCGCAGGAAATCATCCCTACGCTGATCAAGTTCGCGGACCGGAATGCCTACCGGCAGGAGACCGGCGAAGCGATGGCGAAGCTAGCCGGGGCCGTCCTGGTCAAGGCCGCCGATGCGAGTCCGGAGGTGGCGTTGGTCCACGCGCCGCCGGATGCCGAAGAGCGCCTGATCGCCGCGATCCTGTACGGGTACACCGATCAGCCCTTGCGAGAGGTCGAGTCGCAGGTTGGGAAATTATCGCAGGAAAAGAAGGTGCGGATCCTGGACGAATATCTGACGCGCCGCGGACCACACGACGCGCCACTCCGAGCGTTGGAGCATCTGAACTTTACGTTTGATGTGCTGGTTGACTTCGGGGCCTTCCGCGATATCCAGCGCCACCGCATGGCGACCCAGACCCCGCAAGAGACGACCGCCGTGCATGGCTACAGCACGCCGCCCGAAATCGAGGAATATGGCCACGGGCCGGTGTTCCATCAATGCATGGCCCAGGCCCGCGCCGTGTACGATGCGATCGCCACAGATTGCCCCGGCGAGGCCCAGTACGTCCTCCCCCTCGCCTTCCGCAAGCGCGTCCTGTTCACCTGGAACCTGCGCGAGATCCACCACTTCGTCCAGCTCCGCTCCGGCCGCCAGGGCCACCCGTCCTACCGCTCCATCGCCCAGCAAGTGTACACGGTCCTCACCCGCGCCCACCCCCTCCTTGCCCAGTACATCCGCGTTGACTTGGAAGAGTATCGTCTCGCACGGCAGTAACAGGCCCCGGCGGACGGCCCGATCGGCCAATCCGGCTCTCTGGTGAGCTCGATGATTGCCTATCGGACCTGCAGGCCTATTAGCTGAGGGCCGGCTGGCCCGTGTACAGATACTCGACGACCCGGCTGAAGCAATCCGTCGAGGGCTCATTCTCGCGGTTCCCGTAGAAGCTGTGCACCCGGAACCCGATGAACATCACGCAGTCTCGAAACCGCAGCGATTCTAGAGATTCCGGCTCGGCCCCATAGGAGATATTGTTATCCGGCATGAGGTCGAAGCCTCCCTCCTCTTTCGATCCGTCGCGGCGAAAGATCGTCCAACCCGCGCTTTGTAGCAATCGTGCAAATCGTACACCTGCTCCTGCACCTCCGTTCGAAAGACCGCGCCCGCGGTGGTCGCGCGAATGTTACAGGCGTTGCTGATCCGGCCGGCGACGCCGTCCACCGTCTGGTCCGGACCAAAATCCTGATCCGCCAGACCCGGGATAAAGATCACGGCATCCCGTCGCCCCGAAGGCAGCTTGTGGCTTGGCGCGTTCCCGCTCTGTTCAAAGGCGTCTGCCATGGGGCACCTCCTTGCTCCTCACATTTATCCAAGGTTGCTACAGCTTGAGGATCGCTTCGACTCAGCGAGGCCCAGATTTACATGATCCAGGTCTGGGCCTGCGCGAGGCCAACCAAACGGGCGATGAAGTTGGTCCGGCCGGGATCATCGCGGAAGAGAGCCGTCCGCTCAATCCCCCGCACCATGACATGGTAGAGGATGTCGGGGGCATCGAGGCGGGGCATGGCAGGGATGACGCTTGCACAAGCCGCCAGAGGCTGCAACCCTATTTCTCTCCCGGCCGGGATTCCTGGCCGAACGAAGACACTTCCGAATTGCCGTGACCTGTGCGGATTGGTCAGTTACTTTGTATTGCCATTTTCCTGACGTCCGGAGTGGCCCCATGTACACGGTCGAGTGGACTCCCGGGGACCCGATCCAAAATCTGCTGGCCGAACTGTGCAACCTCGAACGGACCCAGCCGCACGAATATGAGATGCTCGTCTTTGCCATGCTGCCAACCGCCCCGATCCCCGCCGACGTGGAAATGGAGTATCCGATCTGGGCCATGGACTTACATAAGTATTGTCTGGCCGGGAAAGATGCTGCGGCCATCGAGCACCTCGATGCGATCCAGGCACGGTTCGCCCAGGTACCTGGGCATCCTAAGCCGGGCGCATTATCCCAGGGATAACCATGTGTGGCCGGTTCACGTACGGGGATGCCAAATCACTTGCGGCGCTCTTTCAGGTGCCCACTTGGCCGGAGTCTCCTCCCCGACACAACGTAGCCCCCACACAAGAGATACCGACGGTCCGCTGGAACCGGGAAACCGCCGCTCGCGAGGTCCGCTGGATGCACTGGGGTCTTGTCCCGTCCTGGGCCAAGGACGTGCGGGTCGGGGACCGTCTGTTCAACGCCCGGGCGGAAACCGTCGCCGCAACCCCGGCCTTTCGGACCGCATTTCGGAAGAGGCGCTGCCTCATTCCAGCCGATGGGTTCTACGAATGGAAACGGCGGGGCAAAGAGACCGGGGCATGGTACATCCGGCGGAAGGATCAGGCGCCCTTCGCCATCGCTGGGCTATGGGAGGTCTGGCGCTCCCCACTCGATGATCTCCTGGAAAGCTGTACGATTGTGACCACGACCCCGAACGAACTCATGCAGCCGATTCACCATCGCACACCAGTGATTCTCAATGTTCAGGATTTCACGCCCTGGCTCGACCCCGATTGTCAAAACGTTGATGCGCTGAAACAGATGTGCGTGCCGTGGGTCCCTGACGAGTTCGAGGCGTTCCCGGTGGGGTTGCTCGTCAACAGTGCCCGGAATGACGTGGATGACTGTCGACAAGAGCAAGCGCCCCGACAGTTAGCGTT
>DATJQT010000423.1:0-6819 GCA_035505475.1 Vulcanimicrobiaceae bacterium
ATCCGGAAATGATCTGCAAGTCGCGTGAGCCCCAACCTGACAAAATCTTAAGGATAGGCGGTAAAGCGCCTTGTTAAGGTGCCCCAGCGTTCACGGTGACCGACACAGTTTTGAGACCGTGTATCTCCTCTATTTCGAGACCGCGTTCAGTTTTGCTCGGGCCTGGTCGATTTGGTCGTAGGCGTACGTCGCCGTGGCGGCGGTGCTCATCGCCTCGCCCTTGCGGGCGAGCGATTCGTAGGTTTTGTCGCCGAGGACATCGCGGAGGTGGGCGATCGCGGTCCGAAGCTCAGGGATCCACGCTGTGGTGACGGGATTGAGCGCGAAACCGGCGATGGTGGCCGCGGGCTGGGGAATGCCGAACCGCTCCAAGAGAGCGGCAAGCACCGCCAGAGGGACACGCACGACGGTGGTGTTGCCCGAGTCGTGGTAGTTGCGGATGGCCAAGGTGAGGTAATCAAGGGCGGGCATTGGGTCTCCGTGTTGTGCCTCAAGTCGGCCCAGGACATTCGCCAGGTGGGATTCGTTGTAGCGGTTACCGCTATCGCGAGCGATCACCAGGCCTCTGCGCATGGCCTCACGCGCCTGGACGGGATCGGCGTCGCAGCAGGCGATGCCATAGGTCAGAAGCGCGTATGAGCGCGCCCACGGGTTTGGGAGGGCGTCTGCGGCGTCGATCAGCTCCTTCGCGACGGCCATCGCCTCCGCATGGGCGCCGGACCTCATCAGTGCGAAGACCAATCCCGACCGCGTCAATGCATACCTGTCGCGATCGCGGGCAAGCAGGGCGCGGAACCACTCGATGGACCTTTCGGGCTGTCCGATCTGGGTATACACACCGCCAAGCCAGCCCGCGAAACCGGACACCACCCCGTCGCAGCCGCTGAGCAGAACCATCTGTCCGGCGTCACTGTGGCGGAAGGCCTCATCAAAGCGTCCCGTGTTAATACACTGCGTCGCCATCACATAAAGGGATGCCAGCCGGGGGTGGTCCACGGCGCGGGCGGGCTCGATGAGCTCTTCGGTCCATGCCACGGGTTCGTAATTTTCGACCATGACGCCAAGTAGCGTCGCGTACGTGGCGATGGGGGCGGCGACGTCGAGGTCGTCATGGTCCGCGGCCCAACGAAACGCGGTGCGCAGATTAGCAAGTTCAGCGGCAAACCATTCGTAGGCCTCGCGTTGTCGGGGGCTGTCCCACAGCGCCAGGATGTCGGCTTCGCGTCCGGCGAAATAGCGGGCGTGCCCGGCCCGAACCTCCTCGGCCACACCACTGGCCACGAGCTGTTCTTCGGCGAACTGGCGGATCGTCTCCAACATCGAAAACCGGGTCTGCTCAGATGAGCGTTGGACAACGAGAAGTGACTTGCGCACCAGGGAGTCGAGCAGATCGAACGTGGCGAACTCGTCGTGTGACCCGGCCACCGCACAGGCTCCGGTGAGATCAAACCCACCGGCGAACACCGAACACCGCACCAGCACGTACTTTTCACTGATATCGAGAAGGTCAAACGACCACTGCACGGCGTGGCGCAGGGTTTGGTGGCGCTCCAACCCACGCCGCGAGCCGACCAGCAGCCGAAACCGGTCATCGATGCGATGGCGCATCTCGCTCACGGTCATGGACTGCATCCGCGAGGCGGCCAGCTCGATCGCCAACGGGATCCCATCCAGGCGACGGCAAATCTCTACGGCGCCCTCGTCGTCGTGAGCCAGCACCACACCCGGTGCGACAGCGTGAGCACGCTCGATGAACAGCGTTGTCGCAGCGGACTCCACCTCCAAGGACGGCACCGGCCATAGTTGTTCCTCGCCCAGCCCCAAGCCCTCCCGGCTGGTGGCCAGGATGCTCACGGTCGCCGACTGAGCCAGGATCGCTTCGATGATGTTTGCGGCGGAGTCGAGGACGTGTTCGCAGTTGTCGAAGACCAGCAGCCGTGATCGGCCCTCCAATGCTGCCGCGACGCTGTCAGTCACACTTATCCCCGGCTGCTGGGTTATCCCTAGCACCGCGGCCACCGCATCAGGTACCGCAGCCGGATCAGCGACCGCCGCGAGTTCGAAAACAAAAACGCCGTCAGGGAACTCGTCGGCCAGCTGCGCCGCCACCTCTAGTGCCAGCCTGGTCTTGCCGACCCCGCCCACCCCGGTCAACGTCACCAGCCGATGAGTGTGCAGCGCCGCGTGCACGTCGGCGACCTCGGACTCGCGCCCGATGAAGCTGGTTTTCGGAGGCCGCAGGTTCCCCGGTGTCTCATCGACGGTCCGCAACGGTGGAAACTCCGTATGCAGACCGGGTGCGCTGATCTGAAACACCCTCACTGGGGTCGGCAGATCCCGCAACCGCCGAGGCCCCAGATCGATGAGATCGACGCCGCTGAGCAGACCCGCCGTCGACTCGGCCACCAGGATCTGGCCGCCGTGACCGGCGGCCATCACTCGTGCCGCTCGATTGAGCACCGCCCCGAAGTAATCGGACTCACGTAGTTCGGCCTCACCAGTCGCGATCCCCATGCGCACCGGCAACTCCAGCGCCCGTTGCGCGGCCACCGCCGCATCCACCGCCGCCTTCGGGGAGGCGAACGCCGCGCACACGCCATCGCCGGTGTGCTTGAACAGAAAGCCGCCGTGTCCTTCGATCGCGGTGCGCAGCACGTCGTCGTGCCCCAACAGGGCCATCCGCATTGCATCGGCGTCGGCCTCCCACCGACGGGTCGAACCCTCGACATCGGTGAACAGAAACGTCACCACCCCCGAAGGGGCAGCCGCCGTCATGGCATCGCCTCGGCCCACGCGATGTGCCCCTCGAAGCCAAGCGTTCTCGCCATGTCGCGGTAGCGATCCCGGAGGTCCGCGTAGGCGGTGTCGTCGCCATGGGCGCGGGCCAGCAGTGCGCGCAGCCGCAGCATCGGCAGTTGGTGGAACACGAACCCCGGCTCGGTCCGAGCCGCCTCCAGGCCGCCGATCGTGTCTTGGGCCTCCTGGAAATCCGCCTTGCTGCCGCGAGCCAGCAATGCTTCCACCAGGACTGAGATTGCGGGACCGCGAAAGAGCATTCCACCTGTGTCGAATAGGTAGTTGAACACCATCCGCGACTTCTCGATGGCATGGTCAACATCGCCGATCAGGAGTTTTTCCCTGGCGATCTCGATGTCGATCATCGGCCAAGCGCCAGTGGACTGTCGGTGTTGCAGGGCGGCTTCATGGGCTGTAGCGAGGAGCTCTAATCCGGCTCCACGATCTGCGGCATCACGGCGGACCAGCATCAGACCGTGGACCCAGCGTGCCGTGACCAGGCCGACGTCATCGCCGGATCTCACGGCGATCTCCAAAGCCTCGGCGGTGTGCTGCATTATCTCCGCATCGGCACGCAGCGCCCCATTGCCGACAGCAACGCCGTATATGTATGTGATCACGAGGAAACGCGTCGTCGGGTCGAGGCCACGTGCCATAGCGATCGCCTCGTCGAAGTCGCTTTTCCATCCCGCACGACCCAAACAACACCTGGTGAGGCCCCGCATCATGGTCGCGCGGGCTAAGGCTGTGCGGGAGACGAGGTTGCCATCGGCGGTGCCGGTGTCGACCAGGTCAATGACGCGCTGGGATAACTGCAACGATTCGGCCATGGCACCCGCCTCGTACTTGGCGACGATCACCTGCGGGAGCGCGCGGATCATGATTGTCGGATCGTCAATCGACTCAAGCAGTTCGGCGAATTCCGCTGCGAGCCCGGAAGATTCACGATATCGGGCGTGAGTGGCCAGCAACAGCAACTGCCCGGCTGTGGCGATGGCCAAAGACGGCTTGTCACTCGCGTCTATGCAGAGTTCACGAAGCTCGTCAAATCCGGAGTCGCCGAGGTCCCCTCCCACTCGCCAGGCGGTTGAGCAAAGCATGGCGCGGGGGGCGATCCGCATCGATGACTGGCCCGGCACAGCTGGCACCCGGTCGGCAACACTTCGGGCACGCTGCCAGCTGGTCCGCGCCGCGCGGATGTCGCGGTAGTTCGCCCAGGTTCCAGCGCGCATGTGCCAGCCGAAAGCCTCATGAAGATCACCGGCGGCCTCCAGATGTTCGGCGATCAGCGCAGCATTTTCATCAGCCGAGGCAGGGCTACTGGCCTCAATCGCGGCGGCCAGACGCCGATGCAGCTCGGCGCGATCCGACTTGAGTTGTGATTCGTAGGCCACCATGCGGATCAGCGGATGGTGGAACACGTACTCGGGTTGTCGGGTAAAACGGATCTGATCGATCAGCTCGCCTCCCATCAGGTCCTCCAGGACGGGGTCTATCCCCAGCGTTTCCAGGAGGTCCCGGCTGAACTTCGCGCCGATGACCGCCGCAGCGTTCAGGGTGCGTTTCGCTTTAGGGTTCAGCCGGTCGATGCGGGCGGCGAGGGTGGCCTGCACAGTGGCGGGCACGCTGACCTCGGCAGCGTCGACGGTGGGGACGTAGGCGCTGCGGTTGCCGCGCAAGACACCGCGCTCGGCTAAATCCCGCACCATCTCTTCGGCGAAAAACGGATTACCGGCGGCCCGCTCGGCGATCATGGTGGCCAACGCGCCGACTGATGGGTCCGGCCCGAGCAGCTGCGAGACCAGTGCTGCGGTCTCCGGATCACTCAGTGGCGCAAGGGCGATGGTGTCGGCCTCTGCCGCTCGGCTCAACGCGCCTTGATATTCGGGGCGATGGGTGATTAGCACCAGCGAGGGCGTCTGCGGGATCACCGTGAGGAAGTCGGCGATCATCGTCTCGCTGACCTCATCGATCCAATGGGCGTCCTCGATGACGTAGAGCGCCGGGCTTTTTCGGGTCAACGAGGCGGCGTTCGCAAGCGCGATCAACCGCCGCCGACGGGCATCAGGACCGATTGCCGGTAAGGCAGCATTCGGATCGGCGGTGCCCAGCAGGTCGTCCAAGAGCACCAAGTCCTCTGGCTCCGCGTCGGGAAACTGCGCCCGTGTCCGCGCTCGGGCGGCCCGCGTGTCAAGACCCTTGATGCCGGTGACCGCACGCAGGAGCCGCGCCACGACGTGGAAGGGAACGTCGCTGGTGTGCGATTCGCAGAAGGCGGTGAATACCTCGACACCCCGGGTGGCGGCCATCGCAGAGACTTCCCGCACCAAGCGGCTCTTACCGATACCGGGTGAGCCCACCACGGTGACGACCGCGCCGTGGCCCTCGATGGCACGGTCCAACAAGCCCTCAGCAGCGGCCATTTCCCACCGCCGCCCAACCAGAGTCGACTCAACGCGCTCTGTAGCGCGATGCCGGTCTCCTATGCCCAACAAGCGATGGGCCGCCACCGGCTCATCGGCACCCTTGATCTGAACCAACTCAGCCTCACCAAGAACCGCTGCTCCATCAACGAGTCGCACCGTCGACGCGCTGAGCATCACGCCGCCAGGTGGAGCGACCGACTCCATCCGCTGAGCCATCCCTACCTGCTCGCCGATAGTGGTGTAGCCCAACGACCTTGAGCCGATCTCGCCAGCAATCACCTGACCGGAATTGAGACCAACACGCAACCGCAGATCGATACCGTCACGTTCCTTGACCTCACCGGCCAACCGAGCGGTCTCCTCTTGGATGGCCAGCGCCGACAGACAGGCCCGAAGAGCGTGATCCTCCAACGCCACCGGCGCGCCGAACACCGCCATGATGCCGTCGCCGGTGAACTTGTCCACCGTCCCGCCGAAACGCTGCACCGTTGCCGCACAGCAGTCGGCGAGGTCGGCCATGATCTCGCGCAGCCGCTCAGGTCCAACCGCCGCGGCGATGTCCATGGAGTGCACCACATCGGCGAACAGAACCGTAACCTGCTTGTACTCCGCGTGGGTGTCCTGCTCGGTGACCGGCGCACCACAGCCGTCACAGAATCGCGCGCCCCCACGGGGCTCGGTGCCACACGTGCGGCACGCGGTCGCTGCGGTCACCCGACCTCCGCCAATCCCGGCCCCCGGTTCTCACAGGATAGGCGATAGGACACTCCATCAGACCCTGTCGCTACCGCAAGCGGCATAACCAGCAGCAACCCTCCACCTACGAACCGCCGCGGCCTGTCCAACCGATGGGGTCCAGCTCACCCGGCAACCATCTAGAAAAACTGAAGCATGACTGCGCGGGACAACACAGCGTAAGAGTGAACGACCAGTGGCGGTTGTGCTTCAACTGGACCAGGGACGGTGCCACCAAGGTCGAACTGACCGACTACCACTGAACAGGAGAAGAGGCAGATGGCAGACTTTGCGCCGGTACACCCCGGCGAGATTTTGTTTACCGAGTTCATGCGGCCGATGAAGTTGTCGCAGAACGGACTCGCCAAAAGCATTCAGGTCCCACCGCGCCGGATCAACGAGATAGTCCACGGTAAGCGTGCGATCAGTGCTGAGACTGCGCTGAAGTTGTCGCAGGCGTTGGGCCTGAGTGAAACGTTTTGGGTGAATATGCAGGCCCACTACGATGCCGAACTGGCGAAGGACAAGCTGGGTGACAGCTTGCGACGGATTCCCCGCATCGATCCAGCGCCTGCCACGAAGCGGGCTCCGGTTCAGAACGTGCCGGTTAAGCGCGCCGCCGCAAAGCGCGTGCCGCGCAAGACGACCAGTGCTCCCAAGATCGCAGCGAAGTCAACCGCGAAGGGCGCGACGGCACGCAGTAGCCAGCGCGGACGCTCCCGCTAGGACGCCGCTGAACAAGGCGGTTCTGGGACTGGCCGCCCGCACGGGCCAGGGCGCGAGATGCGGCGTGCGGGCGCACGCGAAGGCGGATATTGGCGGGAAGCCTTGTCCCGGATGGTGACAGGCCGCCTGGGTGGCC
>DATJQT010000424.1:0-3962 GCA_035505475.1 Vulcanimicrobiaceae bacterium
ACCCGGCGGATCACCGTGCCGCGGAGCCGCAGCAGCAGACGGGTCCCGACGATCGTGCCCGCCAGGATCCCGAGGGCGACCGGGGCGGCAATGAACGGGTGGATGTCCCCGCGGAGGAAATAGATCCCGGCACTCGCGGCCGCGGTCACCCCGATCATGAAATTGCTGGTCGTCGTGGACACCTTCAACGGCGCGTGCATCAGGATATCCATCGCGATCACCTTGAAGACCCCGCTGCCAACGCCCAGCAATCCCGAGATCAGGCCGGCCAGCCCCATCATCCCGAAGCCCTGCGGCACGCCAGTAATCTGGTACGCCACGGTGCGGCGCAGCGCCGGATCGTAGTAGGCGCCGGGGAGCCGCAACCGCGCCGCCAGCCGACTGTTTACGACACCGGTGGGCAGCTCTTCCCAGCGAGACCGCACCATCGTCCAAGCCGCATGCAGTAGCACCACACCGAAAATCACGGACAGGACCCGGCCCGGCAGCAGGCCGGCGATGAGCGCGCCGACAACGGCCCCGGTGGTCGTTGCCATTTCCAGGAACATGCCCAGCCGCAAATTCGTGATCTGATCGCGGACATAGGTGGCCGCCGCCCCGCTCGAGGTTGCAATGACCGATACGATGCTGGCCCCGATCGCATAGTGGATGTTCAGCCCAGCGAACAAGGTGAGCACGGGGACGATGATGCCGCCGCCCCCGAGGCCGAGGAGCGCACCCAGGGCGCCGGCGACCGCCGAGGCACCGAAGAGAAGCGCAAAGAACGTCAGGGGTTCCATGAAGTCTCCGGCGCCGGCCGATTCCGTCTACCAGAGGGAGAGGTGACCCGGGACATCATGCGGCAGGAATTCGCATTTGTCGGTGCGATCGACGCAGCGTGCCGGAATTGCCCGGATACGTGCCCAGCCTGCTGGTCAGCACAAAATTGATACCGCTGCCGTATTCTTACGACAACGCCGACGCGAGGACGGCCGTGACCCCGATCACTTTGGCAAGCCGCGCCGCCGACGGTTGATGTGTAGCGTTCTCATCCATTGTCGTGTCTCTCCACACGTCTCATCGGACCTATACCCGACGCTCTCACCACCGCGCAGCCATCTCGCCTTATTCTTGCATCCTTTCCTCTTCTCCTTTCGTCGGAGAGGCGGACGACTATGTCCCTCTGCGTGCTTGTTCCAAGATGCGGACGGCGCGATTCGGATTGAAGATGCCGCACGAACAGAACCGCGCCAAGCAGGTAGCCGCCTGCTCCGGCTCCCGGCGCCCCTCGCGCACGAAGTCGATCATTTTCCGGGCCAGATTGTGCGAGACCATCCCGTGGCCGCACATCGTGCTCAGTTCCAACACGTGACGGTCCGGCAAAAGGTTCAGGTCACCGTGAAACCCGAGCGAATACTCGACGCTATGGCGAATGACTCCGGCGCGCTGGCTGCACACGCGCGCCTCCTCGGTCAAGGACGACACGTTGATGGAAATCCCCAGGTCCGCCTGCTTGAGGTCCGCGATGCAGGCTTCCAGCTTGGCGGGATCGTCAAAGACGGCGCCCACCGTAGAGCAACTGTCAATCCCATGGACGACCTCTTCGGGATCTACCGCATCGGTCCGGTGCCAATGCGCGAGGGGAGTCAGGTGGGGAGTGGCGCGGAAGATCCCGCCCTTCACCGCATTGGCAAAGTTAATCGGCCGATGCGCGAGGGCAATGCGCAGAAACCGTTGGAGCTTGGCTGGCGCCCCGTCGTCGTTGATCCCCCGCGCGGGCATGGCAAAAATGATGTAGTCGTCCCGGAGACTGTCCGGATCGCCGAAGCGATGCAGGGTATTGGTCATGACGCTCTCCTCTACCGACCGGCGACGGGCTGTTCGGCGGTGACCCCTTCCGCTCCCTCTCCGTGCGGAGCTGGAATCGGACGCCGGCCCAGGCCTAAATTGGTTTTCCCGCGATAGAAGATGTATCTCTCGCGGCGCAGTACGGGCTCCAAGTGACTCTCCCCATTTGCATCGCAGCGCGTGGCCGCGCCGATGGATACGATCGTCCGCAGGGTCGGGGCGATCTCTTTGACTTTTTGGAGGACGGCCGGCACGTGGACGAGCATGGTCTTGAGCTCGACGATGGCTGACAGGACTTTCTCATCCAGAATATCCTCCCGGATGGTGCCGCGCACCGGATCGGTCATCAGCGAGAAGACCGGATTCTTTTTCTCAAACGTAATGGGAAGTGGAGCGAGTGCCATGGTCATCCGCTGCACGTCGCGGAATCGCACGCCGACGCCGGGCCGACCGAACTCGATGGTGAGGCCGACTTCGCCCTCTTGTACCCGTCCCGTGACGTCGTTGGTCTTCACCTCTTCGGTTCCCCGACCGTGCACACCGGTCGATTCGTGGGGCACCAACGGGTCGCTGAAGGCGCGGCGCACCACCCGCGGCCAGGTCAATTCCTGCGGCGTCAGCGCATCCGTGGGGCACACATCGGGTTCCGGATCGAACCGAATCCTGAACAATTTCAAGGTCCCCCGAATGGCGCGCACAAGCGTCGGATTCAGGTGCTCCTTGCTCATCCCCCGATAGCAGGCGAAGCACTCGACGCACTCGTCCAAGTTGACCGTCGCCCGGTTCACGGCCGGATCGATGGAGATGGCCCCCATGGGGCAGACCGCGACGCAGTTGCTGCACGCCACGCATTTCTGTTGGTCGATTTGCATGCCCCCTCCGCAGGCGAGCGATCTACTGCCTCGCTCACCTTTTCGTACTGATTTTGATTCTCGTTTCCATTGACACTGTCCGGATGGGATGCTAAACAGGACTATATCGGTCCTATTGTTCGAACATTTGCTCCTGCGGGTCAAGCCAAAAGCGCGTTGGCGGCTTGACTTCTTGATTGGCCGTGCAGCGGCGCCTGGACCGGATCCTTTACAAGAGATGCGACCCGGCCGGTTCTTGCGCCGGCACTCATTCTGCCATGGAGGACAACCCACCGTTTCACATCTGGACCTGCTCGAAGAGGAGGGAGCGGCAATGAAACCATCCAATCGGAACGCGGTTCGAACCGAGGGGATCAATAGGCGCACCTTCATCAAAATCAGCGGCGCGGTCGGGGTCGTGGCGGCCGCGGGCGGCTTGGAGGGGATCCTGCTGAGCCGCACCGCACCCGCCTACGCCCAAGGCACCCGTCTGCACTGGGTGCGCTGGGTCGATTTCATCCCCGAGGCCGATGTCGAGTTGAAGCGGCAAGCGGCTGAGGCGTCAAAGACACTCGGCGCCGACATTCAGCTCGAGACGATCAACGGCAACGACATCCAGGCGCGCATCACCTCCGCCATCCAATCGGGGTCCGGCGCCGACATCTTTATGATGATGTACAACTGGCCCCAGCTCTACACCAACGCCCTCGTGGACATGGGCGATCTAGTCACACAGGTGGAGAAGGCCCAAGGGGACCTCTACGGCATCTACAAGCCCTCGGTCAACGTGAGCGGCACGTGGCTGGCCATGCCACATTCGATCGTTGGCAATGCGATCGCCTATCGAAAATCCTGGTTCCGAGAGGTGGGGGTCACCCAATTTCCGAAGACCTTCGAAGAGCTGCACAAGGCCACCATCAGTCTGAAGAAAAACGGGCACCCCTACGGCCAGACGCTGGGGCATACCTTCGGCGATGCCCCCACCTGGAGCTATCCCCTGCTCTGGGCCTACGGAGGCGCCGAGACGGATGTCACCGGAACCCATGTGACCCTCGGGTCCAAAGAAGCGCAAGCATCGGTCGATTTCATGCGGGCATTCTGGAAAGACAGTTGCGACCAAGGGGGGCTCGCCTGGGACGATACCGATAATAACCGGGCATTTCATGCGGGCGAGATCTGCGCGACCCTGAACGGGGCATCGATCTACATCGTGGCCAAACGCAAGAAGGACCAGATCCTCGATGAGAAGGGGCAGCCGATGTATCTCGACATCGATCACGCCCT
>DATJQT010000425.1:0-9799 GCA_035505475.1 Vulcanimicrobiaceae bacterium
TTGAGCTGATTCGCACCGGGCAAGAGATAGACGGCCATGGCACCGGCTGGCTTGCCGTTCAGCCGGCCGAACGAGTTGTAGTCCTGCGAGCCCAGTTCGGTCCACCCGATGTCCTTGATCCGGACCACCGCACCGGTCGCGCTCTGGCGGATGATGATGTTCTCGAATTCTTCGGTGGTGATGAGTCGGCCCGGTGCGCTGACCGTCTCTGTGAATTGCTGGGTGGGCGGCGTCGGCGCGCCGCCGACCTTGCCGGAGGGCGCCTGCAGGTTCTGCTCCTTGATGGCCGAGACGACATCCGCCGGCGTCAGCCCAAGCTTGGCCATCTTGTCGGGGGTCAGCCAGATCCGCATGCCGTAGTCCGTGCCGCCAAAGAGGTCCACCTGCGCGATGCCAGGAATGCGGAGCAGCTGGTCCCGCAAGTTGATGCCGCAATAGTTGATCAGGTAATTGGCATCGTATGAATCGGTTGGCGAGTACACCGAGATCAGCATCAGGATGCTGGGGCTCTGCTTCTTGACCGTCACGCCCTGCTGCGTCACCTCTTGCGGGAGGCGCGCCTCCGCCGCCGACACCCGGTTCTGGGTGAGGACGTTGGCGATGTCCTGGTCTGTGCCGACCTCGAAATTGACGTCCAGCAGCATGCGGCCGTCGCTGGTGTTCGAGGATTTCATGTAGATCAGCCGGTCGACCCCGTTGACTTCCTGCTCGATCGGGGTCGCCACGGACTGCTCCACGGCCACCGCGGACGCGCCGGGGTAGGTGGCAGTGACGCGGATATTCGGGGGCGCCAGAAACGGATACTGCTCGACCGCGAGCCCCTTGATGGTAACCACCCCCAGCATGACGGTCAGGATCGAGATGACGATGGCGACGATGGGCCGCCGGATGAAGAAATTCGCCATGGGCTATTTCCCCTTCGCTTTGCCGGCGGCTTTCGCGTCGGTGGGCTTCGGCACGGGCGGTGGAGCCGCCTTCGCCGTCTCCGCCGTCGCGCTCGCCTGGGCAGCCGGAGCGACCGTGGGGTTGACTTTGGAACCGGGGCGGGCCTTTTGGAGCCCCTCGACGATGACGCGCTCGCCCGGGGTCAGGCCGCGCCGCACGATGAGGAGATCGCCGACCGTCTCACCGGGGGTGATCGTCTTCAGCTCAACGGCATTCTCGGCATTCACCACCAAGACGCTCTTCGCTCCCTGCACTTCTTGGACGGCGATGCGGGGGATGAGAATGGCATTCTCGGCCACCTGTCCCGCGAAGCGGACGCTGCCGAACATACCCGGCCGGAGGAGCTGCTCCGGGTTTGGGAACTCGGTCACCAACGCCAAGGTGCCCGTCTTGACGTCCACGGCGCGCTCGGCGAACGTGAAGCGGCCCTTGTGGGGGTAAACACTGCCATCCGCCAGGATTAGCTCGAGCCCGGTGTCGCTCTTCAGCTTGCCCTCATTCCGCAGGGTCTGGTACAGGAGATACTGCGCTTCACTGATGGTTAGATACACGCGCGCGGGGTCGATCTGGGAGACGGTCGCCAAGAGCGTGGCTTCCCCCTTGCCGACGAGATTACCCACCGACACTTCGCGCTTACCGATCAGGCCATCGATCGGGGACTTGATCTCGCAGAAGCTCAGGTTCAACTCAGCCGTGGCAATGGATGCCTTCGCGGCCAGCACCGCGGCCTGGGCTGTCTGAGTGTCCGTCTTCTGGTTGACCTGCGCTGTTTCGAGGGCCGCTCGCTGGGATGCCATGCCGGCGCGGGCGGCATCGAGTCTGGCGGCGGCCGTGTCGTAATCCTGCTGCGGCACGGCCTTGCGCTCGGCCAATGGCTTCAGGCGCCGCTCGTCGGTTTCCGCATTCCCCAGCGCCGCCTTGGCGACGTCGAGGTTGGCCTTGGCCGTCTCGACCCGCGCATTATCCTTGGCGAAGGCGAGGTCTGCCTCGGCCTTGGCGAGCTGCGCACGCGCCTGGTCACGCTGCGCCTCGTATTCGCGCTTGTCAAGCGTGAACAGTAGCTGGTCCTTCTTCACCAGGGTGCCTTCCGTGAAGTGGATCTGCTCCAGGAACGCCGCCAGTCGGGCACGGATCTCGACGGTATCCATGGCGTCGGTCTGGGCCACGAACTCGCTGTAGATCGGCACCGTCTTCTGGATCACCTCGGCCACCACGACTGACGGGGGCGGGGGCGCGGCGGCTTGCGGGGCCTTCTCGCCTTCCTTGCCGCAGGCACATAGCGAGAGGGTCAGGCAAACGATGCCGAGCGTTGCCAAGGCCTTGGAACACGATCGGCCGCCTATAAACCATTGGGACGATGCCATCTCACTCTCCTCCTGGCGAGACCTACTGCGAGTTCCGCATCATCAAAAGACAGAAGCCTATAGCATAGATTGGTCAGTTCCGCCACCACTCTGATCCGAGCCCTGTCTCACTCGGCGCGGGGCAGGGCGCGGTATTTCGCAACCGCCGACTCTAGATTGAAATGCATCCGTTCCCGTCCAAGCATCTCGCCCAGGGGCGAGCGCTGAATCATCCCCAGTGCATCTTGATCGAGCCCCACCAGCCAGAGCGACACCCCACGCGCACGCCGTCCGGGCGTCCGTCCCCCAGCCGTTACTTCTCCACCAATAACGCCCGTTTCGCAGCGGCGAGTTCCTTGAGCGTCGCCGGGCCGACCGACGGATACGCAAGGTTGAGCGATGCCAGCGCGTCGATGATCGCCGCACCCACTACAAGGCGCGTGAACCACTTGTTATCTGCGGGCACGACGTACCACGGCGCGTCCTTTGTCGCGGTGTTCCGAATCATGTCCTCGTACGCCGCCATGTAGGCGTCCCAGTGGCCACGCTCCTGGATGTCGCTGGCCGAGAACTTCCAGTTCTTCTCCGGCGTGTCGAGGCGCTCCAGGAACCGCCGCTTTTGTTCCCGCTTCGAGACGTGGAGGAAGAACTTCCGGATGGCCACGCCGTTCCGCGTCAGGTACCGCTCGAAGGCGCGGATGTCCTGAAAGCGGTCTTTCCAAATGCTTTTCGTCACAAGTTCGGGCGGGAGGCGCTGCTTGGCCAGGAGCTCCGGATGGACGCGGACGACGAGGGTTTCCTCGTATAAGCTGCGGTTGAAGATTCCGATGCGGCCGCGCTCCGGGAGGCACTTGATGCACCGCCACAGATAGTCATGAGCCAGGTCCTCGCTGGTCGGCGCCTTGAACGAAAATACCTGGCAGCCCTGCGGGTTCACGCCGGACATGACGTGCTTGATGGCGCCGTCCTTCCCCGCGGCATCCATGGCCTGGAAGATCAACAGGACGGCCCAGCAGCCTTGCGCGTACAGCATGTCCTGGAGTGCGGCCAAGGCCTCGATCCCTGTGGCAAGCGCTTCCTTGGCCCGCGGCTTCTCTGCCGCCTTCAAGCCCTGCGTGTCGCCGGGGTCGATGTCCGTGAGGCGAAACTTGTCGCCTCGGGTCACCAGGAATGGCTTCGAGAGCTGGCGCGAATTCTTGATGACCGTGGTGAGGTCCATAGGGATTCTCCTCTGGAGGACAATCGCGACAACTTCGATCAGGCCAACCCCTCTTCATCGCTCTGCTGATCCGCCGTCCCCCGTAGCGACACCAATCGCCCGATCAGTACCGCCGGGTACAATTGGCCCATCAAGGCCTCGAACATGGCCAGCGACCGCGCGACGGGGTGGATCGGCTGGATGTCTCCATACCCCACCGTGGTCAGCGTGACAAAACTAAAATAGAGGAGCGGCGAGAACCATCCCCCGACGGGGATTTCCCCTTTGGGAAGACCGAACGCACCTGGGGCCAGCACCTCGACCGCCTCGTATAGCTGCGCCCAGGCCAGTCCGAACAATAGATAGGCAGCGACGGCGCCCTCGATGCGTTGGCGCGTCACCGGGCCAGGGGAAAACACCCGCGTCAAGACCAGCATTAGCAACATTCCGATCATGATCGCGGAGCCCAGCATGGCCCACGGGGCGAGCCAAACCGCCACACCCGACCAGTACAGCCCTCGCAGGAGTTCTACGACAAAGATTCCCAGCCCGACGATGATCATGCGGAGCTTGCCGCCCCAGATGGTCCAGACGCCGGAGAGCAACACGCTCGCCAGCGCCAATTCGATCAGACGTCCGCCCGCCATGCCGAGGTCCACCAGCGGCCGCAGAACGAATACGATGAGCACCAACGAAGCGAGCAGAACGGTCAACCCGCCCTCGTGTAACCAGAGCCGGCTCACCGTATTACGCATATCCTCTCCTTCGGGTTCATCGGGGCGAGCCCCGATGCGCAGGGCCCGCCCCGGGATGACCTCCTTATTTCTTTTGCGCGGCCAGGGCGGCGGGCTTGAGCAATTCCAGGCCCAAGGTCGCGTTAAACCCATGAATCTCTTTCACGTCCAGCTTGCGCATGAACGTGATGATCTCTTTCGTGATGACCTGGCCAGGCACCATGATCGGGAAGCCCGGCGGGTACGGGATGACGAACTTGGCCGACACCAGCTCCGGCCCGTTTGCCAAGCGCTTGTCGATCTCTGGACTGGCCAGCTTGATGTACTCGCAGTTGGCCGCATCGTAGGCCATGTAATAGGCCTCGCGCATGTGGCCTTCCTGCGTCGCGCTCTTCGGGTTGTCTCGGAAGGCGTCGTGGAAGCGCTGGAAGTCGGGCAGGTCCGGCACGTCCTCGACCAGCGACTTGACCCGGGCGCGGAACGTCTCCTGCGCCGCGGCGCCGCCCTCGGCCAATCGCTTCTCGATATTCCGTGCCATGTCGGCCAGCGCCTTGATGAGGAGCGCCATGTCGCTTTTCGTGTTGTTGATGTTGATCTGCACCAGCACGCTGTTCCGCGAGGTCTTGTTGATCTGGATGTCGTACTCGCTGGCCAAGAGCGCCTTGAACTGCGTGCCATCGTATCCGGCATTCCCGCACAACAGCGTGATCCGGGTGGGATCGAGGATAAACTCATCGTTGTCCAGCGCGCCGATCGTGTCGGCCATCGTCCAGCCCTTCGCCCCGTAGTCTTTCATGCCGGACTGCCGGTACTCGGCCGGGATCATCTCGGCCGGCGTCGCCGTACGGAAATATTTCGAGATCAGCGGATGGTTGTTGACTTCCCGGCGGATCTCGATGGCGAGCTGGATCGCCCGCCCCACCAGCTCGTACCCCTCCAACTCCATCTGGCGCCGTGCCACGTCGAGGCTCGCGATGATCTGCAGGTTGGGCGAGGTCGAGGTGTGGGTAAAGAAGGCCTCCTTGAACGAGGCCTCGACCTTGTGGAAGTCCTGATCGGCCACGACAATGATGGACCCTTGGCGCAGGCAGGACATGGACTTGTGGACCGAGTCGCTTTCGTACACGCGGACGCGGACCTTGTCCGGATCCGGCAAGAGTTCCTTGTCCAGCAGGGCCGGGTTCTGGGGATCAATCTCTCCGACCTCGGCCTTGAACTTCTCGTAGCGCTTCCGGTATTCGGGATCCTGCATCATCTCCCGGATCGCGGCCGCCGCGCCCATCGCGGTGCGCCTGCGCAGGAAGGGCGAGAACCGGGCGAAGCCAAACCACGCCTCATCCCACAGGAAAATGATGTCGGGCTTGATTGCGAGGCACTCCAGCATCGTGCGCTTCACGTTCGCCACGTGGCCGTCGAAGGTGCAGTTGGTGAGCACGACCATCTTCGCCCGGTCGAGCTTGCCTTCCGCCTTGAGCTTGAGCAGGGCCTGCTTGATCGGCTTGATGGCTAGGCTGCCATACATCGAGTACTGGGTGAGCGGGAAGGCGTCGATGTACAACGGCTGCGCGCCGGCGAGCACCATCCCGTAGTGGTGGGACTTGTGGCAATCGCGGTCGATCAGCACGATGTCGCCGGGTACCAGCAGGGCCTGATGGATGATCTTGTTCGAGGTCGAGGTCCCGTTGGTGACGAAGAACGAGCGGTCACCGCCGAGGGCCCTGGCCGCCTTGTCCTGCGCGACCTTGATGTTGCCAGTCGGTTCGAGCAGGCTGTCCAGCCCGCCGGTCGTGGCGGACGATTCCGCGAGGAACAGGTTCGCCCCGTAGAACTCGCCCATGTCGCGAATCCAGTTCGATTTGAAGATGGATTTGCCGCGGGCGATCGGCAGCGCATGGAAGGTCCCGATGGGGCGCGCCGCATACTCCTTCAGGTTGTCGAAGTACGGGGTCTCGTAGCGGTCCTTGATCCCGTCGAGGATCGCCAGGTGGATCTCCATGGGCTCTTCGGCCCCGTAGAAGACGCGCCGTACGACTGACGCCTCTTCCGAACCCGCGAACTGGGCGACGTTCCGATCCGTCGTCAGGTACACGTCCAGCTCGGGCCGGATGCGGTGGATGCCCTTGGCGAGCAGCAGGCTCAAGTCGCGGCCGCTCTGCACCACATCGGCAGGGATGTGTTGGGCCAAAATGGTCCGGAGCGCTGGGCCGGCGAACGGCGAGGCATAGCCAAATCCATCCACGAGCACCACGGCCTGGAGGTCGTAATTGAACACCGTCGCGAGGATCGCGTCCTCGAGGCTGCCCACGATGACCGGCTCGTAGACGAACGCGTCCTCTGTGCGGTGGAGCCGGCGGAACGTCTCGCGGAGTTCCGGCCAGACGGAGCGTTCGCCCGCCGCGACGACCAGCACTTCGAAGTAGGGTTTGCGGCTCTGGCCGCGCCCCATCGAGGGCGGCAGGACGTCGGGCAGCCGCGCCTCGCCTTCTTCGTCTGTCTTCCACACCTCCGCGTCGTCCCGATAGCTGTTACTCAGCAGGGCGAGACTAATCCGTTGCACCAGTCGCGCAAAGCCGGCCCAGTCGCCGGCCCGCAGCCGCTCGCCCACCTGGATCATGAGCGCCGGGCCGGGATACCCGCAGTAGGCCTCGAGCGGCTCTAGTTCGCTCAAGAGGGCCTGGGCCTCCTTGCGGGTTTCCACCGTGGGCCCCGAGGCGGCTAGGGTCTTGGCAACGCGATGCAGCGAACGCCAGCGGTCCTGGCGCGCATGCGAGGCGGTGAAGAAATCGACCAGGTCCATGGTTTTTTCAGGGGTTGTGCTCATCATGCACTCCTTTGCTCCGCGCGCCGGCTGAGGCCGGCGCATCTGATGGTTGCTCCGCGCGATGGCTACTTACTCAGCACCATCGCAAAATAGCCAAAGACGGTCAGCAGCACGCCGGAAACGGCATAGCCCACCGGGAAGCCGACCCACGGCACTGAGCTGTTGATCTCCTTGGCGGCCTCGCGGCAGGGGCCGGAGTGCGAGCGGGCGCCCGCCACGCCGCCCATCAGCACCGCCGGGTTGACCTTGAACAGGTGGAACCCAAGCGCCCAGGTGACGAACGGCGGGATCGTGCAGGCGATGAAGCCGACCAGGAAGATCTTGACCGCGATCACCCCGGTGAGCTGCGCGAGCAGCGAGGCGCCCGCGTTGATGCCCACGATCCCGACGAAGGTCACGAGCCCCAGGTCCTCCAGGATGTTACGCGCGGCGTTGGGCGTGCTGCCGAAGAAGCGCAGGCGCGAGACGACGGATGAGATAAGGATGCCCGAGAGCAGCAGGCCGCCGGCGTTGCCGAGGCCGACCGTGAAGCCGGCCACCGGCACGTTGATCGCGCCGATCAAAAGCCCCACGATCATGCCCACCGACAGCGTGAGCAGATCCGTCGCCGTGCTCGGCCGGGCCACCTTGCCCAACTCCGCAACCAACTTCTCCACGGCGCTCCGGAGGCCGACCACGAACAGGACGTCGAGCTTCTGCAGCTTGGTGTCGGTGCCCGGGGTGAAGGGCACGCCCCCGCGCTCCATCTTGACGAGCTGCAATTGCCCCGCAAATTCCTCATGGCGAAACTCAACAAGTGCTCGGCCTTCGACGTCCTTGTTGGTCACCAGGATCTCCGCCTGGTCGAGCGGGATCGACAAGGCCTTGGTGTGGGCAACCTCGGGGCCCAGCAGCCCCATCTTGGCCGTCAGATCTTCGAGCCGGCCGCCGAGCGCGATGACGTCCCCCAGCTGCATGACCAAATCGGAGCTCGCCCCGAGCGCCTCCTCGCCGCGCACGATGTTCAGCACCCGGTACTCGGGGTGCTCGCGGCGGAAGGCGGCGATGGATTTGCCGGCGGTCTGCTTGTTCTCCAGCCGATAGGCCCGCAGCCCGCCCGGCCGGTAGCCGGTCATGGCGGCGTCGTCGAGGTTCGGCACCCCGTGCTCTTTCTCGTACTGCGTGGCAGCCTCCCGCGCATCCACACCCCACCACTTCGGCAGGTACTTGCAGATCAGGATGATCCCGACCGTCCCCCAGATATAGCTGATGCCGTACCCGAGGGCGATCATCGCACTTATGCCTTCGGCCGTTGAGCCTGCAGGCACTTTGTAAGCGCCCTGCGAGACGGCCATTTCGGCCGTACCGATGGCCGCCGACATCGTCTGCGACCCAGCCAGGATCCCGCCAGCCGCGCCGGCCGGCAGGCCGAACAGGTTGCTGAGGATGACGACCAGGCCCAGGCCCAGCACGCTGCACACGACGGCCAGGATGGTGAAGGTGAGGCCGTCCTTTTTCAGGCTGTTGAAGAAAGAGGGGCCGACCCGCAACCCCACACCGTACATGAACAGGTAGTACATCAACGACTTGGCGAAGTTGTCGAGCTGCAGCTTGACCCCGTAGAGCGAGGCCCAGGTCGCCAGGGCAACCCCGACGACGATCGCCGCCGCCACCATGCCGAGGCCGTACCCCTTGACCGAGAACCGGCCGACCCAGACCGCCAGCCCGACGGTGAGAAACAACAGCAAGAACGGGTTCGCCTGCAGGTACTGAAACAGAGCTGCCATTTGTCGCCTCCTCCTTGATGCTTGGCCCTTGCCAGGGCCGGCCTCCCGATCGTGCGGGGATGGCGCGGCTGTTACGAGAGTCAACTGACGGTAGAACGGCTAGTGAGTGAAACCTATACGAAGCGCCGAGGCGCGTCTATTGGACTTTAGTTTATTAGACTTTGGTCGAACGGCCGCGCAATGCGGAGTCAAGGCAGCGGCGAGCCCACTGCACCCCCTATATCGTATGCCAAACAAACAGATGGCGGCAGGCCGGAATGAGCCTCCCGCCGTCGCAGGTATCCTCTCGACCGCGGGGTCTCAGGAGTTCAAATCACTATCCTTGTAGTACTTCGTCCCCTTGGCCGTGAGCTCCAGCGCAAGGCCGGTGTCGGTGAGTTGGTAGAGCCACACGCCGGGAGCGATGGCCATCGCCCCTTGCATGGCCGCACCCTTGTCACCGGCCTTGGCGGCCGCCGAGGCCTGCGCGCCCAACTCCCAGCCGGAATTGACGAAGCCATCCAGGCCGGCGGCGGTGTCAAAGACCCAGATCAGGCTGAACTTCTTGACGCCGAAGCCCAGGCCGGCTTGGAGCTCGACCATCTTCATGAAGGTTTGCTGCTTGGTCTTGTTGTCGACCGCGAGGCCCTTGCCGGTGCCCGTGCCGGCCACCAGGATCTTCATCCCGAAGTTGTTGAAGACGGCGTAGCCCGCCGCTCTCTCGACGGCAGCCTTGGCGCTCGGCTGGACCTTGTAGAGGCGCCCGAGGGTTTGCTGGACGGTTTTCCGAATATCGGCCCGCCCCTGCTCCTTCTTCTTGGCGTCCGCGGCGAGCGCCGTGGCGGCATAGAGGCCCGGGAGCACGGCTAAACCGAGGACGAGTTCACGACGCGTCATGGAAACACCTCCTGTCTCTCGATCGGGTTGACTGTGGCTCGGACCACTCGGGCTTCAGAGGCCCCTCACACTGGGAGACCCGTCGCACGGATCTCCCTCCCCCTCCTCAGCCCCGC
>DATJQT010000426.1:0-2006 GCA_035505475.1 Vulcanimicrobiaceae bacterium
CTGGGCATCTGGAACATCAAGTCGGAGCTGGAGGACCTGGCCTTCCGCTATATCGATCCGGAGGCCTACCGGGAGCTGGCCGCCAAGATCCAGGAGCGCAGCGCGGACCGCGAGCGGATGATGGAGGCCATCACCGAGGCCGTGGGCCGCCAGCTTGACCTGCACGGCATCGAGTCGGAGGTCTCGGGCCGCCCCAAGCACATCTACTCCATCTTCAAGAAGATGCAGCGCAAAGGGGTGGGCTTCGAAGACGTCTACGACGTGCGCGCCGTCCGCGTGATCGTCAAGGACCGGGCCACCTGCTACGCCGTGCTCGGCATCATCCACAGCCTGTGGACGCCCATCCCCGGCCAGTTCGACGACTACATCGCCAAGCCTAAAGACAACTTCTACCAGTCGCTGCACACCTCGGTGCTGTACGACGACGGGCAGACGCTGGAGGTGCAGATCCGCACGCGGGAGATGCACGAGGAGGCCGAGTACGGCATCGCCGCCCACTGGCGCTACAAAGAGGGCGCCAAGCGCGACGAGGCCTTTGAGCGGCGCGTGAACCAGCTGCGCTCGCTGCTGGCGTGGCAGAGCGATGTGTCGGATGTGCACGAATTCGCGGCCAACCTCAAGAGCAATGTGCTCGAAGAGCGCATCTACGTTTTCACGCCGCAGGGCGACATCATCGACCTGCCGATGGGCTCCACGCCCATCGACTTTGCCTACCACGTCCACACGTCCGTCGGCGACCGGTGCCGCGGCGCCAAGGTCAACGGCAAGCTGGTCAGCCTCGACTACAAGCTGAAGACCGGCGAGAAAGTGGAGATCATCACCGCCAAGCAGGGCGGCCCCTCCCGCGACTGGCTCAACCCAGACCTGAAGCTGGTGCACTCGCAGCGCGCGCTGCAGAAAATCGGGCAGTGGTTTCGCCGCCAGGACCAGGGGATCGTGGTGGCGCAGGGGCGCGAGATCCTGGAAAAGGAGCTGCGCCGCCTGGGCGAAGACAATGCCAGCCACGAGACCCTGGCGCGCAAGCTGGGCTTCACCAAGCCCGAAGAGCTGTATTACGGGCTGGGCACCGGCGATATCCACAACCAGCAAATCGCCGCCAAGGCGCTGGAAGAGGAGATCCCGCTGCCCGACGACGCCGTGCTGCCCACCGAGGCGCCCGAGGGCGACCGGCGGTCGGAGGATGTCAGCGTGCTGGGGACACAGGGGCTGCTGACCACCCTGGCGCGCTGCTGCAAGCCGGCGCCCGGCGACGCGATCACCGGCTTCGTCACGCGGGGACGCGGCGTCACCATCCATCGCCGCGACTGCCCGAACGTGCTCCGCAAGCGCGAGCCGGAGCGGTTCATCCGGGTCTCGTGGGGGCAGGCGAAAAAAACCTACCCCGTCTCCGTGCGCATCACCGCCTACAACCGCGACGGCCTGATCCGCGACGTGGCCACCGTGGTCGCCGGCGAGCACATCAACATGACGTCGGCCAGCGGGCATGCCGAAAAAGACGGCATGGCTTCGTTCCAGGTGACCATGGAGATCTGGGATGTGGAGGTCCTGTCCCGCGTACTATCCCGCATCGAGCAGCTGCCCACCGTGATCGAAGCTCGCCGGTGGAAGGCGGGCTGACCCCATTGACTCCCCGTCTGGAAGGTCTCTTGACCACCGTGCTATAATGACCTTGACCGAGGCGCCATCTGGCCATGGCCGGCGGGAGTCTCGGTCGGTGCGAGAGCGTGCATGGCCTAAGGAGGATTCAATCATGCCCCGTATTCGCTGCCACTACGACGACTGTGTTTTTCTAGACGAAGGACACTGTGGCGCCGCGGCTATCGAGCTGGACCCGGAAATCGGCTGCCAGACCTATTCTCAGGCGGACGAGGCGGGTGCGGAAGACGACATTGAAGACGAGTTCGAAGACGAATTCGACGAAGAGGATGAGGAACTGTACGAGGAAGACGACGAAGACGATTTATGGGATGACGAAGACGAGGAAGACGAGTATTAGCCAGGGCGGC
>DATJQT010000427.1:0-3208 GCA_035505475.1 Vulcanimicrobiaceae bacterium
TTGCCGGGGCTCTCCTGGTGATCCTCAGCATTGGCTCGCTGTGGCTGTATGCGCTGGTGCGCGGGCTCCACGGGCCGATCGTGCCCACCGTCGTGGAAATGAGCTTCGCGTCCACCGCGGTCTTCATCCTCGTCGGCATGGTTGCCCTCGTCTGCGGGCGGATTCTCCGAGGCGCCATCCGGCAGACGATTGCCGCTCAACAGGCTCTCTCCAATTCGGAGAAACAACTGCACGACATCCTGCAGACGACCCCGGACCTCATCTACCGCCTCGACACGGAGGGACGCATCATCTTTGTGAACGAGGCGGTTCGACGCTACGGGTACGAGCCCTTGAAGATGATCAGCACGCGGTTCCTGGACTACGTTCATCCCCAGGATCGCGACCTGGCCACGTACCGCCTGGATGAGCGGCGCAAGGCAGGGCGGAAGACCGAGTCACAGGAAATCCGGCTTGTCACCTCCTGGGGTGAGCAGCGGGTAGTCGAGTGCGCCGAAATGCCGGTTCCGAACGCGCCACCATCGTTGCCTCCGGCGGAGGCACCTCATCCCGGCGGTACCGGGCAGGAAGCGTGCACTGCCATCCAGGGCATCGCCAGGGATATCACCGACCGCAAGCGGGCCGAAGAGGCCTTGAAGAAATCGGAAGAGAAATACTCCAAGGTGTTTCGTGCGGCGCCGGCGGGAGTTGCCGTGGCGAGCCTGGACGCGGGCGAGTTTCTTGACGTAAACGAGGAGTTTGAAAGGATTTTCGGATTCCGACGCGACGAGCTCATTGGTCGCTCCGCTTTCGACATCGGGTTGTGGCCTGACCCGGCAGAACGGGAGCACGTGGTCAGCCTGCTGAGAAGGGGCGAGGCGGTACAGGAGGTGGAAGTGCTGTCCCGCACCAAGAACGGAGACCTGCGCACGGTTCGCTACAATGCGCAGCAGATCGACATAGGCGGCACCGCCTGCCTCATTTCCGCCGTCCTGGACGTCACCGAACGGAAGCGGCTGGAGTCCCAGCTTCAGCAGTCACAGAAACTGGAGGCGGTGGGACGCCTCGCCGGAGGCATTGCCCACGATTTCAACAACATGCTGGCGGTCATCCTGGGCCAGGCGGAGCTGGCCTCCCAGGCTCTTGCGCCCGGGAACCCCGCCCACGAAAGCATCCAGGAGATAAGAAAGGCAGCCGACCGATCCGCGGAGTTGACCCGTCAGCTCCTGGTCTTTGCTCGCCGGCAGGACGCCAACCCGCGCTCACTGGACCTGAACGACGCAATATCGGAGAGACTGGGGATGCTGCGGCGCCTGATAGGAGAGAACATTGCCCTGAAATGGATTCCCGCGCCGGGCGCCTGGCCGGTGCGGATGGATTCCACCCAGGTCGACCAGATCCTGATCAATCTCGCCGTCAATGCCCGCGACGCGATTGCGGATGTGGGCACACTGACCGTATCAACCGAGAACCGGGTTCAGGAAGAACCAGCGCCTCAGCCGGGCAGAGACGAGAAACCGCGTGAATGGGTGGTCCTGACCGTGACCGACACCGGAAAGGGCATGGGCAACGAGAGCCTGGCGCATCTATTCGAGCCCTTCTTCACCACCAAGGAAGTCGGCAAGGGCACAGGGTTGGGCCTGGCCACGGTCTATGGCATTGTCCAGGACAGCGGCGGGCGGATCGAGGTCGAGAGCCAGCCCGGCGTCGGCACGAGTTTCCGAATCTACCTGCCGAGAACGCATGAACCGGCGGTTCATCCGGGCGAGGCATCACCGACACAACTGTTGCGCGGCCGCGAAACGGTGCTCGTGGTGGAAGACGAACCCGCCATTCTCAAGATCACGCGGACCACCTTGCAGCAGCTCGGCTATTCCGTCGTTGCGGCGGCGTCCGGCAAGGAGGCGTTGGCGCTGGCAGCCCGGCACCAGGGGCCGCTGCACCTGCTGCTCACGGACGTCATCATGCCGGAGATGAACGGGTTCGATCTCTACAAGGGCATCGCGACCTCGCGCCCGGGAATCAAGGTGGTCTTCGCCTCCGGGTATTCGGCGGATGTCTTTCCCGAGGCGGACGATGGAAACGGAGGAATCACGTTCCTGCAGAAGCCCTTCACCATGCGGCAGTTGTCTGCGAAGGTACGGGAAGTCCTGGACACGAAAAGCCCGCCGCCAAAACGGAGCCGGGGCGGGTGAGCCCGGCCCGGTGTGCAGAGGGGAATCGACGTGAAGAACGTCCTCATACTGACGGCGGACATGGGCTTCGGCCATCGCAGCGCGGCCAACGCAATTGCGGCCGCGCTTGGCGAGACCCATCCGCGGGACTGCACCGTGCAGGTCGCCAATCCCCTGGATGACCGGCGACTCCCCCATGTCCTGCGCCGCAGCCAGTCGGACTACGACCGAATCGTCCGCGAGATGCCGCAGCTGTTCAAGCTGGCGTACAGGGTTGCGCAAACCCGGAGCACGAGCGCCATCGTCCACCAGGCCGTGGGGGCCATGCTCTTGAGGGTCGTGCGCGAGCTGGTGGAACGATTCCGGCCCGACGCCATTGTCACCCCGTACCCCCTCTACGCCGCCGCTCTCTCGGCGACGTTCGCGCTCACACGGCACAGGATCCCGCTGCTTACCGTGGTCACCGACATGGCGCCGGTGCACCAGATCTGGTTTCACAAGGCGTCGGACTTCTGCCTGGTTGCAACGCCGCAGGTGCGTGCGCAGGCCCTGGCCTGCGGCATGATGCCGGAAAAGGTGAAGATCACCGGCATTCCCGTGCACCCGGACCTTGCACGCGAGACGCGGCCGACATCGGAGGTGCGCGCGCAGCTTGGCTGGCGGTCCGACCTCACCACGGTGCTCGCCGTGGGCAGCAGGAGGGTGCGGAATCTCGAGGGGATTCTGAATGCGCTCAATCATTCGGCCCTGCCGCTTCAGCTGGTCGCGGTAGCGGGGGGTGACGATGCGCTGCATCGCCAGCTGAAAGGGACGCGCTGGCACCTGCCCGCGCGCGTGTACAACTTCGTGAGCAACATGCCGGCCCTCCTGCATGCCGCGGACTGCGTGATCTGCAAGGCGGGCGGGCTCATCGTCACCGAGTCGCTTGCCTGCGGCAAGCCCCTTCTTCTCACGGACCTCATCGAGGGCCAGGAAACCAGTAACGCCCGCTACTTGGTGGACGGCGGCGCGGGAGAGCTTGCGCGCTCCCCGGTGGACGCAATGGTGACGATGTA
>DATJQT010000428.1:0-3202 GCA_035505475.1 Vulcanimicrobiaceae bacterium
CCTCCATCTGACCTTCAGAGACTACCTGGCGTTAGCACACGGGAAGGACCACGGGTCGAGTGTCGCGGCTTCCCTGTCGACATGAGCGAGTGCGGCTACAGGGTTAGGTGTCCCCTAGCGGGAGTTTACGAGATATGGGACGAGAAGCGAGGTAAAGTCTGAGTCTCCAGTGGCTTGGCGGGAGCCCACGTGTATGTCCTAACCGGATCGGCTCAACTGGGAATGGGTGCGTAACGCTGGAGGTGGAGTAGAGAAAAGAGCCGTTGCTGAAGCGGATTCATCCGGCTCAGGCAGGTGGCGGTCTGATTCCGATGCTGGCCTTGTCGGCGCGGGTAGACAACCAGCGTTTCCCGGATTTCGCCCAGGATCTCCAGCAGGCGGTTAATGCTGAGTGCTTCTCCCTGGCGCCAGAGTTCGCGTTGCAGCACCGAACTGAGGGTCAGGGCCAACACACAGTAAAATGCGTGGACGCGGATCTTGGAGTCGGTCCAATGAAACATCGGGCTCCAGTGCAGGAAGTGCGGATTCTTCATTTGCTTGAAGGCATCCTCGATGTGGTACTGGGAGCGATAGGCCAGCACGATCTCCTCGTCGGACCAATCGACGTTGTCCGTGAACAAGATGGTTTTGCCGAGATGGACCCGGCAGAGGCGGTCCAGGGCTGCCTGATCGGTGGAGAAGGTGAGTTCCAGCCCACGGCGGACTTCTTTGAGTTCGGTCTTGAGGAGGGACTTGAGATGCTGGGCCGAGCAGATCGCGCGCACTTGGTTTTCCACCCCCGGGAGCGTGGGCCGCTTACCTTTCAGTTTCCCTTCCCGCCAGCGGCGGAGCTGCTGCTGCAGTTCCCGTAGCTTGCGCCGCGCCTTGTTCAGGTTGGCCGTCAATCCCTGCATCTGGCCATCGAGGAGATTCTGGTTGAAGGTGATCACTACCGTGTGGGATCGGCCGAATACCTTTTTTTCCGTGCGGCAGACTTCGACTCCCTCCAGGCGCGGGTCGGTCACGACGCGGAAGCGACGCCGGGGCACGGCCAGCAGATCCGCATGTTGGCTGGGCACCAGAGAACCGACAAAGTGAAACGGTGAAGGGGCCAGCGTGTCGAAGGCCTCCTCGCTGTTGTTCCCCTTGTCGAAAACCAGCGTGATGTGCTCGCAGGTTTGGGCCAGTTCCCGGTAGTGGGCGGCCAGTTCCTCGGTGACCGAGCGGAACTCGACACTGTCGGCCACGTTGCCGGCGTAGACCCAATGCAGCAGCGGGATGTGGAAGTCGGTGCTGACCAGCAGGCCGAGGCTGACTTGGCGGAGATCGCCACGCTTCTGCTTATTGTGGCCGCGTTGCGGCAACTCGGCCGGTGTGCGGGTGTTGATGTAAGTGAAGAAGTTGGTGCCGTCGTAGACCAGGGCGCGCAGGTCGAGTTGCAAGCGCTCGATCAGCCGCCGACTGATCTGCTGCTCGCAGGCGGCGATGTGATCGGCGGTGATCAAATCCATGTGGTTCCAGAAGTTCTGGGAAGAGAGCCAAGCCGGGTCGGCAGGCAGCAGGCGGCTCAGGGCCGTCTGGCGAAACCAGTCGGCGAACTGCAGCTTGCTGGTGGGGGCGACGGCGCGATTGATGGCGGCCAACAGCAGGTACTGACCGCAGGAGAGGCCTTGGTGGCGCTGGGCGGGGAGGACGGAATCCAGGAGGGAGACCAAATCCAGCCGTTCGGCGATCTGCCAGAGGGCGGCCACATCGCCGAAGGCGGCTACCACGGTCTCCAGGGGTTGAGGCGGCTGGCGGGAGGCCACGGCCGCAGCGACCAAATCCTCGATCTTGCCGAGATAGACGGTGCGGACGACCTTGGGTTTGCCGTCCACACGCTGGCAGTAGCGGGCGTAGTAGTAGGTGTGCCCGTCGATGAGTTTGGGCGTGAGACTCGGCACATTTAGGACATACCACACTCTAGAAAACAAATCAATATAAAAATGTTTCGAAAGGGGCAGGCCACATAACTTGCTGCATCAAAGCCAACAATGACAGGTATTCCAGGGTGTTTGATCGCGGCACGGCGCCACTCGGAACGCACCGTGAAATTCCCTGATATATCTAGGTCATGCAAAAACCCTCGGGAATCCATACTTCGCAGTCGGCCGCCATGGCAGGGAAACCATTGCCTTTCAATGGATTACAGAAGGGCGAAGGACTCTGACGTCAGCGGTGGGCTTACCTCAAACCGATAACTTGTAAACTCCCGCTAGTGGGGTAGGCCTCCTGGCCTGCCCTTTTCAGAAGTATCCCGCGGCCCCATTCACGCCGTACTGCAGCCCCATCGGCCCCACGTACTCCGACTGCGGCCGAATCAGCCGTCCCTCGCGAAGCTGTTCCAGGCAATGCGCCGCCCAGCCGAGGACGCGGCCGGCGGCGAAGGTGGGCGTGAACAGATCCTTCGGCAACCCGATGCCGTGGAGCAGCAGTGCCGTGTAGAACTCGACATTGGTGTCCAGGCGGCGATCGGGCTTGCGCTCGCGCAGCAGACCGAGCGCCGTCGCTTCCACCGACCGCGCCAGGTCGTAAAGATGCCGGTCGCCGCCGCTGGTATAGAAGCGTTCGGCGGCGTGCGCCAACACGTCGGCGCGTGGATCGCGCACCCGGTAGACACGATGGCCGAACCCCATCAGGCGCTCGCCGCGATCCAGTTTTTCGCGGATGACGCTTTCCGCGCGCGCCGGCGTGCCGATCTCGAAGACCATGTCGAGCGCCGGGCCGGGCGCGCCTCCGTGCAGCGGGCCTTTGAGCGCTCCCACCGCGCCGGTAATGGCCGAGATCAGGTCGGAGCGCGTCGAGACGATCACGCGCGCGGCGAACGTCGAGGCATTCAGACCGTGATCGCAGACGGTATTCAGATAGGTCTCGAGAGCACGGGCTCGCTCGGGGGGCGGTTCGACTCCGCTCACCTGATGCAGGTAATGGGCGGCGTGCGAAAGATCGGCACGAACGCGCGCCGGCGCCTCGCCGTTGCGAAAGCGCCAATAGGCGCCCACGATCGCCGGAAAAGCGGCGATGGCGGTGAGCGCCTGGTCGAGGGGATCTTCGCGGCGGCCCAGGCCGAGCACGGCCGCGCCCATGCGCAGGGCATCCATCGGCGGCGCCTGTGCCACAGCGGCCTCGCGGACTACCTCGATCGCCGCCTTTGAGAGTTCGCGGCGGCCAGCCATGTCCCGGA
>DATJQT010000429.1:0-1153 GCA_035505475.1 Vulcanimicrobiaceae bacterium
GGCGGGTCCGGCCTCGGTGGTGGCCGCGATGACTGTGGCTACGCGTCTTCGCATCCTGATCAAGAGCGCGGACTTTCTGGAGCGCGCATCCGACGTCGACACGCTGATCCTGGACAAGACCGGGACCGTGACGGTAGGTCAACCGACAGTCACCGGCATCCAACCGGCGGAGGGCGAAACCGAGATGACGCTGCTCGCGGTGGCGGTGGCATGTGGCTTCGGGTCGCTCCATCCCGTCTCACGGGCCGTGGTGGCGGAGGGCCTGACTCGCGGAATCGTGGGTACGCCGGCGAGCGAACTCCAGGAGAGGCCGGGGCTCGGCGTGGTCGCCATGGTCGACGGCCGTCAGGCAATTCTCGGCCGCAAGGAACTGCTCGTGGATCTGGGAATCGATCTCGGATCGCAGGAGGACGCCGGCGCTTCGCAGGTGTGGGTGGCATACGGAGGGCGCTTCATCGGCAGCCTTCTGCTCCGAGATCAACCTCGCCAGGAGGCGCGCGGGGCGCTCGCCGCCTTGAGGGCGTTGGGGATCGGCCGCTTCGTACTACTCACGGGCGATCGTGCAGAGGTGGCCCGGAAGGTAGGGGAGGCTCTCGGCATGGACGAGGTTGTCGCCGAAGTCCTCCCTGCGCAGAAACTAGACGTGGTGCGGGCCGAACAAGCCGCCGGGCGCACCGTGATGATGGTCGGCGACGGAGTGAACGACGCGCCCGCTCTTGGAGGCGCTGATGTGGGAGTAGCGATCGGCGCCGAACTCAACGAAGTAGCTCTGGGAGGAGCGGATGCGGCGATTTTGGGAACGGATCTCCGGCGCCTGCCGCAACTCATCGCGCTGGCGGATAACACCCGCCGCGTCATCGGACAGAATGTCTGGCTGGCATTCGGACTTTCTTTGATCCTGATTATGCTGGCCGCGTTTGGAGTCTTGGACCCCCTGACCGGGGCCCTGTCCCAAAGTGTGGCCGTCCTTGCGGTTGTGGCTAACAGTGCCCGTATTTTGCGATTCGCAGGCTAGTCTGTGCCCAAGACCGTTTAGAAGCCACTCTGGCCAAGTTCGAAGAGATGGTCAGGGGTCTTCGCGCGCCGCTGATCGCGCAAGCGCACCCGAACAGGGCTATCTAAGCCCGTTCACAAAATTGTTGTGAATCCACGA
>DATJQT010000430.1:0-21217 GCA_035505475.1 Vulcanimicrobiaceae bacterium
CTCGGGAAGCGCGCGACTCGTCGGGTCGCCGTGGCGGAGACCGCGACGGCGTAGTGGATGTGCGTCCGTTGCAGAACGTCCTTGACGTGCTGGGCCTCGACCGGGCGGGCGGCGATGTAGATACAAGTCCGATCACTCATGGGTGTCATCGTACACCTGTCCCCCGCCAGACTCCAGCGCGGAATGTCCCCGGGGCAGGACAGCGCGGGACGCTGACCGACTCGGAATGGCCGTCCCCGAGGGCTAAGGTCCCCTAGGCGCACCGGTCGAGTCCTGTGCTGACACGTATCAGAGGGCGGGCAGGCGGGGCGTATTACTGACGGGAGGTGGACTCAAGCCGAGGGCGCGCTCGCCTGCAGGGGCACGGTCAGCGTGAACTTGCTCCCCTGGCTGGGAGCGCTGGCGATGGCCATGTCCCCGCCAACGTAGCGGAGCCGCTCGCGGATGCTGAACAGCCCGAACCCTCCATCTGAGGTATTCAACGTCTGGGGATCGAACCCGGCCCCCGCGTCCGAGACCACGAGCTGCACGGCCCCGTGCCGCTCCGAGACCACCACGCTCGCCTCGCTGACCTGCGCGTGCTTCTTCACATTGAACAGCAGCTCGCGGACCACTTGAAACAGCAAGAGACGCTCGGAATTCGCGATCGGCAGGACGGGCGCGTCGGTGTTTAGGTGGACGGTGAGGCCATGCGTGTCCTGCATCCAGCGGCTCAACCACTGGAGCGCCGGGATGAGGCCGCTTTCCAGGATCGGCGGGCTGAGTTCCGCCGTTAGCGAGCGCGAGGCCGCGATGCTCTCGTCGAGGAGCTTCTGGAGGTCCCGGCTCGCGGCCTGGACGGTAGGGTCGCGGTGCTTGTCGAGCAGGGTTGCCCGCATCTTGGCTGCGACCAGGAGTTGCTGTAACCCATCATGGAGCATGAGCGCGAGGCGCTGGCGCTCGCGCTGCTCGGCCAGGGCGAGTTCACCGGTGAGGCGCTGGAGATCGGCGGTGCGTGCCTGGACTCGCTGCTCCAGTGTGGCGTTCAGCTGCTGCATTGCCTCGGCTGACTCCGTGGATAGTCTCGCCCGTTCCTCCGCCATCGCTGCGCGTGCCTCTTCCCGCTGCAGCGCCTGGACGCTGGCGGCTGCCGTGACCAGCGCCTCCCACAGGTGCTCGATCTCCCGGAGACCCGACGCGGGGCCGTAGTCCATCGCCGCGCCGCGCAGCAGGCGCTCCGCGTTCTCGGCCAGCTCTGCGACGGGACGGGTGAGCTGCCGGCTGGCGTAGAGGGCGAGGCCGACGGCAAGGCACCCCAAGACCACGCCGAGCGCGAGGAACCCGTAGACGGGCCGCGGGGACGGGAAGGCGGCCAGCGGGATCGAGAGACTCACGACCCAGGGGGCCTCCGTCAAGCGGTTGAAGGCCGCGCGGATCGGGACATCATACGGCGACAGGCCGGTCGCGATGCCATGAGCGCTGGCCCGGACTGCCGCGGCAAACCACGGCGGGACGGACTTGCCGATCCGCTCTTGGGACAACGGCCGCCGGGCGACCACCTGATGCTGGCTGTCGAGCACGACGGCGGTCCAGTCCCTAGACAGGCGCTGGCGCTCCAGCAGCTGCGTGAGCCGGTCGGGCGGAAACGACATATCGAGCATGTACGCCACGCGACCCTCGCG
This sequence comes from Vulcanimicrobiaceae bacterium, assembly GCA_035505475.1. Lineage (GTDB taxonomy): Bacteria > Methylomirabilota > Methylomirabilia > Methylomirabilales > 2-02-FULL-66-22 > 2-02-FULL-66-22. Next base: position 1,662 of record DATJQT010000430.1, read on the forward strand.
CGATATGGGCACGGCCACTGCAATGAGCCAGCGTTGCGCCACCTTGCCGAAGACGAGATCGCTGACGACCGGCTTGGCCTCCGCAAGAATGGCGTGGAGCAATGCTGGGGCGCTCGTGGTCGGCAGCGGGGACCCATACGGGCGGAGTGTGTTGAGGACCTGTTGCCCCGCCGCATCGGTGAGGACGATCCAGCCGTCCTGCTGGGCGGCCACCGCTTTGGCCTCTTCATAGAACTCGGCTAACCGACCGCTCTGGAGGGCCTGGGATTGGGCGAGGGCCGTCAGCAGCATCTTCCAGCCGTGCAGCTCATCGTTCACGGCATTCGCCAGGATGCGGGCTGTGTCGGCTTGATTCTTGGTGAACCCGTCCGCATGGGTCCGCGCCATCCAGTCGAGGGTGAGCCAGGCGAAGATCAGGAGGGGGACGACCGCGGCGAGGACGAGGAGGATTGCCCAGGCGCGAATGCCGACGCGTGGCCGGGGCCGGTGGAGAATTGGGTTCCGCTGCTCAGGTGGCATTGGCGGCTTCGCGGACTGAAAGCGATTCAAAGGTTGCTGGGAGAAGCGGTAGATGCGAATGCTACTGCTGATCGTCGATATGTGTCAAGCGGGTGAGGAGTCGCTGCGCTCTTTGACTTGCCGGAGCACCCGCGCAGGGCATCGATCAACGCGTCGATGGGCTGGACGCCAGTGAGCACCGCGAATGCGCCCGCCGCCTTGATCGTGGCGGCTAACTCGGCGTCCTCACACCAACGACGAGGGCGAGGATGCCGAGCGCCGGGAATTCGGCGTGCAGCACGCGGGTGACCTCGATCCCGCCGTGGACCGGGAGCCGCACGTTCAGCAGGAGCGCATCGGGCCGCAGCTCCCGCGTGAGCGCGGTGGCCGATTCGCCGTCCGTGGCGTGGCCGACGATCTCGACATCGCGGTTCAAGCCGAGAACCCGTGTCAAGGCTCGTCGCACGATCGGGTCATCTTCCGCGAGCAGCACGCACATCATGGTGCATAATAGCCCCTGCGCCGTGTGCGTCTAGTAGACTTTAGGCTAATACGGCAATAGGGGCGGGCGAGGGGCCCGACTATCTGCCAGCACGCGGGCCGGTGAGCCATTCCCGTGCTCGTCCCGCCGACATTCTTTTAGCACCCTCTCGGCCCCAAGGGGCGGAATATTCCCAGGTCAGCTCCGATATTGGGAGCCCGACGCCATGCCTGATCGATCCCTACCCTCCGACAAAACCCTCTTGCGAGGAACGCCTCCCACGGTTCGCAAGTACCTGGGACCCCCAAGTGTCACTTGGCTAGCCACGGGCGGCCTACGGCGAACATGAGAGATTGACAAGCTAGGTCACCAATTACATAATTCACCATATGAATATGACCGACAGAGATGCCGAGCCGGCTCCCAAAGATACTGATCCGCATCCACGAGCTCACCCTCAACCGCCAGCTCCGCTTCACGCTCAAGGCCCTGAGGGAAGTGGCAGAGCTCGGACTGCGTCTGGACACAACGGCTGTCTGTGATATTCTCGCACGCCTCACTCCGGCGGATTCGGCCGGCCGATTACACTCAACGGTGAGAGATGAATGGTTGTATATCTTCAAACCACACGTCGCCTCGACGATTCTCTACGTCAAGGTGGTCCTCCGGACCAATTGCTTGATTGTATCGTTCCACGAGAACGAGGATGCTGATAATGACGCCAACGCATAGTCAGAAAGCGCTTCGCGTACACCGCACCCATTTGCTGCCCGACGACGTCTGCCCCACGTGTGGAACAACGATGGTTGAGGCGCGGGGCCGGTTGCGCCTACCCGTGAATGGCGAGAAGGTCTCCGTCCCCGCCGTCTCTCACCTCCGCTGCCCCAAGTGCCACGAGGTCATTCTGCGCTTCGAAGACGCACGGCGCCTCAGCTGGGATGCCATCGCGATCTATCGCAGAAAGCACGACCTCCTCTCGGCGGAGGAGATTCGGGCGGTCCGTAAACAGTTCGGGCTGACGCAAGGCGAGCTAGCCCGCTTGCTCCATCTCGGCGCCAACACGGTCTCACGCTGGGAGTCTGGCAGAAATGTCCAGACCGCTGCGATGGATGTACTCGTCCGACTCATTCGCGACTTGCCCGGCAGCATCGAGTACCTGCGCCGTCACGCCGCCTGAAGTCCTAATGGTTAGTAGCCCAGGACGCGAGCAAGACGCCAGATGCTCGCGACTCAGCACGCCGTGTCATCGTATGGCCAAGAATCCCCTATGAAATGACCATCCCTCGCCGTAACCCGCTGGCTTTCCGATACCCAAGATTCCCGCTCCCTCAAGAGAAAATCTACAGGTCATCCATGCGCCCCAGGTTATTGCCTCGACACAATCTCACCAATCGTCAGAACGTTCTCGATCGGTGCCAACCAACACCGGTTGAGGTGACGATCCCCTGCGGCGAAGACCGTCATCGATTCCGTTGGGTGGACGGGAAGCTTCCCTTCGCGGATCACTCCCTGACCGCCATCAAATTCGAGCTTGCTCTCGATGCTGAACGATACAGTCCGTGCGTTGCCATCCTCCCAGCGACCCGAATCGATCATCAGGTTCCGCCCGATCTTTGGCCATTTGCTGACCAAATCCCACGAGCTATCCAGAGCCGGACTCGACTACGAAAAGCCTACGGGTACAACCAAGACCCCCCCGTGGACCGCTCAGGCTGCCACGAACGTATCTGTTTCTGCCACGAGGACGGCGCATGGCAACCAGGCACGTATCAAAGGGGCTGCTCTTGGTGTGCTGTCGTTGGTCGCAATAGGGAAAATAACCCATAAAGTGGCCATCCGGCCATGTTCTGGGTTAAATCTCAAGGGTGTCCGCGCCTCAAGAATGACCGAACGTCCTGCGAATATTGGAAGGAGTGGAGATGACTTGCCTTGACTTCGCGTCCCGCCAACGATAGTCTCTCGCCATCCGCCAGCCAACCCGTTCCCGGAGAGCGGTTGCCCACCGCCCTGATCGTCGACGATGTGCCCGACCAGGTTGCCGCGTTTGCTCACACGCTGTGGCTGTACGGCTGTACGGGTTCGCAGGTTCAGGCGGCTTCAGCTTCACGACAGGCAAGCCCTCGGTCGTGCGAACACGTGCTGCGTCCTGTTCGACGGCAACTTACTGGGCATAAAGCATGCACAAACCCATGACATCTTTCACCAGTTTCTGGAACGAATCGCAGGCGATACCGCGATCATGGTGTCTTCCTGTCTGGGCACCGCGCCGGGACGCGCTGGAAACCGGAGTATTCGGTTACCTTCGGAGGCCGATTGGTCTGCAGACTCTGAGTGATTATAAGAGCGCTTGCCGATCCCGGCCTTTCGCACAGGGCTTCTTGACGAATGCTGGCAGGATATGACGATGATGTCGAGGCTGCACGATTCGAGCATCGCGCCGATTCTGATCGTTGAACCTGATTCGGATCTGTGCCGCCGCCTTGCCGAAGTGATCACGGGGATAGGCGGGACGCCCGTCATGGTGCCCCGGGCGATCGAGGCACTTCAACTGGCGGCCGAAAGCCGCCCGGCGCTCATTCTCATCGATCTCGAGCTTCCGGACCTCGATGGGGTCACCGCCTGCGAGATCTTGAAGGGCGATCCCGAAACGGCGAGAATCCCTGTGGTGGTGATCGGACCCGATCCATCCCCGGGTCCGCCCGAGGTGCAAGGTCTCTGTGTGGCATACCTGTACAGATTCTCGGCGATGGCCGTGTTGCGCAGCGCCCTTGTGGAGGTTTGGCAGCGATTGCACCTACGAGAAAGACTCCTCGCGACGCCTGAGAGCACGGATCATTCATTGCCTGATTCGGTCGCGCCCAGTCCAGATGTCAGCGTTCCCCGCGTCATTGTCCGTGCAGCTCGATACCCCTTGAACCTCCCGGTCAGGTTTGCGAGCTCCATTGGCGCCCCTCCGACCCTTGTTACGGGGAATGGGATCACACATGATGTGAGCCTTACCGGGGCATGTCTAGACTTGGCGGATCGGCTCCAGGCCGGCGCAGCACTGATTCTGGTGTTTGAGAAGCTCGCCGAGCCATTGAAGCCGCACGCGAGCGTGGTGTGGGTCGAGCAGCGTTCCCGCACTGCCGGGCAGATCCTCCGGGTTCGACACGGGGTCCGCTTTCTGGCCGTCACAGGTCACCAGCGCCGTGTCCTCGAAGCGACTTTGCAGGTCGCTCTGGTTCCCGACCGCATCGGGCTGGCTCGGCCGGCGCCGGTGATTCTCCGGCCCGATTTCGATGCCGAGCTTCTCGATATTAGCATTTCCGGGGCGTGCGTCCGGCTTTACGGGAAGCTACCAGGTGGTGCCGAGTCCACCCTAGTCCTTCCGGCGAACTTGGGATCGCTCGAAATTCCTGTACGGATTATCTACAGCAAGCCGGTTGGACCTCGGGAGGACGGATTACCCGAAGATCCTCCTCCATGTGTGACTGGTTTGGTTTTTACCGACATCACGTTTCCTCAACAAGCTATTTTGAGCGAGATTCTGAGCGTGCTCGCATTGAGCATGCGAGCCAAAAGGCACAGGGGGAATATGCCTGAGAATCAGGTGTAAGGGGACACCAGGCGGCTGGGGCAGCTATCGTTTACGGACATCTCGCCAGGTTTGATGGGGCACATTTGACCATTGCCGTTCATCAGTCCGATGGCTGATCACGAGAATAGAGCAGAGCAAGCCGCGAACAATCCTGATATGACGAGAATAATCGTTTACAGCATTCGTTGGCAACCTCCGACTGCTGCGCTTCGCTGAAAGAACAAGTGGTGCTGCACGAATATCTTGGTCAGATAGGGGAGTAAGGTCTAACCGTACGCCTTCGGGAAACCCCTGGAAAATATCCGTAAACTATCCGTCACACTCCCGAAGAAAAGTTACGGGACGCCGTTGAGAGGGTGTCTCCCTAAGACAAAGAGCGCCGAGGATCTCGGCGCTCTTTGAGGTGTAGATGCGTGGCCCCCTGTTTTGTCGCTTCGTGCAATACCTCCTTCCCGATTGTGTGACTCCGAACGTGTTAGCCCCAATTGTCACACTACTCGAACGGGTCGCCCCGTTATTCTTGGCGACCCGGTCAGTGACGACACCTTTCCCCTGTGCCTTTGCAGTGGGGGAGCTGACCGTCATCCAGGACGCGTTGCTCTTGGCAGACCCGGGGCGCCCGGCCGGCGTGATGACCGAGATTCTGCAGAGCGGAAAACCAGATTCGCGAGATGCCGACAACGGTCTTTCTGTGGAATCGAGACCATGCTATTTCTTGAGGTACTTTATGTGCCCACGACCCAGGCACTTGACCTCGCAATTCATTTCAAGGTATCGCCGAATCTGTTCATCGGAGAGGATGCCGAAGCAATCGATCACGGCTAATGCGCCGCCTGCCCGCTTGATGACCCAGTCAGGATCCAGGTCAAGGTACTCCGCGTGGCGGATAGCCAAGATGAGCGCCTGCACGCCATCCAGGGCGACCTCCAGGTCCTTCTCCACTTGGATGGTTGCCGCGCCGCTCTGGTTCTTGAAAAACCGGGATCGAGATTGCCCTCTGGCCGGGTACTCTTCCTGATTCTCCAGCTCGTACCAATGATCCACGTAGGGATCGTGGACGCGCATGTCCGCTCCCCATTCGAGGAGCTTGCGCACGATCAACTCCGATCCGCTGTACCGGGTGTCCCCGACGTCTTCCCGGTAGCTGGCGCCGCACAACAGGATTGGCGTGCCGGCAACGGCGTGCTGCATGGCCGTGAGCCCTTCATGGACCAGCGTGGCCACGTGCAGGGCTCGAGTATCGTTGATATTGATCGCGGCGGAGGTGATCGGTAAGGAGCAGTTGTCGACCCCGAGAATGTTTTGATACGCCCACATGCCCAGTGCGCCGTCTTTGGGCAGACAGTAGCCACCGATCCCGGGGCCCGGAAACAGCAGATTGCTGTGGGTCGGGCGCATCTTGATGGCGGCGATCACCTTCGTGAGGTCGATGCCGTTCCGCTCGGCAAAGAGGCTCCACTCGTCCATGAATGCCAGGATTGTCGCCCGATAGGAATTCTCGACGACCTTGCACGTCTCACTTTCGACCGGACGGTCCAGCACGGTCAGCGGGTACTGCTCCACGTTCAGCACTTCGGAGAGGAATCTGACGACGCGCTCGCGAGCCGTCGGATTGATGCCGCTGCATACCCGCCAGAAATCCCGGACGGAGGCGACATAGTTGCGTCCCGGCATGACGCGCTCGTAGGAATGCGCCAAGAGGGGCTCGTCTTCCATGCCGCGCGCCGCGAATGCCTGTTTAACGATCGGGTAGGCAATGTGCTCCGTGGTTCCCGGCGGCACCGTGGTTTCGATCAACACCAGGCACTGCGGCTGAATGCGATCTCCGATGACCCGGAAGCTTTCCTCAAGCGCCACAATGTCCGCATGCCCCTTGGCCATGTCGCCCAAGGCCTCTTTCACGTAATCGCACTGCACATCCACAATGACGGTATCCGCGAGGGCCAGCGCGTCATAGGTGAACGTGGCGGTCAGCGTTTTCTTTTCGAGGACGGTGCGGGCGATCATTGGGGCGACTTCCGGATCCGCCGCTTCGACGGGCGTGGCGCCTCGATTGAGCAGGGGAATCTTCCAGTAGGAGCGGAGGGACGGCCGCTGCATGGCCATGACGAATTTGCCGGGTTTCCTGCTGCGTCGGTCCACGGAATCGGCAACGACCCCGGCCATGATCGCCCCGACAAAGCCAAGGCCCATTACGACGACGATTTCGCGGCCGAGCGCGCGCTGTTCCTCAACCAGCTGTTGCAGGCGGGTCAGTTCGTTGTCGTAATCCTCATCGCGTGGCAATGGGAAGCGTTCGCCGGCCGGGGAAATCGACACAGAGGCTCGGGCAATGTCACGGACTCGTCGGTGCTGAACATTTCTGTCATCCATTCGGCTCTCCCATGATGTGAGACGCGTGCGCCTCTCTTTTCTGTGTGCTGGAGCGGCATTCGTGAGACCGCCGAGCGCGGGCAGAATTCCCGGCACGCTGGGGAAGCCGGCTCAGGCATGGGGGTGCCTGATCTCTTTTCCGCCGGGCCCAGCAATAAGAGTGTCCAAGAATACACATGATGTGAGCAGTGGGCAACACCTCCGATGTTCGCATTCCGACCGCCAGACGCACTGAAGAACTTGAGTGTTGCCTGCTGAGGTTTCCAATCCGTGACTGAAAGATTCGATCGCCCACGACTTTGCTCTTGTAAAAATGGATCACCGCGGGCTTCTCTCAATCGCTGCATACGGCAACTTTGCCCGAGAAGAGGTGGCGACTCAGGACAAAGGCGCCTGTATTGCCAGGCAAGGGAAACAACGTGTATCCGATCGTGTCGCCCAGCTCGGCGGGCCTGAAGGGCGCCCATGGCTCAGCCGTTCATTTTGATCGTCTGCCCCGATCGCGCACTTGCTTACAGATTGGCTGAGGCTCTCCGTTTTGCCGGATTCAACGACGAGACGTCCCACCCGTCTCCTCGGCCACCAAGTCCTCTCACTCCCTTCCAGCAGGCCCAGGGCGTTCGGTCACACGCCGAGCCGTTCCTGGAGATAGTGCCGATTCCGTTGCGCGGCGAGGAATGGGGGATCGGGGGACGTGTCTTCCTCGATCACCATCCAGCCATTGAAAGCAATGCTACGCAATGCGTCCACGAAATGTGCGAGGTCCACGCATCCGCAGCCCAGGTCACAAAACACATAGTGCTTCAACGCCTCGAGGAAACTCCAGCGTTCTCTCCGGCTGGCGCCGAGGACTGATGCATTCACGTCCTTGAGGTGGATATACCGGACGCGCGCCCCGCAACTCCGGACCACTTCCACGGGATCGGCACCCCCATACACTAAGTGTCCGGCATCCACGCACACGCCGACGGCGGTTTCATCCGTGTAGAACAGGAACTGCTCGATCTCTTCCCGGGTCTCGAGGAACGAGCCCGCGTGCGGATGCACCGAGACGCGCACCTGAAGGGGCTCGCAGGCTGCGGCCAGGGCATGAATCCCACCGGCCATTGTGCGCCACTGCCGCTCCGTGAGCCCGGCGCTCCCGTCCGGCGGGACCCGGCCAGCCAGCGCCAAGCGCTCCGGCGTCCCGCGTAGTCCTAAAATCAATTCCTGGACGCCTGCGTCCGCCAGAATGCGCGCTACACTCACAGCGCGCGCAATCTCTTCCGCGTGCGAGCGCTGTTCTTCCAGCGACAGAAAACAAAAACAGGAGGCTAGCGACAAGCCGTGGCGCGACAGGACGCGCCGGAGGGCCTGGGATTCGGTAGGGAAGCCTGTGCCGTACTCCGTCCCTTCGTAGCCTGCCCGCGCCATTTCGGCCAGCACCTGGTCGACGGGCATCGTGGGGCGCAGTTCCGGAAGATCGTCATTGTTCCAGTTAATCGGTGCGGTCGCCACGCGCATCATATCCCACCCCGTATTGTTCACGCATGTCGTTCTTTGGGGACAGCCGCCGTCGGGACCGTGGTCGCCGTTCTCAGCGCACTCAACACCCACGCAAATTCGCGGACCACGGCGTCGACCAAGTTGGCGGCCTGGAGGGACGGGGGCAAGACGTCCCAGGTGTAGGTCTCGATCTCCAGATGCTGGATCGGCTCCAGGCTGGCGAGGGCTGCGAACGTCCGCTCGATGTGATCGCGGGTGGTCGCTAGACGCCCGACCCGAGGCAGGAAGACCGGCACGTGAAAATGCACCCGCCATTCCCGCGCGGTGAAGTGGCCAGCCGCCAACTCGGCGCGGGCGGCGGCCAGCGCGACGGCGAGGTCGGGATACCTCCGGAGCGCCCCGGAGCGGGATTCGATGACCTGGTGAAGGTAAGTCGGCTCTACGAAGCGTTCCAGTTCGGCGAGTGTTGCCTCCGTACCGGTCTCCGGTAGCATCGCCTGCACGGCCGAGCTGATCTGGAGCTTGCTGACCCGGATGCCCGCCCGGGACAGGCGCGCGAGGGCATCGGCCGGCTCCTCGTATTGGACGGCCTGATGGCACGTGTCGTAGCAGATCCCCAGGTGCCGGCGCACGCAGGCCAAGGCGTCTGGTTCGTTCCAGCCCGTCGCGCGCATGAGCAGGCGGACGCCTTCGCCGAACACGTGCTGCTGGAAGAACTGGATCACCTCGTCGCAGTTCTCGACGAGCCCCAGGGGTTCGGGCTCCAGCCCCAGGTGCACCACCGTGCCCGTGTCGTCACGAATCCGGGCCAGGTGAATGACGTGGTCGATGAGGTGTCCGAGGATGCGTCGGGTCGGGTCCTCGGAGCGGATGAAGGCCTTGAAGGAGCAGGGGACGGTACTGATGCTGCCCTCCATTCCCGGCGGCACCAGGGCGGCGAGAATGTCGGCGAGGCGATTGGTATATGCCAGGCGGCGTGGGTCGCCCCAATCCGGGCGAAACACATCCTCCTTGACCCGCTGCCGATGGAACCCCCCAAACGGAAATCCGTTGATGGTAAACACGTAGAGGCCATGGTGCGCGCAGAAGGCCCGGAACTCGTTGAGGCGCTGCGGGGCAACGAGCTCCAGTGAGGCGCGGTCCGACAGCCAGAGCCCGAGTCCGAATGGCGCGTCGGGACTGACCCGCTGGCGGATGGGCACGGTGACCTTCTGGAGCGTGTCGAACACTTGCGCCCAGGTTTCCCCTGGGTGCATATTGGTGGAGTAGGTGAGGTGGGCAGCGGCCGTTCCCGGGACCCGCATCGACGCTCCTTGCCCAGCAGGCTGCTGAAAAAGGCCGGACCCATCCTTCGGACGGGTGCCACCGACGTTGTGGCCACCCATCGGAATGGGTACCTGGCGCGGCACTGCGACGCACCCATCAGAATGGGTACCCGGCGATGTGCGCCTCGCGCCCCCGCCCATCCGTGTCGGATGGGTACCCGGCGCCGCGCCGGGGTACCCGTCGAAGACGGGTCGCCTGGGCCTTTTTGAGCCGCCTGGCGAAAAGCGAGTGTTTCAGCAGCCCGTTAGGCCGGCACTTGGAATTTCGGGTTCTGGCCCAAGAACCGAACGGGGTTTTCAAACACGATCTTGTGCACGAACGCATCCGCATGGCCCCGCCGCCGGGCCTCGAGCTGGAATTTCGCCACCGCCAACGGATCGCTCACGCCCCAATCTGCCGCCGAGTTCAGCCAGATCCGATCCGTTCCGCAGGTCTCGAGGATGTCCACCGCCCGGGCCGGCGTGCACTTGGTCTGCGGATACAGGGTCATGCCCGCCCAGAAACCATGGTCGAGGACCAGGGGCGCGGTATGCTCCTCGACGTGGTCGATGATGACCCGCGTGGGGTCGATGGCGCTGTGATTCTGCAGCACGTCAATGATCAAGCGCGTGCCCTTGTACTTGTCCTCCAGATGCGGGGTGTGAATCAAGATCATCTGGTTGAGATCCGCCGCCAGCTGCACGTGCGCTTCGAAGACCTGCAGTTCGTTCCGGCTGTTCTTGTTGAGGCCGATCTCGCCGACGCCGAGGCAGGTCGGCGCGCGAAGGTAGTCGGGCACGATCGAGAGCACGTCTTTCGCGAGTGCGAGATCCTCGGCCTCCTTGGGATTGAGGCAAATCCAGCAGTAATGGGCAATCCCGAACACGGTGGCGCGGCGCGGTTCGTAGACCGTGAGCTGCCGGAAGTAATCCGAGAACCCGTCCGCGGAGCAGCGGTCGAATCCGGCCCAGAATGCCGGTTCCGTCATCGCCACCACGCCGGATTCGGCGAGGCGCTGGTAATCGTCGGTGGTCCGGCTGACCATATGGATGTGCGGCTCGATGTATCGCATCGCATTACCCCCTGACCGGCTGGTACGATGCAGCCGAGTACGCGCCGGCGGCGCCCTTCAGGCCCGCGGCATCGGGAATGGGGTCGCTCGTGGGATCGCTGAGGCAGAGATGGATCCGGGCAGTGCGGCCCGGGCCGGCGGCGAGCAGCTCCTGGCATCCGCGCCGCAGAGCGTCCACCCGGAAATCGGGGGACGCCGTCTCCGCATCGTGCGCCCGGTCGAGCCGATCCATGAAGGCGGCGATGTCGAGCAGTTTGGCCCGCATCTCCAGAAAATACATATCCGCGACCTGCTTGTGGGACATTGGTGATCGTGCGGCGTGCGCCATGCTGTGCTCCTTTCTATGGTGAGGACCGTTTTTGCAAACCCGGACAAGATGCTTTGCCTGCCCCTGGCGCTTCAGCCGATGCTTCAATCGGCCGGCCGGGTTCCCGGCGCTCAGGTGACATAGATCCAGCGCGCGATCCGCCAGGATGGAAACAGGAGTGCGAGCACGAGACAGCCGGCCAGCAGGCCGGCGGCTCCGGCGGCGACGGCGGCGTCCAGGGGGATGATGCCCAGGACGAGGTGTTTGATGCCGTGCTGGACCGCGGCCGGACTGGGCGCCAGCCAGGCGCGGAACAGCCCGGGTGCCGTGAACGCCAGGAACACCGCTAGGAATACCCAGCCCGACGAATCACGCCCGTCCGCCCCAAGCCAGCCCGCCGCGAGCGCCGTGATCAGGACCAGCAGGCCGGCGGCGCCGACTACGCCATGGCGTTTCCCCCCTTCGACCTCGTCCCGGCTGAGCACGGTCGCCGCAATCACCAGGATGCCGATCAGGAGCGCCGGAATCCAGGGCGGCAGCGTGCCGGCCGCCGCCGTCCCGCCGAGGATCACGTTGGCGAACCGGCAGCTCCCCATGCAGAGGGGTCCCCGGACGGGATGCGGTTTCGCCCAGGTATCGTAGGCGACGATGAGTGCCGCCAGCAGGGCGCCGATCCCGGCGCTCATGGCACTGACGAGGGCCGCTGTCGCGACGCCAATCCCCAGGAGGCCGATCGCCAATGCCCGCGCGCGGGCCCAGCCGATTCGGCCGGAGGGCAGGGGCCGCTGGGGCCGTTCGCGGCGATCGATGGCCAGATCGCAGACGTCGTTCAGGACGATGCCTCCCGCGTAAAGGAACACCGATGCCGCACCGATCCCGAACAGGCTGCGCGCATCGGCAAGGCCGCCCCCGCACGCCAAGAATCCGGCGGTGACGTCGGCCATCGCCGTGAAGGCGTTCGGCAGGCGGACGAGCTGCAGGTAGGCCTTCACTGTGGGATTCATGCGAGACTCCCAGCGCCCGAGGTCACAGCGGCACCAGATGGGGACTGCGTTCTGCCACCGACATCGCGCGTGCGCGCCAAAAGGAGGTCCAGCAGGAAGAGCGCCAGCCCGGACCACGCAAGCGCCTGCCAGAGCGGCAGCCAGCGGGCGGCGTCGGCGACGGAGACCGGCCGGCTGTGCTCAACGTCGAGCGGGCGCCCGCCGGACAGCTCCCGGATCCGATCCAGCAGCGCGGCGTTCGGCCCGCGAATCCGATACTCTTCCGCATAGCCGTCCCCGACCTGCGCCCGCGCGACGATCCGTCCCTCGCCCGTCCGATCCTCGACCACGACGATGGTAGGCTGCGCGAGACGGGAAGGGAGAGGTGCCGCGTACGTCCCGGGTCCGATCTGCTCCAGGCGCAGCGACTGGGCGGATCCCTCCCCGACGTGGGCCTGGAGCCTGCGGCCGTCCAGATAGGCGCCTTCGGCATCCGTCGCGCGGACCACGAGTCGCCATCCCTCGGCGTCCGGTTCCTGGCGCACGGCGATCGTTTCCGGCGGCGGCGTGCGGAGGATCCAGCCCAAGACGCGGGAGAGCAGGCGCGGGGTTTCCCTCCAGCGCTGCCAATCCGCGGCCCACGGCCCGCCGAGATCCGTGGTGAGCGCCGCAGCCCGACCGAGGCCGAACGGCGCCAGCGCGAGGAGCGGCGCCCCGGTCTCGCTCCGCAGCGGAACCGTTGCCGATGCCTTTGCGCCGGTGGCAACGTAGCCATAGAGCGGAGGATAGCTCCGGATCGCCGGATCGAGGACCGGATGCGGGGCGGCCACGAGCGCGGTCGCCCCCTCCTGGATCGCCCGGCCATGCGCCGCAACCACCTCGCGCCGAAACGCGGCGGCGAGCGCGTCCGCATTGCCGGCCAACTCGAGCCGCCCTCCGCCGGCGCGCGCCAGCGCGCCCAGCAGGCGGACGTCTGCGTCTTCTCCGACCGCCACGGCCGAGACGCTGATCTTGCCGGCGGCGAGGCGCCGCGCCGTCCCGGTGAAATCGCCGCCTTCTCCCTGCCCGTCGGTGACGAGGACGATGTGACGGCGTACGCGCGGGAAACCCTTCAGGAGGTCCGCCGCCGCCTTCAGGGCCGGCAGGATTTGGGTTCCACCAGCGGGCTGCACGCCGGACAGTGCTGCTTCCAGCGCCCCCTGTCCCGGCACCGGCTGCACGGGCAGGACCCAGCGCGGCACGGCGTCGAAGCCGAGGACGCCGAGTTGGTCGCCTGGTTCGAGCAGGCGGCCCGCCGCGAGGACGGCCTGGCGCGCCGCCTGAATTTTCGTCGAGGGGCCGAAGGTCTCGGCCATGCTCCCGGACTTGTCCAAGACGATGACGAGGGCGAGCCCTTCCCGGGTGTTGCCGGCCGGCGGCTCGAGGGTCACAGGCAGGACGTCCTCGATGGGGGTCCCCCGGTAGCCGCCCGGGCCGAAGGCCTGCCGGCCGCCCAGCATCAGCAGGCCTCCGCCCAGGCGGCCGACGTACCCGGGGATCTGGGCAGCGAACGACGCCGGAAGGGCATCCGCGGCGACGTTGGCGAGGACCAACGCATCGTACGCGTCCACGGCGCGACCACGGCCCACGTCGGCCGGATCCATCACAGTCAGCTCCCATCCGGGTGCGGTTGGGACATGGCCGGCATTGCCGACCCACAGGATCCGCGGCCGGTCGCTGACCTGGACGAGATGCTCGATCCGATCGTTCCGGGGCTCCGCGTCTTCCGGAACGGTGACCTGGACGGCGTAGCGATGCGGTCCAGCCGACGTCGGTGTCACGGAGAATCGGACCACGGCGCCTGCGGGGTCCACCGCAATGTCCCGGCGAGCAACCACGACGCCGTCCTGGGTGAGCGCCGCGGCGGCCTGCGCGGGCCGCGTGCTGCGCAGCGCGGCGCGGACCTCGAACGGCACGCCGATCGGCACGCGGGCGGGCAGGTCGAGTTCGTCGACCGCCGCATCCATGTCCGATGGCGGGACCAGCGTGAGGGTGTCGACGGGCACCCCGCGCCGCGCGAGGTCGCGGGCGGCCCGCACCGCGTCGCCTTGCGTCTCCCACCCGTCCGTCACGAGCAGCACCCGCCCGCGCTGTCCCGCCGTGATCGTCCAGCCCGCGAGATCCAACCCGGCGGCGAGGTCGGTGGCGTCCCGCGCGGCGGCGGCCAACACCTGCTCCGGATGGGCCGCGCTGCGCTCTAAGAGCGCCGCGACCTCCTGCCGATCGGGATCGGTCCGAAGCGGACGGATCAGGGCCGCCTCCCCGGCGACTCCGATCACCCCGACGGGCGTCCCGGCCGGCAGCCCCTGCACGAGCGTCTGGGCGATTGCGATGCCGGCGCGGAGCGAGCGCGCCGTGCTGGCCGACAGGTCGAGCACGAGCATCAACGCACCCGGCGCGTCTCCCCAGCGCAACTCGGGGCCCGCCAGCGCACAGGCCAAGCATAGCCAGGCGACGGTCCGGCGGGTGCCGGACGCCGGCGACAGGCCACGCAGCCGCCAGAGCACCAGCGGCAGAAAGACGAGCACCCAGAGGCTCCAGGGTTGAACCAGGCGGATCATCGGACGCTTTTCCGGCGTTGCCGTTGCAACAGCCAGGCCTCGATCGAGAGAAGCGGCAGGGCGATGGCCAAGAAGAGCCGCGCGGATTCGGCACGGCGCGTCACGACCGGACTGTCGGTGGCGCCGGCCGGGACGGCATCCGGCGCGGGGCGGTCGAGATTCGATTCCGCCGCATGGACGAGACGCACGGCAACTGGGATGCGAACGCCCGCCGCCTCGAGCGTATACACTCCGGGCAAATCCGTCCCGTCGTATACCACGCTGCCATCCACCGTCTGCCCCTTGACTCGGGAACCATCCGGGCGCCGGATGACGTACCCGCCCTGCAGGTCAGGCCGCGCGAGGCGGAGGGGCTGCCCCACCTGGAGGTTCCGGTGGGCCGTCTGCCCGACGGCGAGCCACTCGATCGCTCGCGCGATCAGGATCGGGAACGCCGGCGTGCTGCCGAGCGTCGACCGGTCCACGGCAAACGCACACTCGAGCCGGGGCGGTCCTGCGCCGGGTGCGAGCCGGAGGATCGGGCCGTCGGCAGATCGGATCAGCGTCTCGCCGTCGGCGGGTACCGTAGCGCCGGCCGGGACGAGCAGTTCGCTGAAGTCCAGCTGCCGGAGCAACGGATGACTGCGTGCCCATCCCGTGACAGGCACCAGGCGGGGCGGCAGGGCCGGGAGGACAGGCCGGGCAAAGCTGAGGACAGGGAGCGGGTAATCCCGAGGCGGCACCCACCCGTCAACCACCGCCAGATCGGCGGTCGGGCGGTTGTCGCGCTGCGGCGCACTCGACGCTGGCGACTCGTGGATGGCCAGCCGGGGATGGGCACGAAGGGCGGCACCCAGGAACCGGTCCCGGCGCGAGAGGTACAGCACCCGCGTGGGTTCCGCCGCGAGCACGAGCGTTGCCCGATCGTCGAGGGGCAGGGCATCCTGATTTCCCTCCAGCTGGACCTCGACCCAGGGGACGGCGGGGACAGCAAAGCTGACGGGGTGTTGCTCCATGGCGCCGAGGGCCACACGCCGGTGACTGCGCGTGCCATCCGGTTGCCTGAGCGCGACATCCACGGTGTGCGGCCCCCGCGTATAGTTGGCCACTACCGCCACGACCTCGAAGTCGAGCGGGCTCTGCGGCAGGGGCGCACCCTCCAGGCGGACGATGGCGAGATTGTCCGCCCGACCCCCGACCGGATGCAGCTGGAGTGCAGACTCCGGCAGTCCCACCCGCTCTGCAAGCCGGGAGACGTCCTGAGCGGTCGGGACATCCGAAAACACGTGGACCGTGCCGGAAGTGGTGCCCAGCTCGCGCCGAGCGACGGCGAGGCTGGGCGCGAGATTCTTGGGCGCTGCGCCCGGCAGCAGCGTCTTCAGCGCCGTTCGGAGCGCGGCACGATCCCCCGAGAAGTCCTGGACGATTGTGGGCACCGCACCCGCTCGGAGGAGCATCGCCTCCGCCTGGGGGGGCAGGCGGTCAAGGACGCGCTCGGTTGTGCGCAGGGTGTGTTCCCAGCGCGGTCCGTCGACATCGTGGGCATTCATGCTGGCCGAGGCATCGACGATGAGCACGTGCCGGCTCGAAGCGGGGACCGGCCAACCCGGTCGCGCCAGGGCGAGCGCCAGGCTGGCAACCATGCCGATCCGGAGAAGCAGGATGAGGTCGAGCCGTTTCCGCTGGCCGCTCTTCCCCCCGGGCCCAGGGCCCGGCTGCCACCAGGCGAGCAGGGGAACGATCCGGCGGACGCCGGCACGGCGCCGGTGGCAGTACAGGACCACCGGAATTCCGAGCAGGGCGAGCAGCCCCCAGGGGTTCGCGAACGGCATCACGACCTCGCGCGGCAGAGCACGCCGGCGCGGACCAGCGTTTCCTGCAGGCAGCGGACAACCGGAACGTCGGTCGGGATCTGGGCGTGCCGAATGCCTGCCTCGCGGCAGAGCCCGGCGAGATGCGCGCTGGCACTCTGCAGCGCCCGCACATATGCCGCGCGCTGGGCGGGACCGATCCAGCCGGTCCGCGTCTGCCCGGTCTCGCAGTCGATCAGCTCGCACTCGCCGTCGAGCGTGGGGGCCGTGTCCTCGGGGCTGACGACCTGGAGCGCGACCACCCGCAGTGGCGAGCGGGCGAGCCGCCGCAGCCCGTCGGCAAAGGCATCGGGCGGCAAGAAATCCGAGAGGAGCACGACCACGGTGTGCGACGCCCGCATCGGCGCGAGCCAGGCCGCGATGCGGTGAAAGTCCGCCCCCCCTGCCGGTGCCAGTCTCTCCACACTCTCGCGCAGCGCCCGCCACTGGCCCGGCCGCCGCCCGAGAGGAAGGCGGGCCAGGAGCGAGGTATTGAATGCGACGGCGCCGACGCGATCTGCATGGCCGAGCGCAATGTGTCCTAGGGCGCAGGCGAGCGCCTGCACGTAGGCCCACTTGGTCGGCGCGCCGGACCCCATCGACGCACTGGCATCCAGGACGAGCAGGAGCGAAGATTCCGCCTCTTGCCGGTACAGGCGGAGCGTGGGGCGGTCGAAGCGCAAAGTGGCGGCCCAATCGAGATCGCGCAGGTCGTCGCCGACCTCGTAGGGCCGCAAGCCCAGGAATTCGCGGCTGCTGCCCGGTCGTGCCCCGCGCTGCGATCCGAGCGGCATGGCGTCGCCGCTCCCGTCCCGCTTGAGGTGCAGGCGCGACAGCCGGTTGAGTGCCTCGGGGCTGGGCAACAGCGCATTCATGTCTCGTTTCGCACGCGCTCGGCCGCCGCGTGGGCCAAGGCGTCCGCTCCTTCCTCGCCGCCCTCGCCGTCCAGGCTCAGCAAAATGCGGTGGCGCAAGGCGGGCAGGATCATGGCGTCGAGGTCGGCATGGGCCACGTTGAACCGCCCCGCCAGCAGCGCCTTGGCTTTTCCGCCCAAGATGAGGGCTTGGGCCCCGCGCGGGCTGGCCCCGAGCCGCACGCAGCGTTTCACCACGTCTGGGGCCTCTGGACAGGTCGGGTGCGTCGCTCGCACGATGCGGGCCGCCCGACGATACACGTCGTCGGCGACCAACACCTCGCGCGGCAGGGCGAGAAGTTCAGTCAACTCCTCGGCAGTGACGACCGAGGGCGCGGATGGGCTGACCGCACCCGTCGTCAGGCGCAGAATGTCTACCAGCGTCTCGGTCGGAGGCATCTCGACCCGGAGCTTGTAGAAGAAGCGGTCCATCTCGGCCTCGGGCAAGGGAAACGTGCCCTCCATCTCGATCGGATTCTGCGTCGCCAGTACGAAGAAGGGATCCGGCAGTGGGTGGGTCTGCCCGCCGACGGAGACGACCCGCTCCTGCATGGCCTCGAGCAGGGCGGCCTGGGTCTTGGGCGTCGCCCGGTTGATCTCGTCCACGTGGACCAGATTGGCGAAGAGCGGCCCGTGCTGGAACGCGAAACTCCGCCGGCCGTCCGAGGATTCCACGAGTGCGAGCGTGCCGGTGATGTCCGCAGGCATGAGATCGGGGGTGCACTGGATCCGCGCATGGGGGAGGCCCAGGGCCGCGGCGAGCGTCTTGACCAGGAGCGTTTTTCCCAGGCCAGGCACGCCTTCCAACAGGACGTGTCCCCGGCTGCACAAGGCGATCAGCATCGCCTCGACCGTGGCGGGCTGGCCCACCACGGTCCGTTCGATCGCGGCCTGGATGCGCCGAAAGATCGTGCGGAACCGCTCGCAGCGGGATTCCAGCTCCTGCAGCTCGGCTTCCACCGAGACCGTGTCCCTGGCCGGCTTCACGATGGGTCCTCCTGTCGAGGCGATGCCTGCAGCGCGTGAAAATATCGGAGCACGTAATCCCGGAGCGCCGGGGGAACGCCCGTCCGCAGGAATGCCCCCGAGGCACTGGCCGCCGGCGCAGGCACGGCGGCGGCCGGCGTGGCCTCCGAAGGCGGATCGAGGCTCGGCCGGATGGTAGACCGTGCCCGCGCCTCCTGGCCAGGATCAGAAACACCGGCAGTCGATTGCGATCCGTGGCCCGATATGGCGGATCCGGCTCCCGCCGCGTGCGCTGGTGAGAGCGCCTGTCCAGACGGCTGGGCGGCTCCACCTGATCCAGGCAGATCGTTCGTGGCGGGATCCCGATGGAAATGAGCCACGCGCGAAGCGCCCCGGTCACTATCGGGCACCCTGGACGGCACCCGGCCCGTGGGGGAGGGATCCTGGCCGCCCTCTCCGGTTGACGAGGTGCGCGTATGTCCGACCCCGGATTCTTGCGGCGCCTGTCCCCCGGGGGCAGCCCTCTCCCCAGAGTTCGTGGGCTTCGGGTCCGGCGCCGGAAGCGCCTGGTCGAAGGCCACCCGCGCCGCGTCGCCGCCGAGCGCGCGGCGTAGAGCGCCACTCGACCGTTGTTGTTCGAGTCCTGGCCGGGAGCGGGGCGGAGTGGCGGAGGCGGATGCGGCCGGCGTCTCTCCGGCAACGGCATCCGGGCTCCCGGCCTGCTGCGTGACCCGTGCCGAAGCGGCGGGGCTGTCCGGCTGGAGCGACCACAGCACCGCGCCAGCAATGAGCGCGAGAATGAGGAGCAGTGTTTCTCGGCCGAGCGGGTCTGCAGGAAGTCGGCGCACATCCACCTGCGCCGCGCGCCGCGCCGCGTCCCGCAGCATCAGTTGCGGCATCAGGCCGGGCTGCCCGAAGGACTCCGCCGCAGTGACCAAGCGCTCGCCCAGCCCGAAATGGGCGTCGAGCAGGCGGGCCGCGTGCAGGACGGGAACCCTGTGAAAGCCGCCCAGGAATGCCAATACATATCCGGCGGCGACCAGACAGACCCACAGGGCCATGGGTCCGGTTTCGAGACCGATCCGGGATACGAACAGGCCGACGCAGGCCAGCCCGGATGCTGTCGCCGCACCCCGAAGCGCCTGACGCATGGCCCGCCGCAGC
>DATJQT010000431.1:0-1131 GCA_035505475.1 Vulcanimicrobiaceae bacterium
GCTCCCGCAATTGTTCGTTTGTGAGAAGTCGCCCGTGGCCGTCATCTGCGCGACGGGCAAAGCGGAAGCACCAGTGTTCGTGAACGTCACCGGTTGCGTCGCCGAGCTGCCGCCCACGGCTGTGCTGGCGAAGGCGAGCGAACCCGTAGTCGCGGTTACGCCTCCCGTGGATGTGTAATTCCCAAACTGCAGGTGGTCCACTTCAATCCCGCCGCTGGCATTCGAGATCACGATGGAGCCGATTCCACCGGCGCTCATCACGCCGAAAAAGTTGTCCTCTCCCGTAGTGCCGCCGATGGAGCCATCGGCGATGGACACCGGCCCGACGGTCCCCAGCGAATTCCCGGAAGGATCGAAGGCCTGGAAAGTGGTGGTACCGCCGCCGTCAGTCCAGACAATTCCTGCCTGGGTGGGAAACGCCCCCAGCGCCGTGGCGTTGAACGTCACCGTGACCCCGGTCGACCCGCTGCCGTTGAAGCACGATTGCCCGCTTGTTCCGAAGCCGTCGAGAGTGCCGTCATCGGCATCCACCGAGTCGGTGATGCCGCTCGGGGTGATGATATTGCAGTTGAGCGTCGCACCCGGCACCTGCACTGTGGCGGCCTCGAAGGTCTCGATGTAGGTCTTGCCCGCCAGGATGTCGGCCAAGAATGGGCTGTCGGCCCTGCTAAGGTACGGGATCGGTCCCAGAAACGTTGCCGGCCCCGCGCCTCCTCCTGCGGGCGTGCCCGTTCCCGTAAACGTCACGCTTTGCGGAGAATCCGCAGCGTTGTCGGTAATCGTAAGCATCGCCGATTCGCCCGATGTCGTCGCCGGCGTGAACGTGTACTGCACCGTGCAGTTTCCGCCCGCGAGGATCGTGATCGGCAATCCCCCGCAGGTACCCCCCGCCGCCACCTGCGCGAAATCCCCGGCATTTGCCCCGCTCAGGTCCAGTGCGGTGATCGCGAGCGTGGCTGTTCCGGAGTTCGAAAACATCAGGTTCATCGGCGCGCTCGTCGTGTTCTGCGTCTGATTGCCGAACGCAAGCGGCGCTGGCGATGCCGTAAGAGCCGCCCCACCCGCCGGGTTGTACAGGAAGCCATACGCCGCGATGTTGCTCACCAGCGGGCTCGATTGCAGTCCCGTCGA
>DATJQT010000432.1:0-6417 GCA_035505475.1 Vulcanimicrobiaceae bacterium
CTTGGCCTCCTCGGCGCTGGAGGATGCCTCCGCGCCTTGCCGCTGGCTCTGTGCCTCGGCCTGCTGGAGCCGCAGCCGCTCGACCTGGGCGGTCATCTGCCGCTGGCGCTCCGACAAGGTGGCCAGCTCGTTTCGGCGCAACGCCAATTGGCCGGCCTCGTGCGTGGTCTGTTGCCGCTCGCGCTCGAGGCCTGTGACGGCCTCGTGCAAGTGGCTGTCCAGCACCTTGAGTCCTTCGCCGGCCTCTTCCAGCGTCCGGGTCTGGCTGGCAAGCTGGGATTCGTACTCTGCGGCCGCGGCGGCGCCGGTCACGAGCGCGGCATTTAGACGAGTCATTTGCTCGCCGAGCCCGCTCAGCGTGGTCTGATGCTCTGTGCTGCGGCGCTCGGAGTCTTCGATCTGCTGGAGGACATTCCGCAACTCTGTCTCTTCGCGATCGATCTGCCCCCGGATGACGTAGACGGCCTCTTGCGCGGCGTTGACCGCCAGTTCCTCGTCGACGGCGCCGAGCCGGCGCTCTTCCAGCCGAGCCTCGGCCGCGGCGATACCCGCCCGCACGCCGGCCAATTCTTCTTGGGCCGGTCGCAGCCGAGCGAGGACCGCCTGCAACTCCTCCCAGAGCGCGCTGTGGTCCTTGAAGCGCAGGAAGAGCTTCAGTTCGGTCGCGCGGAGGTCGACTTGCTTGTAGCGCTCGGCCTTGTTGGCCTGCCGCTTGAGCGAGTTGCGCTGGCGCTCGACCTCGGCGATGACGTCGCGAATGCGCAGGAGGTTCTGTTCGGTCGCCTCTAGCTTGTTGGCCGCGGCCCGCCGCTTGGTCTTGTATTTCATGATGCCGGCGGCCTCTTCGATGAGCACCCGCCGATCGGCCGGCCGGGCGTTCACCACGTTGCCGATGCTGCCCTGCTCGATGAGCGCATACGGCTCGCCGGCCAGGCCGGTATCAATAAACAGATCGGTGACGTCGCGCAGCCGGCAGGGGACCCGATTGAGAAGGTATTCGCTCTCACCCGAGCGGTACAGCCGCCGTGTGACGTTCACTTCTTCGTACGCCGTCGCGAGGTTGCCGTCATTGCGCGTGAAGGTCAACGACACCTCGGCCATGCCCGTTGGCTTGCGCCGGAGGTTGCCGGAAAAGATCAGATCATCCATTCGATCGCCGCGGAGAAGTTTCGCGCTTTGCTCGCCCAACGCCCAGCGGATCGCGTCGGCGACATTGCTTTTCCCGCAGCCGTTGGGGCCGACCACGGCGGTGACGCCCGGTTCAAAGGACAAATCCACCTTATCGGCAAAAGACTTGAACCCGAGCAGGGAGATTTTCGTCAAATGCATGCTTGCCCTACCCTCCCATCGGGAAAAGGGGTTTCCGGGGGATTTAAACCGAAAAACGCTAACACGTGCCGGAAGGGGGTGTCAAGCCTAATGAACTACGTTTTGTGGCAAAAAAGTGCAGGGCTACAAGATATTGTGGATTCCTGGCATGTTTTCCAAGTGTGCCAGGGCCGTCCGGGCGGCCTCTTGTTCCGCCGCCTGACGACTGGCGCCTTCCCCTTCGGTGATGATGTCTCCGGTGGGATCGGCCAACGCGACGCTGACCCGGAACGTTGGGTGATGGGCAGGGCCGCGGCGTTCGAGCATGCGGTAGACTGGGAGTTTCCCGTGGCGGGCGAGGCTCAATATCTGTAGTGCGGATTTCGGGTCGGCGGCGGCCCGGCCCCGGTCGGTTTCCGCCACGACCCGTTTGGCCAGCGCGGCCAAGGCATCGAACCCGCCGTCCTCGACCAGGGCGCCGAAGACCGCTTCGACCAGCTCGGCCGTCACGCGATGACTGGGGCCGTGGGGGAAGTGTGCCGGCGGCAAGGCCAGCCCCAAGCGACGCGCCAGCGTCGCCAGGCCCGTCCGGCTCGACCACGCGGCCCGCAACCGGGTGAGTGCGCCGGGATCCGCATGGGGGTGCTCCCGGTACGCCACACCCGCGATGGCAAAATTCCAGGCGGCATCCCCGAGGAACTCCAACCGCTGGCGGGCTGCGGCGGTTTCGGGCGTGAGCGGAGGCCGGCAAATCGAGAGGGCCAGTTCCAGCAAATCCGACCGGCGGAATTGGTAATCGAGTGCGGTCTGCAGCACGGCACGATCAATGTCACCGCCGCCGGCCTCCGAAACGGGTCGGGGAGCACCGTCAGGGCGGTCATCCATCCGTGCGCTCCGCGGGCAAGCGGCGTGTCAACTCCAGCAAATCGCTCTCAATCTCTTCGGCTAGGCGAAAGAACGGGCCAAGATCCTCCAGATCGAGTGGCGCGTTTTTGCCGTACTGCTGCAGTCCGAAGAGGCCGAACTGGAGCAGCTTGAGCTTTTCCAGTACAGGCCCAAAATCCTCTTGGCTTGGGAAGTGCTTATCATGATCGGTCGCACGCGGATCGGACATACGCACCTCAGAATAGAAAGATACCACTGGACGGACTGGCAGGGCCACTGCTTCGTCGGGTTCTGACGAATTTTTCACCGCGGAGGCGGAGAGGGAGAACAATATTGAACAATATTCACAAGCAATACTCTGTGTCCTCTGGGTCTTTGCGGCAAGATAATCGTGATTGTATATGCTGGAGCGCGCCTGTTGGGAACGGTGGGAGATCCTCTGAGCCTGCTGGGAGCGGACAAAGTCCTTGACACTTTCCCGGCCAGGACTTTAGACTCCCGCCAACTTTATTCCTGAGGAGGCACCATGGCAGGCCCCGATATTCTGACGTTGACCGATGCGGATTTCGATACGCAGGCGAAGACGCATGCGCGCCTGCTGGTGGACTTTTGGGCCGAATGGTGCGGCCCCTGCAAGATGATCGCACCGACGCTCGAGGAACTGGCCGGGGAGTATAAGGACCGGCTGACGATCGGCAAGGTAAACGTGGACGAGAATCGCCAGATCGCCTCACGCTTCGGGATCCGGAGCATTCCGACACTCCTGTTCCTCCGCAATGGCGAGCGCGTTGACCAGGTGGTCGGGGCACACCCCAAGACCACGCTGAAATCCAAAATTGATCAGTTCCTGGGAGCCGCCTGAGCGCCGACATGCGCCTCATTCGATTCCGACGTCCGCAGTATCTGTGTCCCGGCCTGATCCCATCTCATCGTTGGTGACCCCAGCGGCTTGTTACTCCTGCGTCCGATTGGACCTCGTACGCCCTCACGTTCGGGCTGTTGCATAGAACGCACGACCTCCTGTATTGAGGGGCATCATGTACACGCCGAACTTGGCGCAGTTTCGGGAGTTGGCGGCCCGTGGCAACCTGATCCCCGTTGCCCGTCAAATCCTGGCTGATATGGAGACGCCTGTCTCTGCCTTTCGCAAGATCGACAGCGGGAATTACGCCTTCCTGCTCGAAAGTGTCGAGGGCGGCGAGCAGTGGGGGCGGTATAGCTTCCTGGGCAGCAACCCGGCACTCGTGGTCCGTGTTCAGGGCGGGCGTGCGGAGATCCTGCACAGCGGACGGACGGAGGTGCTGGAGGACGTACATGGGCCGTTTGCCGCGATCGAGCGCGTCCTCCGCGATTATCGCGCCGTGCCGGTTCCGGGCTTGCCGCGGTTCACGGGGGGTCTGGTCGGGTTCCTGGGGTACGACGCCGTGCGCGCACTGGAGCGGTTGCCGGAGAAGGCGACGGACGACCTCGGCCTGCCGGACGCCTTGTTCTTGCTCACCGACACGCTGCTCATCTTCGACAACGTGACGCACCGAATCACCGTGGTCTCGAATGCCCACGTCCGCAACGCGAGCGAGGCTGAGACCGATCGCGCCTATCGCGAATCGCAGCAAAAGATCGAGGCGATCATCGCGGCCCTGCGCCGGCCCATGGGTGCGCCGCTTGGATCTGGGGCGCGCATCGCGGCGCCAGAGCCGGAGTCCACTTTCGAGCGCGAGCGCTTCTGCGAAGCGGTGAAGCGCGCGAAGGAATACATCCAGGCGGGCGATATCATCCAGGTGGTCCTGTCCCAGCGCCTGTCCATTCGGACCGGTGCGGATCCGTTCGACGTGTATCGCGCGCTCCGGGTGGTGAACCCGTCCCCGTACATGTACTACCTGCGTCTGGGGGAGCTGAAGATCGTGGGCAGCTCGCCGGAGATGCTGGTCCGTCTGGAAGGCGAGCGAATCGACTTGCGTCCCATCGCCGGGACACGGCCGCGCGGTACCACCGAGGAGGCCGATCAGCAGCTGAGCGAGGAGTTGCTGGCCGACCCGAAAGAGCGCGCCGAGCACATCATGCTGGTGGATCTGGGCCGCAACGATGTCGGCAAGGTGGCGCGCGTTGGCAGCGTCAGTGTGCCGGACCTGATGATCATCGAGCGCTACTCGCACGTTATGCACATCGTCTCGCACGTCCGCGGGCTGATCGAGTCAGGGCGGACGGCGCACGATGTTCTCGCAGCGTGCTTTCCGGCCGGGACGGTGACCGGGGCGCCCAAGGTCCGCGCGATGGAAATTATCGAGGAGTTGGAGCCCGTGCGGCGCGGCCCCTATGCCGGTGCGGTGGGTTATGTGAGCTTCGCGGGGAACCTCGACGCCTGCATCACCATTCGCACCGTGTTGTTCTGGCGAGGCAAAGCGCTGGTGCAAGTCGGGGCCGGGATCGTGGCCGATTCCGATCCGCAATCGGAATATGTCGAGACGATGAACAAGGCCCGCGCCGTGCGGCGTGCCATCGAGCTGGCCGAAGCGGGGCTGGAGTAGGAGCATCGGAGCAAGGGGGTACGGGAGCAGGGGAGCGCGGGAGCTAGGGCGAAGGTGCGAAAGGGCGATAAGGCGAAGAGGCGAAAGCGAGCGGAGTTGCACGCTCTCTGCCGCTGTCCCTGTCGGATGTCGCTGTCCCCCGTTGAGGGCTAGGCCATGATCCTCATGATCGATAACTATGACTCGTTCACGTACAACCTGGTCCAGTACCTGCGCGAGTTCGGGGAGAAGGTCGAGGTCCACCGGAACGACCGGATCGGGATCGCCGAGATCGAGGCGATGGCCCCGGACCGCATCGTCCTCTCGCCGGGTCCCTGCACGCCGGCGGAGGCGGGCATCTGCTGCGAGGTGATCCGGCACTTCGGCACGCGCGTGCCGCTCTTGGGTGTCTGCCTCGGGCACCAGTGCATCGGGGCGGCGTACGGCGGTCGGGTCGTGCGCGCCGGGAGGCTCATGCACGGTAAGCTTTCGCCGATCCGGCACGATGGCAAGGGCGTGTTCCGCGGGCTCTCGAACCCGTTCGAGGCGACCCGTTACCATTCGCTCCTGATCGAGCGCGAGACGCTGCCCGATTGCCTCACGCTGTCCGCCGACACGGCGGAGGGCGAGATCATGGGCGTGCGCCACCGGACGCATCCCGTAGAAGGCGTTCAGTTCCATCCCGAATCTATTCTCACCCGTGAGGGAAAAGCGCTGCTGAAGAATTTCGTTGCGCAGACGATCACCGCGGAGGGGCGGAAATGATTACCGACGCGATTCGCAGCGTGGTGGAGGGAAAGAATCTCAGCCGAGAGGAAGCGTTCGCGGTCATGGACGCCATCATGTCTGGACAGGCGACGGATGCACAGATTGCGGCATTCCTGACCGCGCTGCGGATGAAAGGCGAGACGGTCGAGGAGCTGATCGGATTTGCGCGCGTCATGCGCGAGAAGGTGTCGCTCGTGAAGACCCGCGCGCGAGTGCAGACCTCGCTTTCAGGCACCGACCGCGAAATGCTGGTGGACACCTGCGGAACCGGGGGCGATGCAACGGGGACGTTCAACGTCTCGACCGCCACGGCATTTGTGGTCGCTGGAGCGGGCATTCCGGTCGCCAAGCACGGCAACCGCTCCGTGAGCAGCTTGTGCGGCAGCGCGGATGTGGTTGAAGCCCTTGGCGTCCGGCTGGATCTGCCGCCCGAGCGCGTCGGGAAGTGTGTGGACGAGGTCGGGATCGGGTTCTGCTATGCACCGCTCTTGCACAAGGCGATGAAGTTCGTGATGCTGGCCCGGCGCGAGATCCGTATCCGGACCGTGTTCAACATCTTGGGACCGCTGACCAATCCGGCCCGCGCCAGCGCCCAGGTGATCGGCGTCTATGACGGCGCCCTCGCGCTCATGATGGCGCAGGTCCTGAAGGAGTTGGGGACCACCCGCGCCTATGTCGTCCACGGTGAGGACGGCCTGGACGAGATCTCGACCACGGGCGACAGCCAGATCGCTGAACTCCGCGACGGCGACATCCAGTGCTACCGTATCGCGCCGGAAGATTTCGGCTTGAAGCGGGCCAGCCTCGTGGACCTCAAAGGCGGCAGTGCGGCCGACAACGCCGAGATCATCCACCGCATCCTGAACGGTGAGCCGGGGCCGAAACGCGACATTGTCCTGCTGAATGCCGGCGCCGCCATAGCGGCCGGTGGAAAGGCCAAGGACATTGCCGA
>DATJQT010000433.1:0-35881 GCA_035505475.1 Vulcanimicrobiaceae bacterium
TGGCCTGCATGGCGGGCAGGTCGTGCGCGAAATCCCTGAGGGGGACCGCCACCTTGGTCGCGCCGGAGACGTGCGCCACCATGTCATAGACGACGAAGGCCTGCTGGGCGTACAGCGCCTCGTCGCCGGGCATCAGAAACGCGCGCCCGACCAGCGTGAGCAGCTCGTTCGACCCGTTGCCCAGGATCACGCAGTCCTCGTCAACACCCCAGTGCTGCCCCAGCGCACGGCGCAGGACATAGCCGCCGCCGTCCGGATAGCGGTGCAATCCCGGCAGTGCCGCCGCGATGGCCGCCAGTGCCTTGGGGGAAGGACCGAGCGGATTTTCGTTCGAGGCCAGCTTGACCGAGTCCGGGATGCCGAATTCGCGCTCGACCTCCTCGATCGGTTTGCCGGGCGCGTACGGGATCAGGCCGGCGAGATAGGGCGAGGCGAGCGTATCGAGGGACCGGGTCACGACGACACCTCCAACGGGCGGGACGGGCCCACCTACCCCTCACCAGAGCGGGCAGCCTGCGGGTAGGAGCCAAGCACTTTGAGGAAGATACAGTCGGGCTGCAGCGCCGCCAGCGCCTCTTGCACGCGTGGCTCGCTGCGATGGCCTTCCAGGTCGATGTAGAACACGTACTCCCAGAGCTTCTTCTTCTGCGGGCGCGATTCGATCTTGGTGAGGTTGATCCGCCGCTCGGCAAAGGGGACGAGCATCCGGTGCAGCGCGCCGACACGGTCCTTGATCGAGAACAGGATGGAGGTCTTGTCGGCCCCGGTCGCCGGGGTCTCGGTCTTCCCGATCACCAGAAAGCGGGTGAAGTTGTTCGGGTGGTCCTCGATGCGCCGTTGGAGGACGCGCAGGTCATACAGCGAAGCGGCTAGCTCTGAGGAAATCGCCGCCGCGCCGGGCTCGCTCGCCGCCGTTTCCGCGGCTGCGCCCGTGCTGCTCGTCTCGATCACGGGGACGTGCGGCAGATTCATCTCCAGCCACTTGCGGGATTCGGCAAGGGCGTGAGGATGCGAATAGATCTGCCGGATCTCGGCCAGGCTGGGAGCCTTGCTCAACAGGTGCAGCGCGGCTTCGACCACCACCTCGCCGCAGATCAAGAGCGGCGATTCGACGAACAGGTCCAGCGTATGGCTGACCACGCCCTCGGTCGAGTTCTCGACCGGCACCACGCCGAAATTCGCGTTGTGCTTCTCGACTTCGGCGAACACCTCGGCGATGCTGCGCATGCCCAGGAGCTGCGCCGAGAGACCGAACTGCTCCATCGCGGCCAGATGCGAAAAGGTGGCGCGCGGGCCCAGGTACGCGACCCGGAGCGGATGCTCGAGAGACAGACAGGCAGAAATGATCTCGCGAAACACGGATCGGACCGCGTGGGCGGGAAACGGGCCGTGATGCTCTGCGCTCAGGCGGGCATAGATCTGGGCTTCACGCTGCGGAGCGTGGTAATCAAGCTGCTGCTCCGTTTTGCGCTGGCCGACCGCCAGGACCACCTCGGCCCGCCGGTTCAAAAGGCGCAGGATCTCGGAGTCAATCCGATCGATCTGCTCGCGGAGTTCCGGGATATCGGGGCGCCGGTCAGTCACGGAGTGATCATACCCAAGCGGAAGAGGCGGATCAAGGCCTAATTGACTCCCATTTCTGCCGGAGCGCATGCAGGGCGCGCAGTTCCTCTGGCGCTACCGGCCGCCATTTGCCCCGCGGCAAGCTACCCAGTTCGATCGGGCCGACCGCCGTGCGGATCAGCTTCTGCACCGGATGGCCGATCCCCTCGCACATGCGGCGAACCTGGCGGTTTCGGCCCTGCGCGATCTCGATCAGAACCCAGCTATTCTCTTTCGCCGCGCGCAGAAACTGCACGCGCGTGGCTTGCAGCCGTTCCCCGTCCGACACGACGCCCGCGAGCAGGCGATGCAAGTTCTCCGCCGCCGGCCGGCCCTTCACCTTCGCATGATACACCTTGCGGACCGCGTGCCGCGGGTGCGTGAGGAGCTGGGCTAGCACACCGTCGTTGGTCATCAAGAGGAGGCCTTCGGTCTCCCAGTCCAGGCGACCAACGGGGTACAGGCGCGGGAATCCCTTCGTGGGCAAGAGGTCGCCGACCACCGGACGGCCTTCCGGGTCCGAGGCGGCCGTGATATACCCGGCAGGTTTGTGGAGGAGGACGGTGAGCTGGGTTTCAGGGTAAACGCCGACACGGTCCACCTGGACTCGGTCGATCCCAGGGCGGATGCGCGTGCCGAGGGTCCGCACCACGACGCCGTTGACCTCGACCCGGCCCTCGACGATCAGCTCTTCGGCGTGTCGGCGCGATGCCACCCCTGCGCGGGCGAGATACTTCTGCAGACGCTCGCCGCCGCGATCGCCGCTGGTCGTCTGCTGACGCAGTGCAGTGCGCTTAGACGCCGTCGGGCGAGGCGTTCCCTGAGGGCGCGACGCCTTCTGGGGCGGTCTCGTCGCTCGCGAGTCCAGCGGCCTCGTGGGCCGGGGCGGGCGCGGCGGGCGTGACGTCCGCTGGTCCGGCGGCGCCGTCCGCGATTCCGCCCTCCCCGTCGGTCGCTGCGGCGAGGGGGGCCGCTGGCTGCGCCTCGTCCGTTCCGTCCGGGGCGGGCGCCCGGATCGTGGAGTCCGCCGACGCGGTGATGAGTTCATTGATCTCCTTCAGCGTGGGCAAATCGCCCAAGCCTTTCAGCCCAAAATGCTCCAGGAACAGTTGGGTCGTCCCGTACAGCATGGGCCGCCCGGCCTCTGCCTTGCGGCCCATCATGCGGATCAATTCGCGCTCCAGCAAGGTGCGCATCACGCCGTCCACCGAGACACCGCGGATCGCCTCGATTTCTGGCCGCGTGATCGGCTGGCGGTAGGCGATGATCGCGAGGGTCTCGAGTGCCGCCCGGCTGAGCCGGGCGGGTTTGACTTCCTGGAGCTTGATCACCCACGGGGCCAGCTCTGGGCGCGTCGCCAGGCGATACCCGCCCGCTACCTCCTGGACGATGAGCCCGCGCTGGTCCGCCTCGAGCCGCAGCGCCAGCGCCCGGATCGTTTCTTCCGTCATGGCGGGATCGGCATCCGCCAGGATCTCTTGCAACTTGGCCAAGGACAGCGGCTCTTCGGTAACGAAGAGCAGGCCCTCGACAATCGCCTGCCGATCCGGCTCGTCACTCACGGTTGCCTCCCTCACCCGCACTCTCGGCTGTGGGTGCGGCCTCTGCTGCGGCTGTGTCGGGCGCCTCGACCCCGTCCGCGCTCTCGACCAGACGGTAAATCATGATCGGCCCGAGTGCCTCTGCCTGCCTGGCTGTGGCCAACCGCCGACGCAGGAGCTCGAGCAGCGCCAAGAAGGTCACGATGATTTCGACGCGGCGCGACGCCTGATCGAACAGTCGGCTGAATTCGAGCGGGCTTTCTGCCGCCAGGCGATCCACCAAAGATACGATGCACTGCCCGACGTTCAGCTCCTCCGGCGTGATTTCCAGGGGCACAACCGTCTCGGCCCTGGCCAGCACGCTCCGGAATGCCTGGAGCAGCTCGATCATGGACGTTTCGAGTGAGCCCTCCACCTCCAGCTCGAGTTCCTGCGCACCGCGCCGATACAAGAGCGCCGCTTCGGATTCCAGGAGGCCGAGAGTTTGGGCCGCATCCTTGAACTTCTGGTACTCGAGCAAACGGCTGACCAGCTCCGCCCGTGGGTCTTCCGGCTCGGGCTCCTCGCCCTCGGCCGTCTCGTCGGGCGGGAGCAGCATTTTGGATTTGATGTGGATCAGCGTCGCGGCCATCAAGAGATACTCGCCCGCGACGTCGAGATCGAGCTCCTGCATCCGCGCGAGCCGTTCCAGGTAGGCGTCGGTGATGGTCGCGATGGGAATGTCCAGAATGTTGATCTGGTGTTCCCGGATCAGGTGCAAGAGAAGATCGAGGGGGCCCTCGAAGGCATCGAGCTTGATCTCGAATGTCATGGCCCCTCTCCGGCCACGATCAGCGGTGCGAGCTGCTCGAAGCGTTTCGGCCCGATGCCCGGTACCGCGAGGAGATCCGTCGCCTGACGAAAACGCCCGCGCGTCTCCCGGTGCGCGACGATCCGTCCCGCCAACGTCGGCCCGATGCCGGGGAGCGACTGGAGCGCTGTTGCGTCGGCGCGATTGATGTCGAGCGACGCCGCGGCAGGGGTGAGTGGCGCGACCGGTGCCACGGCCGGACGCACGGTGGCGGCGACGGCTGGAGGCATCGCCGGCTCCTCGACGCTGGCCGAAAACGGCCGTCCCGCCGATCCCAGCCGGCCAGCAATTGTACCGACGAGCAGCAACAGCCCGACCGCCGCCGTCGCCCGTACCTGCGCGCCGGCCCAGATGGTAACCTCCGCAGGGCGCGGGATGCGCGTCAATCCGATCACGCGCGCTCTTCCATCACCGCCGCGCCGGCCAAGCCGAACGTGTCGTGCAGGACGCGGACGGCCAACTCCGTATACTTCACATCGATCACACAGGACACCTTGATCTCCGACGTGCTGATCATCTGGATGTTGATCTGCTCGCGTCCGAGGTTCTCAAACATCCGGGCGGCCACGCCGGAGTGCGTCCGCATGCCGACCCCGACGATCGAGATTTTGGCGATCTTGTCATCGCCAATCACCTTGTCCGCGCCGATCTCCTTCGCCACCGCGCGTACGATTTCAAGGGCGCGGCCGTAGTCGGTCTTGGGGACCGTGAACGAAATATCGGTCGAGCCATCCTGGCTGATGTTCTGGACGATCATGTCCACTACGATGTTCGCGTCGGCCACGCGCCCGAACAGCATTGCGGCGATGCCCGGACGATCCGCAACCCGGGTGATGGTGATCTTGGCCTCTTGTTTGTTGTAGGCGATGCCCGAGACCACCACTTTCTCCATGGCCGCGTCCTCCTTCAGCACCATCGTGCCGGGGTTGTCATTGAAACTGGACCGGACGTGCACCGGCACGCCGTAGTTTTTCGCGTATTCGACCGACCGGGTCTGGAGCACCTTGGCGCCGAGGCTGGCCAACTCCAGCATCTCGTCATAAGAGATGCGGTCGAGCTTGCGCGCTTCCGGCACCACGTTGGGATCGGTGGTGTAGACACCGTCCACGTCGGTGAAGATCTCGCACACGTCGGCCTGCAGGGCGGCCGCCATGGCCACCGCCGTCAGGTCCGATCCGCCGCGCCCCAGCGTGGTGATCTCGTCCTCTTGGCTGACCCCCTGGAAGCCCGCCACGATGGCGATCTCGCCGTCCTTGAGCGCCTGGCGCACCCGCTCCGCGTCGATGCTCACGATGCGCGCCTTGGTGTGCACGTCATCGGTCTGGATGCGAACCTGCGCCCCGGTGAAGCTGCGCGCCCGCTGCCCCAGCCCTTGGATGGCCAGCGAGAGCAGGCCGATGCTCACCTGCTCGCCGGTGGCGAGGATCACGTCCAGCTCGCGTTCATCCGGGCGCTCGGCCACCTGCTGCGCCAGCCGGATCAGCCGGTCGGTTTCGCCGGCCATGGCCGAGACCACCACCACCACGTCATGTCCCGCCGCGCGCGCCTGGCTGACCCGCCGCGCGACGTTCTGGATGCGGGAGACATCCCCCACCGATGTGCCGCCGTACTTCTGAACGATCAATGCCATCATGCACCTCGCGTCAACCGCCCGTGGAGCCGGTGCGGACCTTCTGTCCAATCCGGCCTTCCGTCCCCTGCCACAACCGTTTCATATTATCCATGTGCCGCCAGAAGATCGCCGCCACCAGGACGGCGCTCATCCCCACCAGGGCGAGCCGTCCGTCCAGCAGCCATGTCAGCGCCGGCATGGCCGCCGCCGCCACCAAGGCGGCGAGGGACGAATACCGCCACCTCCAGGCAACCAGCAGCCAGATCCCGAGCAGTGCGACGCCCACGAGCGGAAGTGCCGCCAGCATGACACCCAAGCTGGTCGCCACCCCTTTGCCGCCGCGGAAACGCAGAAAGACCGGGAAGACGTGCCCGGCAACAGCCGCCACCCCGGCAGCCGCGATCAGACCATCGGATGCGCCCGCCCAGCGTGCCAGCAGCACCGCCAGGGCGCCCTTCCCAAGATCCCCCAGCAGCGTCAATGCGGCCGCCCCCTTCCCGACCGTCCGCAGCACGTTGGTCGCGCCGATATTGCCGCTCCCCATCGTACGGAGATCGCCAGATCCGGTCAGCCGGGCCACCAGGAGGCCGCAGGGCACCGCCCCCACGAGGTAGGCGGCCAGAACCAACAACGCCTCACGCATCCGGTCGGTCGCTCCAGACTGGCGTTGGCCAGCCGGGTGTGGCGCGCCTGGGGTGGATCACTTTTCCAGGTCCACGCACCGCCAGAACTGCCGAAAATAGAGGGCGCCCGATGTGACCGAGATGGCGGCAGCCACCAGCAGCATGGCATTTCCGAGCGGCACCAACATGGGCGGCCAACTCAAGATCAGAAAGACCACCGCGATCGCTTCCGCGGTCATGGTCAGCTTCCCGAAATCGCTGGCCGGGATGATCACGTTCTGCGCCGCCGCGATTGCCCGCAAGCCAGTGACCGCGATATCCCTCCCAACGATCACGACGACCACCCAGGCAGGAACCCGATGCACCTGCACCAGCGAGATCAGGCTGGCGGCGATCAGCAGCTTGTCGGCCACCGGGTCGAGCAGCTTCCCCAGCGTCGTGACCTGGCGCGTTCGCCGTGCGATCCGGCCGTCGAGCCAGTCGGTCAACACGGCGGCCAGAAACACGGCCGCGGCCGTGATCTCGTCCGGCCGCGGCACGAGGAAAACCACCAAGACCGGCACCAGGAAGATGCGGGCCAGGCTGAGTGCGTTTGGAAGGTTCACAGGGGCAGCGCGGTCGGGCTAACCCGTCAATCCCAGGTCCCGAACCACGTCCTTCACCAGATCAACGCCCAACTGGTCCCGTTTGCGCAAATAGCCTTCCAGCAGGACGTTATCCGCGATGGTGTTGATCAGACGCGGGATGCCCTTAGAATCGGCGGCGATCTGGTCGAGCACCGCCTCGGAGAAGATTTCGCGGCCGGCGCCCGCCACCTTGAGCCGGTGCCGGATGTAGGCCTTAGTCACCTCGGAGCTGAGCGAGCTCAGCCGACACTTGACCGCCACACGTTGCGTCAGGGGCGCGTCGAGCGCCAGGATCTCGTCCAAGCTGGGCAGCCCGAACAAAATGAACGTGATCAGCTTGCTGCCCGGCACCTCGAGGTTCAAGAAGCCGCGCAGCTCTTCCAATATCTCGCGCTGCTGCAGCATGTTGGCTTCGTCGATCAGGACCACCGCCTTGCGGCCGGCTTCGTGCAGCTCCATCAGTCGCTGATAGATCTGGGTCAGGATGGCGACCTTCTCCTCGGCCACGGGCGCGATCCCGATCTGCGAGGCGATCTTGCGGAGGAGCCACTCCGACGAGATGGCCGAGTGGATGATCACCAGGAGCGCCGACTCATACTGCGCGTCATCCAATTGATCGAGCATGCAGCGGGCCAGCGTGGTCTTGCCGGTGCCGACGTCGCCCACCACCACCGCCAACCCCTTCATGGTATTGACGGCATGCATCAGGCGTGCGAGTACGTCTGCCTGCTGATCCACCCGGAAGAAGAACCGAGCGTCGGGCGTGTTCGAGAACGGCTGTTCCCGCAAGGCGTAGAACTGTTCGTAGCTCATTCCCCACCCGTCCTGTCGGGTTACGGGTTAAATGTACGAGATCTTCTTCCTCCGCGCCCGCGTCGCGTCGGCCGTCGGCGGGGCGGGCGCGGCCGGCGCCACTGGCTCGGGGGCGCTGACCGGGGCTGCGGCAGGCACCTCTGGCGGGCGGCGTGCCTCGGGGACGGGCACGGCGGGGGCAGGCCCCGTCACGCCTCGCGCGCGCAAGGCCGCCAAGCGTTGCGGCAGCCCGGGAATCGTCGCCCCGTCGCTCTCCAGGCGAACGTACTCCGCCAAAGCCTGTTCCGGCTGGCCGAGCGCTTCGTATGCCCCACCCAAGGCAAAACGGACTCGCGCAGCGTCCGGGCCATCGGCCGCAGTCTCGAGGCCTTTCAGGAGTGCCTGGACGGCAGCGTCGGGCCGGCCTTTCGCCAGGTGACAGGCGGCCAGCATCTCCGCGCTGGCCAGTGCCCGCCCAGGATCTGCCTCGCTCAGCTGAAACTCCTGAATGGCCTCGTCGTAGAGCTCCATCTCTTTGTAGGCGACACCGAGATCGTAATGCGTGGCACCGTCGCCGGACGACTCGTTTACCTCCACCACCTGGAAGCCTTGAGTCAGACCTTCGACGGCGGATGGCGCGATGTCGCTCGGGGGCTCGTCCTCCTTAAAGCGGAACTGCTCGAGCGGCGCCCCCACGATCGATTGGGTGGGGACGTCGTACGAGATCGGGGCGTGTGCTTGCGGTTCCGGCGCCGCGGGGGCTGCCGCCGGTCCCTGCGTCACCCGCTGGATCCGCTCGCCCAGACCCGCGACGCTCGGATGATCGGGGTTGCGGGCATGCATGCGGCGGTGCACCGCGCTCGCCTCTTTCAGCATGCCCTGCGAGAGATAAAATTCGGCTTCCGACAGATCCTCGGCAATCTCACCGTCATAGGTATCCGCGCGCTCCAGGACCAGCACCGGCGTCTCCGGTTCGGGGACGGCGGGCGCGAAGTCCTCGATGTCCGGGATCGGGAGCGGCGCGTCCAGCACGCGCTCGATCGCATCGGCGGCGGTTTCCGATGACTCGCCCAGGAAATCGCGGAGCCCGGCATGGTCGGGGTTCAAACCCAGGCCCTCGCGCGCCTGCTTCATCGCTTCCCCGATTTGACC
The DNA here is from genome assembly GCA_035505475.1 of Vulcanimicrobiaceae bacterium. Taxonomy (GTDB): domain Bacteria; phylum Methylomirabilota; class Methylomirabilia; order Methylomirabilales; family 2-02-FULL-66-22; genus 2-02-FULL-66-22. The sequence goes on from DATJQT010000433.1 coordinate 8,799, forward strand.
CGCGGCACGCAGCAAGCGCGCAATTGCCAGCACCTCATCACAGGCGTCGGCAACGAGATGCTGCTGTTCGTAGAGCGCGCACAGCCCCCGATGCGCCGCCATGTTGTCCGGGGCGATTTCGAGCGCCTCGAGGAAGCGGGCGCGCGCCTTCTCCTCTAGCCCGTACTTTTGATACACCTCGGCCTCGGCGAGCAACTCGATGACCCGTTCGTCCATCGCCTCGCCGCCGGAGGCATCGGCCGCGCTGCTGGGCAGTTCGGCTGCTGATGGCGCCGCGGGAGAAACCGGCGGGGCCCATCCCAACGGCGGCGATACGGTGGTGGGCTCTGGGGCACTCAGCCAGTCTGCCGGGCTGATCGGGACCGGTGCAGGCGCAGCGGGTACCTCCGCGGGAACGTCGAGCGAGAGCGGGGGTTCCGGCTCGCTCAAAGAGAGGCCCAGTTCCTCCAGTCCCGCAAATGAAAAGGATGGGGTGTCCAGCGGCGCGGCTGGCGGGAAGCCCAGTTCGGCGCCCACCCCCGTTTTCGCGGACGGCGCCCCCGCAAGGCCCTCGAGGCGGGCCCGCATTTCCAGATTCTCGGGCTCGAGATCTAACAGGCGGCGGTACGTCGCAACCACCGCCTCGGTTTGATCGCCGGCCTCTTGCGCGCTGGCCAACTCGCGTAAGATGTCGGCCTCCTCCGCCGGGAGCAGCGGGTACTTGAGCGCGGCGCTGAAAGCCGCCGCTGCCTCGATCGGCTTACCTTGCGAGGCCAACACTTCGCCCATGCGTCGCCAGGCCTGTGAATTTTCCGGCTCGCCGGATGCCGCAGCCTCCGGCACATCGAGCGTGAATACCGGTTGGCCTGCCTCAGCCGGCGCCTCCGGCCCCGGCATTACCGCGGCCTCGGGTACCAGCTCACGCGCTTTCGCGAGCAGACGGCGTCCCTCGTCCGCCTGGCCGGCGCTTTGAGCGGCTTTGGCTGCCTTCTCGTATTCCGTCGCCGCTGCCTCGGTGAGGCCTTGGGTCAGCAAGAGATCCCCGAGCTTGGACAAGACGCTGATGTTCGTCGGCTCGAACTGCGTCAGCCGGCGATACGCCTCGATCAACTTCGCGGTGTCATCCGCTTTCGTATAGTGGTCGACGACCGTGGCCATCTGGATCTTGGCCTCGCCGACCAGGCCCTGCTCCCAGTACAGATCGGCGCAGGCCTGGTACGCGCCGGTGTAGGAGAGATCCAGTTTGGCGATTTTCTTGTAAACGGCGATAGCTTTGACGGACAAGCCGTCGGCCCGATACAGCTCGCCCAGCTTGGAATACTGTTCGATCGCTTCGGCGGTCCGCCCGGCTCGAGCGTACAGGTCTCCCAGGTTGTTGCAGACTGTCAGGTCACGCGGGTCGGCCTTGAGGATGCCCTGGTATTCGGCGATCGCCTTGTCCCACTTGCCCTGCTGGGTGAACGTCAAGGCATTCTGGAGCGCCTTTCGCTTATCAACGGGCATGTGCAAAATCCCCTGGGTTAATGCGGATTTGACGGCTCAAACTACATCAGGCCTCTAACACTGTCAAGGCCGGTCTGGACGCCGCGGGTCGGCTCCGACGAGAGCCTCCTCGGCGCCCGTCGTCCCCGCAACATTATCGGCGGAACGTCCAGTCAGCATTACCATAACGATAACGGACCAGACGCTGCGCCTCTGTGCGCTCGTCTGGCGTGAGTGTGCCGGATGCGCCCGGCCCGAGCACCTCTGACCACCCCGCCATGAGTGCGGCTTCGACCGTCTGCCGGTCAATGCCGGGTGCAAGCGCTGCGAGGCAGGTCACCCGCTCGGCGGCCGCTTCATTCCAGTCCGGGAACAAGGCGGCGTGCAGTCCTGGATCAAAATGGATGAGGATCGAGCCGTGCTGAAGCAGGCCGGTATCCCAGCGGCGCTGCGCGGACCCGACGAGCTTGCGGGCACCGACCACGATGGCAGGAATCCCCGCTAATTGGAAACAGGCGGACGGGCGCTGGGCTGCTCCGCGTGGACCGGTGCCGATCTGCGCGTCGATGCCAACCCGGCGGAGACCGGCGATCAGAGCGGCAGAGATGCGGCCGAAACTGTCGGTGACGGACAACCCCGCCCAGTCTCCCGCCAGGGGAACGCAGACACTGTAGGTGATTTCGGCAGCGTGTAAGAGTGCCCTTCCCCCGGTCGGTCGGCGGACAATCTCGATCCCTCGCCCTTGGCAGACATCGGGATCCGGCGCCGTCTTCCAGGGCTGCGCGTACCCCAGCGAGACGGTTGGAACTCGCCAGCCGTACAAGCGGAAGGTGGGGGGAACGTGTCCGCGACCGACGGCGCCGGCGATCGCCTCATCGAGGGCCATATTCCAGGCCCCCCCGGCAGGGTTCTCGACAAGCAGCCGCCAGGTCACGACATCCGCTGGCGCAGCCGCGGGTCGAGGACATCGCGCAAGGCATCACCCAAGAGATTCGTCCCGAAAACGGCCAGGCTGATGGCCGCCCCCGGGAAGAGGACGATCCAGGGCGCTTTATGCGCATACTCAGCAGCCGAGATCGACAGCATGCGGCCCCAGGACGGGAACGGCTCGGGCACTCCGAGGCCGAGGAACGAGAGTGCTGCCTCCACCAAGATGGCGCTCCCCAATTGCGCCGTCGTGAGCACCATGAATGGGCCGATGGTGTTGGGCAGAATGTGCCGGAAGGCAATGCGCAGGTGTCGGACGCCGAGTGAGCGCGCCGCCTCAATGTACGGCGATTCACGGATCGCCAGGACACTCGAGCGGATGATGCGGGCGGCGCGGGGAATGATCGGGACCGAGATTGCCACCACGACGTTCGGAACCGATGGCCCCAGCGCCGCCGACATCACCAGCGCCAGGACCAAGAGCGGCAGGCCCTGCAAAATATCCATGAACCGCTGTGCGACAAGATCCGCGCTCCCGCCGGCATAGCCACTCAGCAGGCCGATGACGCCGCCCAGCACCGAGCCGAGCAGCGTCGAGGCGAGACCGACCGCCAGTGAAACGCGGGCGCCGTACACAAGGCGACTGTAAATATCCCGGCCCAAGTAATCGGTGCCGAGCCAGTGCTGGGCCGATGGCGGATCGAGGGTACGGGCCGGTTCGGTCCGGACCGGATCGTGGGTCGCGAGTTCCTCCGCTCCCAGGGCCATGAACAGCATGGTCAGGATGATGGCGCCTCCGGCGGCGCCGAGCGGCTTGGCCCGGCAGAACCGGAGAATCCGTCGCAGCACGCTGGCCCGATCCCCCGCGCGCCGCGCGGACGCGCACACAAATGCGCCGCTGCGCTCAGGCATGTCGCACCCGCGGGTCGAGCCAGCCATAGAGCAGGTCCACGGCAAGATTCATTCCGATCACGATAATGGCGATAAACATGACCAGATTCTGCACCACCGGATAATCCCGCCAAAGAATCGCCTCAACCAGGAAGCGCGCCACGCCTGGCAGGTTGAAAACCGTTTCGGTCACGACGAGGCCACCGATCAGGAACGCGAATTCGATCCCGAGCAGGGTGAGGACGGGGAGAAAGGCATTGCGCAACGCGTGGCGCCAAATCACCACCCACTCGCGCTGCCCTTTGGCGTAGGCAGTGCGGATGTAGTCTTCGCGCAGCACTTCGAGCAGCGCGGAGCGCGTGATCCGCATGATCAGCGCGGAGCTGCGCAAGCCCACCGCCAACGCGGGGAACAGGAACTGGAGGAGGTTGGCCTTCCAGTCCTCGAGCGGCGACACGTAGGTCAGCGAAGGAATCCAGCCCAGCAGCCAGACCAGCGACAGGATAATGACCATACCCAGCCAGAACGAGGGCATCGATAGCCCCGCCAGGCTGAGAATCCGGATCAGGTAATCGATCGAGCGGTCCTGCCGAACCGCGCTGAGGACCCCAGCCGGAACCCCCAACGCCACAGCGACTGCCATGCTGAGGAGCGCCAGCTCGAGCGAGATCGGAATCCGAGGACGGATGACCTGCCACGCCGGCAGATCGTAGCGGTAGGATTTCCCCAGGTCGCCCTGCACCAGATCGCGCAGCCAGCGTCCGTACTGCACCGCGATCGGTTGGTCGAGGCCGATCTCTTTCGTGATCTCCGCCTTGGCGGCGGGGTCAACGTACCCGGCCGAAGCGAAGATCATGTCGACGATGTCGCCCGGGGCGATCCGCATCAGGACGAAGATCACCAGGGACATCCCGACCAGCGTCAGGAGGCCGATGAGAAGGCGGGTGAGCAGGTACGTGCGCATGCCGACCGGCGGCTCCTACTTATCCAGCCACACCTCTTGCATGCGGCCGTAATTGTACGCCGACTGGTGTGGAACGAGGTTCTTGACATACGGCCACATCAAAAAATATTCCTGTGCCCAGCCCAGAATGATGCGTGCACCTTCGAGTTGCAGGCGCACATCCAGCTCCTGCACCAGCTTTTGCCGCTTGGCCAGATCGACGGTCTGCGATTGCACGTCGATGAGCCGATCCACTTCTGGGTTGCAGTAATCCGAGTAGTTGCGCGGCGAGCCGCACTTGTAGTTTTCGTACAAGTTGGCGTCCGGATCGTCCGGACCCATGCCCGTGTTGTTGACGGCCATCTCGTAGTCACGCCGCGTCAGCTTGGCATGCCAGACACCCATCTCGACCTGCTCCAAGCTCGCCTCGATCCCGACCTGCTTCAGCTGGTCAATGATGAAACTGGCCAGATCGACGAAGAAGGAGCTGGCGCGTGTGGAGACTGCCAGCTTGAGCGGCTTGCCCGGACCGTAGCCGGCGGCGGCCAAGAGTTGCTTCGCCTCGGCTCGGTTCTTGGTCGCATCGCCCACGCCCGGCAGTTTGACCAGATCTTTCTCGCCCAGACCCCATGCGCCAGATGGTTTGGGAAGCATCACCCCGCCCACGGTTGCGCCGCCCTGCCGGCCGGCCTGTACGTAGCCCTTGCGATCAATCGCCAAATTGATCGCGCGCCGCACTCGCGCATCCGCAAAGATGGGCCGTTTGAAATTCAAAAGCAGATTGTCGTTCAGATTCGTGCTGCTCTCGATCAGGACGATCTGCGGCACCGCCTGTTTCACGCCCTGCGCGATGGTCTTCGCCAGCTCGAGCGGGTACGAAATGTCGAGGCGTCCCGCTTGCAGCGCCGCGTAGCGCGTGCTCCGTTCTTTGATGATGACGTAGCGGATCCCGTCGAGATACGGCCGCCCCTTGATCATGTAGTCGGGATTCTTGACCAGGTCGATATACTCACCGAGGCGGTACTCCTTGAGCTTGAACGGGCCGGTCCCCACGCATTTCGTGCGCAATTCGGCCAGCGGCACGTGGGCCGGATAGATCGGCGAGTAGCCCGCTGCCAGCATCAGTAGCAACGAGGGTTGCGGACGGGAGAGCCGGAAGACGACGGTGCCTGGATCGGGCGTCTCGATGGCCGCGATATTCTCGTACCAGAGCTTGCGCGGATTGACGCGCAGCTTAGCCGGCGCGCCGGGCGCCTCCCGGACGACGTCAAACGTGTATTTCACGTCCTGCGCGCTGAAGAGTTGTCCATCGTGCCACTTGACACCCTTGCGCAACCGAAAGGTCAGGGCCTTCCCCCCGTCGTCCCAGCGCCACGATTCGGCCAGCTCGCCAATCAGTGTCTGTTCATTCTCGGCCCGCTTGAGAGGGTCGAAGAGGACGAGATTATTGTAGCAGGGCATCATCGGCCAGACGGTGGCCACGGTGCCTTCCTCGTGAATGCTGAGGCTGGGCGGCGGATCGCTTTGGGTGGCGGACAGGATGCCGCCGGGTTTCGGCGACGCCGACCCTGCCCAGGCAGCCGGCGCCCAGATCAGCAGCCCAAGCAGTGCTCCCCACACTGCCAGCCAGATCCGAGCCGCATTCGCCCGTTCCCCTGTCGGTCTCATGCTGTGCTCCTTGTCGGTCATTCGGGTTCGCCGAATCGGCGTTCGATCAACTCGGCCAACGCCTGCACCGCCGCGGCGGCGTCCTCGCCCACCGCGCGCAACGTCAGCGTACGCCCCTGCGGGGCCGCCAACAGCAGCAGGCCCATGATGCTCTTGCCGTTCACGGATTGGGAGCCGGTATCGACGGTAATCTCTGCCGCGAAGCGGCTGGCCGTCTTGACGAATTGCGCCGACGCGCGGGCATGGAGGCCCAGGCGGTTGCGGATGGTCACGTCGCAGACAACCACCGGCGTCCCCATTCAGGCCCGGACCGGTGGGCGGGGGCCGCTGGGCCAATGATCAACCCCCCCATTTTGGACAGGATTCATCGCCGGCCTCGACGTGGGCGGGATCATCGGGTGGGCGACGCAGGCTTCCCCTGTTTAGCCAGGAATTCGCTCGCCACCAAGATATTGCGCTGCCCATACTTGGCCAGATTATCCGCGAGAGTACGCAGGTCGCGCTCCTCGCGGAGCGAGGGCAGCTTCATGAGCATCGGAAGATTCACGCCGGTGACCACCTCGACCCGCCCGGCCTCCAGATACGAGAGGACCAGATTCGACGGCGTCCCGCCGAACAGATCGGTGAGGATCAGCAGTCCCTGCCCCTCGTCGATACGCTCAAATGCCGCTTCAATCGTTTTGCGCGCCGCCTCGGTCTGGTTGGCGGCTTCGATCGAGACCGCTTCGACACGGGGGACCTCGCCCACGATCTCTTGCGCCGTGCGCAGCAGTTCGGCCCCCAACTCTCCATGGGTGACGATCAGGACTCCGATCATGGCTCGGTTCGCTCCACATCGCGATGGCGGGCGGACACCTCGTGGCCGGCTTCGCGCAGCCGCCGCGCGAGCTCCTCCACGAGCACCACGGACCGATGCCGTCCGCCGGTACAGCCGACCGCCAGGGTAAGATAGGCTTTCCCCTCGTGCACGTAGAGGGGCAACGCGAAATTCAGAAACCCCTGCACCTGTTCGAGGAAGGCCTGCGACTGGGCCGCACCCAGCACGTACTCGATCACACCGGAAGTCCGGCCGGTGAGCGGGCGCAGCGCCTCGACGAAATGCGGGTTGGGCAAGCAGCGCGCGTCGAAGACGAGATCCGCATCGACCGGGAGGCCGTAGCGGTATCCGAACGAGAGCAGCGCGAGCGCCATGCGCGGTGCCGGCGGCAGGTCCAGGAACGCGGTGGCGAGGAGCTTGCGAAATTCGTGGACGGTGAAGCTCGAAGTGTCGATCACGAGATCCGCACGGGCCTTGAGATGCGCGAGCCGCTCCCGCTCCGCCTGGATGCCGTCGAGGGCAGAGCCGCCTTGGGCGAGCGGATGCGGGCGCCGGGTCTCGCTGAAGCGCCGCAAGAGCACCTCGTCGCTGGCGTCCAGGAAGACGACCCGGACCTGATGGCCTTCACGGGTCAGATCGGAGAGCATTGCGAACAGGTCGTCCAAGAAGCGGCCTTCACGGGCGTCGATCACGAGCGCCACCCGCTCGATCCGCTTCTCGGATTGCGCACACAGCTCGGCCACTTTTGGGATCAAGGCGGCGGGCAGGTTATCGATGCAAAAAAACCCCAAGTCCTCCAGGCAGCGGCTGGCCGCGCTCTTGCCAGCACCGGAGAGCCCGGTCACGACGATAAAATCGAGTCCGCCCATAGCCGCTACCCGTTACTCTGCCTCGGCCGCCTCCGCGGCTCCCGCCCCGCCCGTCAGCGCCCGCGCCGAATGAATGCCCAGGCGCTTGAGCAGATGATTCCGTGCCGCCACCTCGACCAGGATCGCCATGCTCCGCCCCGCCGAGACTGGAAACCGCAGGAGCGGAAGGTCGATCCCCAACAGGGGCCAGCTCCGCTCATCGAGGCCGAGCCGATCATAATCCCCATCCGCCTGCCAGACTTCCAAACGGATCACCAAGTCGATTCGCTTGCGGTCGCGGGTGGCCGTCACCCCGAACAGATCCCGGATATTGATGATCCCGAGACCCCGGATCTCCATGTGATGGCGGATGCGCGCGGGCCCGCGTCCGTTCACGATGTCGGCCCCGTCGCGCCACAGTTCCACGACGTCGTCGGCGACCAGGCGGTGCCCGCGGCTGATTAGGTCCAGCGCGCACTCACTCTTGCCGGTGCCGCTGTCCCCCAGCAGCAGGATGCCGACGCCATACACGTCGATGAGGACGCCGTGCAGACTCGACTCGGCGGGCGCCTCAGAACCCGGCACCTCAGGCGCCCGGCTCGATCAATCCGTAATGGCCGTCCCGCCGGCGGTACACGACGTTGACCTCCTCGGTCCGCGCGTTCCGGAAGACGTAGAAATTATGGCCTAGCAGATTCATCTGCATGATGGCATCGTCCACCTCGGCCGGCTTCAAGGCAAATTGCTTGGTCTTCACCACGCGGGGCTCCTCTGCCGTGGCGGGAGCTTCCGCCTCTTCGCGCCCGCCACTCCGGCCGGCATGCGTCGAGATTCGCTCCTTGTAGCGGAGGATTTGGCGCTCGAGCTTCTCGGCAACGAGATCGATCGAGGTGTAGAGATCGTCGGTGCTTTCTTCGGCCCGGATCGTCAGGTCGCGCACCCGGAGCGTGACCTCGACGTGCTGCCGGCGCTTCTCGACGCCGAGAGAGATCGTGCCCGAGACGATGTGGTCGAGGTAGCGCTCCATGCGGCCGATCTTCTCTTCGGCATAGGACCGGATCGCCTCGGTTATTTCCAGGTTTTTTCCCTTCACGGAAAGTTGCATGTGGTCCACCTCCTGCGCAGCGCCCGCGGCCCCTGGCGGCATGTCAGGTGCGCCCGTGAAACGAAGGGCACGAGCCGTCGGCGCCCTGCGCGGCCTAGTACCGCTTCCGCCGACTGGATGCAGGAATCTTGAGTTGACTCCGGTATTTCGCCACCGTGCGCCGGGCGATCTCGATCCCGTGCTCGCGCCGCAAAAGCTCGACGATGCGCTGATCGGACATCGGCCGGCCGCTATCCTCGACGGTCAGCAGCTTGTAAATCAGATCCTTGACCTTGAGCGAGGAAATCGTATCGCCCTGTGTGCCAGGCACGCCGCGATGGAAAAAGTACTTCAGCTCGAACAGGCCTTGGGGGGTCTGCACGTATTTGTTGGTGGTGACGCGGCTGACGGTGGACTCGTGCATGCCGATGTCTTCCGCGACCTCTTTCAGGGTTAACGGCCGCAGCGCCGTGATCCCCCGCTCGAGGAACTGCCGCTGGAATTTGACCAGGCTGCTGGCGACCTTGAAAAGCGTTCGTTGCCGCTGCTCGATACTGCGGATGAGCCAGAGGGCGGAGCGCATGCGGCCCTCGATGTATTCCCGCACGTCCTTGGCATTCTCCTGCTTGTTGGCCAACAGCGTCCGGTAATAAGGGCTCACGCGCAGACGCGGCAACCCGTCGTCGTTGAGCAGGACCAGAAACTCGGCGTCCACCTTGACGATATATACGTCAGGTGTGATGTAGCGCGGATCTTCGGTGCCGAACGTCCGGCCCGGCTTGGGCTCCAGCGTGCCGATCGATTCCATGGCCGCTTGAACGTCTTTCACCGGCACGTTGAGCTGGCCCGCCAGGCGCTCCCAGTTCCGCCGCTCCAGATCTCCGAGGTGATCCGCAACCAGCACCTTGGCCAGGGGATGGAGATCGGTGCGGGCATCCATCTGCAGGAGCAGGCATTCGCGCAGGTCGCGCGCGCCGACGCCCGTTGGCTCGAACGTCTGCACCAAGGCAAGCGCAGCCTCGAGGCGCTCTCCCGTCGTCCCGGCCGCTCCCGCCAGATTCTCGAGCGGCTCTTTGAGGTACCCCGCCTCGTCCAGGTTCCCGATGAGGAGGGTGGACAGGCGCAGCAGTTCGGGATCGGAGGTGCTGAGATGCAGCTGGAAGAGCAAGTGATCCACCAGCGAGCGCGGCCGTGTCAGGTTCAGCTCGGCGTCGAAGCGTTCGATCTCCTCGCGCGGGACTTGCGGGCGGTAATCGGAGGCGTCCTGCAGGTAGTTGTCCCAATCGAATTCCTCGATGCGGTCCGCCTTCTCCTCGGCCTCGGCGTCGCGCTCGGGCTCGGGTGCCTCTTGCTCCTGCGAGAGACTCGGCTCTTCGGCTTCCTCGAGGAGCGGATTTTGTTCCATCTGTTCGCGGACTTCCTGCACCAACTCCAAGCGCGAGAGCTGCAGAAGGCTGATCGCCTGCTGCAGCATCGGCGTCATGATCATGCGCTGGGTTTGCAGCATCCGGAGCCGGGTATCGAACGCCATGGAACCCTACGATCCTTCCTTTACAGCGAGAAGCGCTCCCCAAGGTAGATTTGGCGGGCCTGTTCGTCTGAGGCAAGCTCGGTGGCAGTGCCGGAGACCAACACTTTCCCCGCGTGAATGATATAGGCTCGATCGACGATCTGCAAGGTCTCCCGCACGTTGTGGTCGGTGATCAGCACGCCGATGCCGCGATCTTTGAGCTGCCCGATGATGCCCTGGATGTCATAGACAGCAATCGGGTCGATCCCGGCGAACGGCTCGTCCAAGAGGATGAACGCGGGGTCGGTCGCCAAGCAGCGGGCGATCTCCACCCGGCGCCGTTCGCCGCCGGACAGCGTGTACGCCCGGCTGCGCGCCAAGTGGGCGATGTTGAGATCCGACAGCAGGGCATGCGTCCGGTCGGCGCGCTCGCCCGCCTGGACGGCGCGGGCCTCCAGCACGGCCAGGAGATTCTCGGCGACGGTGAGCTTGCGGAAGACGGACGGCTCTTGTGGGAGGAAACCGATGCCGCGGCGGGCGCGCTGATGCACGGGCAAAAAACTGATATCTTCGTCGTTGAGCAGGACCCGGCCACCGTCGGGTCGCGTCAGGCCGAGGATCAGATAAAACGCCGTGGTCTTTCCGGCGCCATTCGGACCGAGCAGGCCGACGACCTCGCCGGCGGCCAGCGCCAAATCGAGCTTCGAGACGACCACCCGCTGCTTATAGGCCTTGACAAGCTCCTCGGTCCGGAGCGTCCGCCTGGAATTCCCGCTCGTCACCCGGTCATCCTCAGCGGCGCGGGGCGGCGGGAGGGGCCTCTTCGCCGCGTTTGGGATAGAGGATCGCGTTGACCCGCTCGCCTTCACACCCGTCCACCCGGCTGCGGTCTTCCCGGAGGTAGAGTGTGATCCGACATCCGGTAACGACGTCGTTGTCCTGCCACACCTTCGGATGGCCGATCAGGACGGCGCGCGATTCCTGCGGGAAATATTCCGCCCGCTCGGCGACGCCCCGCCGCTCGCCATAGCTCAGGCGCACGTTGCCGGAGGCCAGCGCCCGGTCGATATCTTGCATTTTCTCGTCGAAGAAGAACTCCATCTGATTGGCGAGGATGATGACCCCCCGGGCGCGGTCGTTGGCAGCCACGTTGCCGCGGTAGACTGCCGTGCGCGTCTTTTGATTCACCTCGAGCGAATCGGCCGAAATGGTGACCGCGCTCTTTTCGTCCGCCGCCCGGGCGGGGAGCGCACCCAAGAGCGCAAGGGTTGCGGCCACAAGCATCCCCGGCCAGCGCATCACGGTCGGCCCTGTCGCGCTTGCGACGCTGCGACCGGAGCGATTTGCGAGGTCGTGTTCTGTAAGATGCGCACGCGCTCCAAGTCGGGTTCGGCCTCCAGGCCTTTCCCGCGGCTGACCAGCCCACCGCGCGTGATCGTCACCGAATCATCACTCCGCAGGCGCCGCGAGGCGGCAATCCATTTGAGAGATTCCGCTTGCAGTTCCACCCCCTGATCGGACCGCGCCACGATGGCCCCACCCATGACCACATCCTTGGTCCGCTGATCGAGCGTGGCTCGGTTTGCCTGGCACGTCACCCGTCCCCTGCTCGAAAAAAACACTATCGAAATCGGCCGCACTGCGCGCGTTAAGACCGTCACACCTTCCTGCTCGTTCACTTCGACTTGGTCGGCCCGTACCTCCCAGAGCGTTACCCCATCCCGCGTTTCGAGCATGTGAACGTCTTGGAGGCGCACTTCCGGGCCCGGGATGCCAGCGCCCGCCGAGGCCGCAGCCCACGGCACGCGCGCCACAGGCATGACTGGCAAGAGGACAGCGAAGGCGGTCCACAAAATGAGGAGGCGCTGCGCGGATGTCCGATTCATGGCGACATTGCTATAACACATCGGATTACGGACTGTAAAGGAAATCCCCGGCTCGGATAGCGACATTGAGGAACTAAGACATCAGATTTTTGAATGCTTACCGCGTTTCAGCACCAGCCGAGGCGGCACTGACGGGACCCACGCTGAGGTGCTTCCACTCGGCTAATTCCGCCACCGGCGTGCTGGCCCAGAAGCGCTCTGCAAAACGGGCCCAGGGGCGGGCATCCGGGCTCTCGTCGGTGGGATTGATGAACAGCCGGCCGTGACGCATTCCTTCCATCGTGCGCTGGATCCGCTCCGGGCTCCGGGTGAAGGCCACGGCGGTCCGGGGTGTGCGGATACCGTTCAGGTGCGCCAGCGCGTCCTCCAGGCTTGCAAAGGACGTGAGCAGCATGAGCAGCCCGACCGCCGACTCCTGCCGGATGACCCGCATCTTGGGGATGACATCGCCAAATAACGTCGGGAGATAAAAAAAACCCCGGCGCGAATCGCCTTCACGAAATGCCTCGCCGCCCGCATGGAGACGCGCACCTTCTTTGGTCGCCAAGCGCGTATATCCATGGAGCCGCTTGACAGCACCATCATTGATAAGCGGACCGACCTCTGTTTCGGCGAGCAGTCCATCGCCCAGGCGAAGCGCCTCAAGTCGCTTGATCAATTGCTCCGTCATGTCCTTGCTGATCTTCCGTTGGGTCAGGATCCAGGTCGGCCCACGCCAGCGCTGTCCCGCACAACAGGTCGCAGCTCGCACCAACACCGGAACGGCGCGGTCGAGATCTGCATCGTCCAGCACGATCGCCGCGAACCGCTCGCCGATGTCCGCCCAAAACGATCGCCGTTCGGCGGCACACGCGATCGAGACCTCCCGCGCCTCGTCTGCCGAGCCTGCAAAGGAGATTACGTCGACGTCCGGCTGACGAACTAAGGGCGCGCCCGCCTCTTCACTTTGACCATGCACCAAGCTAATCGCCTCGGGCGCCACCCCCGCGTTCAGGAGGATGTCGAGAAGGCGCGTCGCAACCAACGGCGCCTCCTCTGCCGGTTTGAACACCACCGTGTTTCCCGTGACCAGCAATGCGGCGATGCGCGACAGCGCCCCGGCCAGCGAAAAGGACCAATCGGTGATCACCCCGCCGACGCCGCGAGGCATCGGCATCGAACATCGGAGGCCCTGGCTGAGGCTGCCAGACAGAGATCCCGTGAGTTGCCGGCCATCTGTTGCAATCGCATGCAGCAGCGCGATGGCATCGTCCAATTCCACGTCCGATTCCGCGAGCAACTTACCCGTGTCTCGGGTGAGAAGTCGCGCCACTTCTTCGCGTTGTTCATGCAGCATGACGGCCGCGCGGTCAAGCAGGACGGCTCGCCGCTCGACGGGTACGGCGCTCCACGTCGGCGCGTATGCTTTCGCGGTCTCGACTGCCCGATCGACATCTCGATGATCTGAACGGGGAAACACGCCGAGAACTTCCGATCGGTTTGCAGGATTCAGATCTTCAAAGGTCACACCGCCCAAGGCGTCGGCCCAACGACCGCCCAGGAAATTCTTGTACTGGTCCATGCGACGACCTCACATCACATCGATGAATGGCACTAACGGATTTCTAATGCTTCGACGCCCGATCAAAACGAAAGCCCACAGGAGCATACCCTGTGGGCTTTCATCGCATCCACTGCTCCACTGAGAATTTACCACATAAAGAGCCGCCTCAAGCCATATATAAACTCATATTCTACATCACTTATTGATCGTAAGTATCTATTAATAAATGACAAAAATAAATAATCAAACTCTCATTGACGATCATTAATGAATATGATTATTGTATAAGTCCCGCTGGGGGGTGCCGCCCCCAGCGTCAATCAATTGGAAAGTTCCTTACTTCTTTTTCTTGGCAACAGCCTTTTTCTTCGCCGGAGCCTTTTTCTTCGTCGCCACAGATCTCACCTCCCTTCGGGTTCAGGCATTCGAACATTCACTGCAGGCCAGTTCCTTACTTCTTTTTCTTGGCAGCAGCCTTCTTCGCCGGAGCCTTTTTCTTCGTCGCCACGAACATCACCTCCCTTCACGTCCCCTGATTAGACTACGGGACACTCAGTTGAGGATTTTTGGTTCGCGTCCACTCGACCGTGCGCTCGATAAACCGCTGCGCGTCCTTAATGGCACCTTCTGATTCGTAGCGCGACACGGGCTGTCCCGCGTCCTCGAAAATCGCTTGAAATCGCCGGCGCATCCTGTCGAACGCGTTCACCATCGGCCGCGCGTCCTCTCCCATGATCTCCCCGGCAAGCATAACCACCGTGCGTTGCTGATCACGCCCGCGAGGCCGCAGGCCCTCGGCTGCGACCATTCCCTTGGCGGCGCGCAGCATGCCTTGATATGCAATCGCGTACGCCCATTCGCGATCAATGCTGCCATTGGCACGCGCCGTCGCGAGATCCTTGAGGGCCCGGTTGAGGAGTTGATTGATAGCCACAAGATTCGGTTTGACATCCTCGACGAGTCCCTTTTCCCGCAATTCCTCATACGGCATCGTCGCGCCCGATGAGCAGAATATTTCTCCCATCCAGAACATCGGTCACAAATGGATCGTCTTCTGCTCGTCGTCGCCGAAACTCGTTTTCATCAAACACGGTGTAATTGATTTCACGCCCCATTGCTGTTTCCAGCCGCGTCACAACCTCGTTCAGTTCAGCCAAATCAACGCGCCCCACGATGAGCATCAGAATGGGCCCGGGGCCTTCGCCTGGCGGGTGCGAATTGTTCGAGTACATCCACGTCTGCCGCAGCCCATTCAAACCAGACAGCGCCCCTGCGAGAGCACCCTGCAATCCGACCGTCTTCGCAATGATTGACTTCAGCTCCGGGTAGATCGCCGCGCCCCGGTTCAAGGAGTAGTAACGGAGGTTTCCAATCTTCTCGCTGCTGAGAAGACCGGCCTTGTCCAGGTTGTCCAGTTCTCTCTTGATTCCGGAGATATCGCGATGCAGTTCGCGAGCAATTTGACGAACGTAGTACCGAGTTTCTTGATTCGAAAAGAATAGGCGCAGGATTTCGACGCGGGTCTTGGATGAGAAGAGTCTGTCGAGCATCATTAGTCACCATTCGTTGAACTTTATACATCAATTCAAAATTCCATGTCAACAAAAAAGTCATAAATAAGAGCTAACTATCTGAATTTTTATTTCATTCATTCCAAAAACTACCAATGGCAACCTTGGCCATGATCAACATGGCAAAAAGCGTGATCAGATGTCAACATCTGTTGATTATGCATTAGATTGACAGATGGAGCAATATTGAAAAGTAGAAATGCGGGCTAGGAGCGGCGCTTCGATTTGAGAAGACTATCTGCGGCGAGATCTGAGACCGAGGGCCAGAAGGCCGCCAATGCCAGGCAGGAGTATCAACAGCCACAAGCTCATCCAGAGCCCCAAGGCGTCGGCCAGAAATCCGGAAATTCCTACTCCGAGGCCTCCGGTCCCAAAGCCCAGGCCCAAGGTGAGCCCTGACGCCAGTCCCAGCTTCCCCGGCATCAAGTCTTGAGCAAAGACGACCGTGACGGAAAACGATGCTAATAGAGCGGCACCCGCCAAGGCGAGACAAACGAACTTCCCCGGACCAGACAGAAGGATCGCGGCACTCATCAAAAATGGGAATGCCAGCAGGGAAACCGCCATGACCTGCTGACGCCCGATGCGATCGGACAAATAGCCTCCAAGCATGCCGCCGATCGCGCCGAAGAAGAGAAAGACGAACAGGGCCCGGCCTGCCTGGACGAGCGAAACCCCCTGCTCATGCAGGAGCAGGGGCAAGAATACCAGGAAGCCGGAATAGGTCCAGGAGCGCAAGGTAATGTAGGCGCACAAGATGTTGAGCGGACCCCATGGGATGCGTGTAGCGCGTGCGGAGTCTCCTTCGGTCTTGCTGGCCCTTTCGGTCTCAACCAACGCGCTTCGCCACCAGAACGTGGCCGCGGCCATCAGGCAGCACGGGACAAATAAGAACAAGGTCCCATGGAGCCCGAACCGGGTGAGCAACCATGCCGCCGTGACTGGTCCGATGGCGAATCCAAGGTTCCCCCCCGCCGAAAAGAACGACATACCGAAGCCGCGCTGATTCCCCGACGCCTGCGCCACGGCCATCGAGGCGGCCGGATGAAATGCCGCGGTGCCAAGCCCGGTACACGCGATGAGCACCAACAGCATGCTATAACTCGGCACGAGTCCAATGGCACTCATAAACAGTCCGGTGACGAGAATTCCAGCGGGAATGAACCAGCGCATCGGGCAACGGTCCGAAACCCAGCCAAAGATCGGCTGGATGACGGACGAAGACAGGTTGAGCAGCGCAGCCGCGATGCCGACCTGCGCGTAGTTTAATCGGAAATGATCGACCAGAAGCGGCATCACGACGGGCAAGAGATTCTGCGTGGAGTCCACGACCGTGTGGCCAAGCACCGCAAGTGCGATCGGCAGCTTGCGCATGCTACCAACCCAGCTGAAGGCGCGCCGCGGTCAAGAGGACGGCCACGACCAGCGCAGGCAAAAGATTCGCCACGGGGAGCCGTTTGATATCCAGCAGCCGCAGACCGATCGCCACGATCAGCAACCCACCGGTGGCGGTCAGCTCATTCAGCACTTCTGGCCGCAGGAGAAACGCCAGCTCGCGCCCGAGCAGGGTCAGCAGACCTTGATAGACGAGCACGGTCAATGCGGCGAAACTGACTCCAACGCCAAGGCTAGAGGCAAACGCGACGGCGGCCGCTCCGTCCAGCAGCGATTTGGTGTAGAGGAGCGTGGCGCTGCCTCCCGTCCCCTCTTGAATCGCCCCCACGATCGTCATCGGCCCGACGCAAAAGACCAGGCTCGCCGTCACGAATCCGGTCACGAAGGTACTGGACTGCGACCGCGCCAGGTCCTGCAGGCGGGCGCCAGCCCGCTCGAGTCCCCCCTCGATATTCACCAGCTCTCCGCACACGCCTCCAACCACCAAGCTGGCGATGACGACCAACAGATTCTCGACTTTGAATGCCATCTGAAGGCCGATCAGGAGCGTGGCGAGGCCAAGTCCCGTCGTGATAATTCGCTGCAACCGTTCCGGCAAACGAGCACCGGCCAGCAACCCGATTCCACTGCCGACCAGCACCGCCGCGGCGTTCACGAGCGTTCCGCGCACCACCGATCCCCCAAAAAAACAACGGGGCCATGAATGCCGAGCACTCTGGCCCCGTCGGGGTGAAACGCGCGATCGAGCTTAGCCCAGCACAGGCTCCTTGTCAGGATGGATCTGCTTGAACTTCGCCAGCAGCGCCTCTTTGCTTTCCTTACGATCCGGATCCGGAACGATGCTATCGGTCGGACAGGCGCTCGTGCACTGGGGCTCGGCGAAGAAGCCGACGCACTCGGTGCACAGGTCGGGGTTGATCTTGTAGTGATCCTCCCCTTCGCTGATGGCCTGATTGGGACACTCCGGCTCGCACGCTCCACAACTGCTGCACTCTTCGGAAATCATCAACGACATTGACGGTGTCCTCCTCTGCTGCGCGTGTGCACGCGCGGGTGTCGTGAGAAACAAGCATGACAGCACCACTACTATACGAAGCAACCCCCCTTTGGGGAAAGAAAAAAGTGCGTGTGCGGGGCGAAAACAGGCAAAGGCGCGTTCGAGCAAACAAAGGCCCGCAGAGGCCGGACCTCAGGCTTTAACGTCGCGCGTCTCCGAACGTGTCGTCGATTATCTGGCCAAAACCCGGGACCTCGTGCTGGAGGAATCGCTCCACTCCGGACCGGAGTGTCATCTGTGCGCCTGCTCAGCCGTGGCAGGCCCCTTTGAGCCGAATGCGCGCATCGACTCCCTCCACGGCGAGCAATTCGATATCGCCCCCGTCGGCCTGAAGCGCCGGACGTATCTTGTCCAGTGCCGTGGCGACCTGGCCTGCAAATGTGGACTGCTGGTCGGGTTGCATACAGGTTCCTCCGTTTACGATCGAGGTTTCGGTTTTCCCCGCCGTTGTGGCCCGCTTCGCCTCGCAAGGCGCGGCGGCACGACTGGACGGGGGGGTGATTGCTGGTTGCGCAGGATCGGCGGGCGTGTCAGGCCTAGCCGCTCCCATAGGTCGCCCGCATCCGCCCACGCCCGCCCCAGACGCTTCTGGCGGGCGAGGTCGCGCTCCAAATTCAGGAGCAGACGGACAACGGCCTCTTGCCCTCGCTGGGTAGCGCACGCTTCGCGAGGCGTTTGGCCATTCAATTCCGGCGCGACCCGGTCCGGCCAGGTCGTGAGCACCCGCTCCAAGAATAGATGGCCGGCGGGTGGTGATATCCGCGCAGGGCTGGGCGGACCGCCTGCCACGGGTCGTTCTGCGACGAAGTCGGTCATGCCCCTCAGGCACGTCTCGAGAAGGTCCCGAATACGAGCACGATCCGTCCGCGTGTCTGCGGAGGCGGTAAGTGTGTCATCGTTGAGCACGATAGTGCCGCCCATGGATCCCGCTGGGCCGTCCCAATGATACACACGCCCCTCCGCACCGGGATCGTGCGATCGCTCGAGTGCGGGTTGGCGGTCCAGGGCCGCTTGAATGCGCGCTGCGGCGGTGCACCGATACATCAGCGATGCGGGCGCCCACGGCTCCATCCGCGCGGTCGGCAGGATCCGCGCCCCCCGCCCCTGTTCGGAGCCGAACGCATGATAGAGGGTTGCGTTGCCGTCGGCGAAATCTTCGAGTGCCAGATGGCGGCCCGTGTGCAGCATCTGATATGCGCCGCGGATGTATGCCAGCAAATCCGTGTGCGTCCCCGGCGGAAACGTGAGCCAGCAGACCAATGGACGCCTGAGCTGCCCGATCGAGACGGGGCGCGCGACAACGACATCCGACCGAATTATTCCGCCTGGAATGCCCAGCGGCCCTACACTCAGCTCCGATCCGGACAGCAGGTCTTTGACGACCAGCACCGCGGAAGCCGGGGCCTCTAGCACCTCGTAAGGGCGTAGCGGGGTCAAGAGAGCCGCCGCGAGAGCTGTCTGCTCTTCAAGAGATAGATCGGTTGCAAGGTCCGCATACCAACCCAGCACGGACCCACGCAATTCCGCGGCTTCGTAGTCGCAGAGACACCATTCCCAGAAGGCAGGCGAGTCCTCAGCGTGTGCGCCGAATTCTGCGGCGGCCCGCTGTTGAATGACGCGAATCTCCGGCTGCTCGGCAAACGCAGCGAGCCGCGCGAGCACGCGTTCCAGCCCAGCATGCCAGCGCATACAACAGCTTGCAAATGGTCGGCGACTGCCGCATGCGCAGGATCCCGACCGAAGCCGCGCCGTGATGCCGCGTTCAAATGGGAGCATACCGGGACTCGCCTACTCTCGAGGCTTCATCAACGGCCAGTGGCGCGGGCAGCACGCCGCGATGACCTCTGCCACACCCCAACCCGCCAAGGCACCGAGCAGCATACTCAAGACCGCAAACACGGGCAATCCGCTCAGGAGTTCCAGCATGAGCGCGCCGAGCGCCTTCATCAGCGCGGGGAGAAACTGCTCGCCAACCGGCCCGCCCAGCTGGTCAATGGCCCATCGAACCCCGAGTAATCCCACCGCGATCGGACCGGCGGCGAGGCCGGCGATTCCACCGATCCGAAATCCAGCCCAGCGCAGCTGAGTCCGGCTGACCTCGCGCCCGCCCCAGAATGCCTGAAACCAGGCCAACCCACAGAGCAAGGCCAGACCGATCCCGACGAGCACGGCCAAGGCCAGTGCGGTGCGGTCCGTTCCGCGGTAGCGACGCAAGAAGACGCCGGCTCCCAGCAGAACCGGCGTCGCCAGAATCGCGACGGCAGGCCAAAAGCGGCCGACCCGCACGATCTCGTGCGGGGGTGCGGTCTTGGGATTCTGGCCGATGCCATGGCGAATCACGGCGGTACCCTAGTCGGCGCAGACAGACGTGTCAATCGGTTTCGAGGAGCTCGGCGGGAACCTTACCCTTTGATGCCACTGGACGTCACGCTCTGGACGAAATATCTCTGCAGAAGAAAGAACGCGGCAACAATCGGCAGCGTGGCGAGCATCGAACCGGCGAGAAGCCTTCCCCAGTAGGTGACGAACTCGGTCATGTACTTTGTGAGCGCAACCTGGATGACGGTCAGTTCGAGCGAAGAGGTCGCCACCAATGGCCAGAAGAACGCGTCCCACTGGCGAAGGAATAGTAAGAGGCTGGCAGTGATCAGCGCCGGCTTCACGTTCGGGAGTGCAACGCGCCAATACAGATCCCACCAGCTCGCACCGTCCACGCGCCCCGCCTCAAACATGTCTCTGGGCAGCTTCGCCATGAACTGCCGGATCAGAAAGATCGAGAACGCATCGGGGACGGCAGGGATGATCAACGCCCGATACGTATCCAGCCAGCCCAGCGAGCGCACGACAAGATAGAGCGGCAGCACGATGACCTCGAACGGCACCATGAAGGTGACGAGCACGAACCCAAACAGCACACGCTGTCCCGGAAACGTAAACCGCGCGAACCCGAATGCGGCCAGTGAGTTGACTAGCAAGCCCAGAAGGATCGTCGCGCCCGCGACCAAGAGGCTGTTGCCGAAGAAACGCGCAAACCGATCTTCGAAGAGAATCTCCCGGAAATTGTGGATCGTCCCTCCGATCGGCAGGAGGGTCTTCCAGGACAGCCGCGTCGTGTAGCGGAAGATTTCATCATCAGGCCGCAGCGATGACGTCAGCGCCCAGAGCAGCGGCACCACAGAGACCAGCGCAATGAGCACGAGCGCCGCGTAGAATAGGCTGCGGCGCATCGTATGACCGAAATCGGGCGTGCGGCGAATGGGTTCCATGGCTCAGTACTCGAATTCGACCCGGAGAAAACGCATCTGCAGGCTGACCGCGATGGCAATCACGAAGAGCAGCGCCGTCGAGACCGCCGCTGCGTATCCGAATCGTGTGTACACGAACGCGTTGCGGTACACCTCGAACATGAGCAGACTGGTAGCGTTCGAAGGGCCTCCCTGGGTCATGACGTACACGGGAACAAACAGCAGAAAATTGATCACCGTGTCGGCCACGACCACGAAGAGCAAGGTCGGCGAAAGTAATGGGAGCGTCACGGCGAAAAATCGTCGTCCTGGACTGGCGCCGTCCACGATTGCCGCCTCCTGCACGCTTTCAGGAATATCTTTCAGCCCGGCTAGCAGGATCACCATCCAATACCCGACACCCTTCCAGACGACCATGCCGATCAGAGACGGCATGGCCTGGGACTGGCTTGTCAGGAAGGTTTGTGCCGGGAGACCCACCGCGATCAGCACGCCGTTGAGGACGCCGTTGTCCGGCGCGTACAGCAGCTTCCAGATGATCGAGGCGACCACGAGCGAGATGACGGCCGGCATGAAGAACACCGACCGAAATACCCGCACCGCTCTTCCCTGCCGGTTGACGAGCACGGCCAACCCGAGCGCAAGAATCACCTGCAGGGGCGTGACAATTGCGTTGAATAACACCGTGTTCAAGGCCGCCTTGACGATCACGGGGTCTTGAACCAATTCGATGAAGTTTGCCAGCCCTATAAATACTTGGGTTCGTGCAATCGGCCGGACGTCATAAAAAGACAGGCGCAGCCCCTCCATGATGGGGTAGAGCTTGAAGAGGCCCAACCCCACCATGGCGGGCGCAATGAAGAGGTACGGAACCAGATGTCGGGTGCGGCGAGTCACGGAACCGATGCTTACTTGTACCGGCGAATTTGCGCGTTGATCTTTTCGGTCGCCGCTTTCATCTCCTGCGCGGCATCGGCCCCTTGCCGAATGTTGGCAAAGGCCTGTCGGAGCAGGTCCTCGTACTCGCGGTAGGCCGGGGTGCGTGGGCGCGGGACCGCGGTGTTCACGATCTCCCAGTAGAACAACTTGTTAGGCATGACGTCGAACGTCTCAGGGAAAGCCTTGAACGTGGACTCGCGGACGGGCATGTAATTCATGATCTTGTAATTACGCTTGGCCGCCTCCGGGTCGGTATAGGCTTTCAGGAGGGCGACCGCCAAATCGGGCTGCTTGGTCCCGGCAAATACTCCGACATGCCATGCGCCGGTCGGCGTGACCGCCTTCTTGAAATACGGGTGCGGGGCCACGATCCAGTTCACGTTGGGATATTGGCTCTTCAGGGTGTTGGCCTCGTACGAGGGTGCCAGGTACATGGCGAGTTTGCCCGTGTAGAACAGGTTCGGCACCTGCTCGCGCGGCGAAATCTTGAACTTGTTGAACGTGTCTCCGTACCAACGAGCCGCCTCAATGGCTGCCGCACTGTTGAGATATCCATCCACGGTCGTCCCGTCCGGCGCGATCGCGCTTGCCCCATTCGATTCGATCAACGGAAGCGTCATATACGGCCGGTCATACTGCTGGATGGCGAAGCCCCACGTATCCGCAATCTTGTTCCCGCTCTTGTCCACTTGAACCTTCCGTGCCAAATCGACCACCTGATCCCAGGTCAAGCGTTCCTTAGGATCGGTTCCGGGTACCTTCAGGCCAGCCGCCTTGAAGAGGTCCACGTTCACAAACAGACCCACGCTAGTCGAACCCATCGGCGCGGAGATCATTTTCCCCTGATATGTCGCAATATCCCGCTCGACCTTGGTGAAGTCCTGGACGTTGTCGCGGGCGTAATACTTGTCCAGGGTGAGCAACGCGTTCTGATGACCATAGGATGCGACCAACGGGCTATCCACGTCGAAGACGTCGATGCCGCTGCCGGAAGAGAGCGCGATGGCGGCCTTTTGGAAATACTGGTCGAAGGGAATTTCCGATAGGACCACTTTCACGCCAGGATTGGCCTTCTCGAAGTCGACAATCGCCGCCAAGATCGCCTGACGCCGAGGCTCGCCCCGTGCAACGGACAGGTATTGCAGCTCCGTTGCTGCCCAGGCCGATTTTGCTCCGCCGAATGGGATGGCAGGAGTCAACCCCATAAGGAACAGCAGTGCGGCGGCAATCAAACTGATACGGCGCATGATCATTCTCCTTTCGAGAGTCAGCCAAGGATCGAGAGGAAACGCTGCATGAACCGGGGTTCGTCCAGATCCATGGCAACGTGCGCGTTGACCGGACCGGGTGCCGGCCGAAGGAAACGGGCCGACTCCGGATATCCAAGCAATTGCCCGGCAGTCAGCTCGCCTCCGCAATCCACGGCAATGTGCATGGACGTAAGGGATAGGATCTGTGGATCCATCGCATAGGCCAGTGCAAGCGGATCATGGAGCCAGAATCCGGGCAGTTTCCGCACCTCCATCGCGAAGCGCAGCCATGGCTTGCTTGTGTCTGCTATGAATTTATGCAGCGGCGTCCGACCCGATGCGATCCGGTCCAGATCTGCGGGCCGCATGCAAGTGCGCGTGGTCACATCCAGGGGTACCAACGTGACGGGTGCGCCCGAGGCCAGAACCACCGCCAGCGCTTCTGGATCGTAGCCGGCATTGAATTCGACGGCGGGCGTGATCAGGCCGGAAACTCGCACGGCCCCACCCATTACCACAATCTCTGCAACCGACGTGGCTACCGCCGGATCGAGCAAGAGTGCAGTGGCGATATTGGAACACGGGCCGATGGCGACAAGGGTTATTTCGCCGGGCCGCGCCCGAACGGAGGCTGCTATGAACTCCGCTGCACGGCGCGTTTCCGCGACCCGAGAAGACGGCGCCAACGGGGGCAGGTCCCAAAACCGCTGGGCCGACTGTTGCCTGCGGCCCGTCATCAACTCACGGATGCGGCTCGGATCGCGGAGCATCGGCCGCGGGGCGCCCGGATAGACCGGAACCTCAGGCCGTCCGGCAATGTCGAGAAGGCGCAGGGTATTGGGGACACCGTCATCAAGCGTCACGTTCCCGGCGACAATCGTCAGACCGAGCAGGTCGCAGGCCGGATCGAGCAGCGCCAGGCTGATGGCGAGGCCGTCGTCCACATCGGAGCCGGGTATGCCGATGCCCGGATCGGTGTCGAGGATGATTGCTTTGCGCGGCAGCGCTTCAGGCATGATAGGGATGCACCTTCTCCAGGGGAACGTGAATGCGCACGGCACCCATCGGCTTCGGGTCCGCACTGTCTGCCATGACCACCGCCCCCGGCAGGCGGACATAGTGCCGGTAATGCGCGCCCAAGAAGAGACTTTCTTCCAATTCGCCGCATACGCTGATCGTCTCCGCTCTCTCCGTACCAGGAGCAGCCTCGATCTGCACGTCAGAGGCCCGGAAGATCACCGTGACCGGTCCGCGCTCTGATCCAGCATACGGGACGCGCTGCCCCGCGATACGCAATCGCCCGGCTTCAGCCTCTCCATCGATCTGGTTGCTGACGCCCAGAAACTCTGCGGCAAACGCGGTGCTGGGCTTCAAATAGATGTCCTGAGGTGTACCAGTCTGCACGATCTGCCCTTGGTTCATGAGCACGACCGTGTCGGCCAGTGCTAGGGCCTCTTCCTGGTCATGCGTGACATAGATCGCCGTGATCCCGACTTGTTTTTGTAACCGCCGTAACTCCGCCCGAAGGCGTTGACGGACCTTGGCATCCAAATTGGACAGTGGTTCGTCCATCAACAGGACTTTCGGCTGAACGACGAGAGCTCGGGCGAGTGCGACGCGCTGCTGCTGGCCGCCGCTCAACGCCCCCGGACGGCGTGTCTCCACATCGGACAGACTCCCGATTTCCACCAACTCCAAGACGCGTAGGACGCAGCGGTGGATTTCGTCAGACGCGACTTTCTGCAAGCGCAGGCCGTACGCAACGTTTTCGAAGATCGTCATATGAGGCCAGAGCGCGTAATTTTGAAACACCATCGCGGTGCCCCGCTGCTGGGGAGGCAGCTCGGTCACATCGTCCACACCGAAGCGGATACGGCCCAGGTCAACGGCCAAGAATCCAGCGATGCAGCGGAGCAACGTCGTCTTGCCGCAGCCGCTCGGTCCCAGGATCGCGGTCATGGCCCCGCTGGCAAACCGCTGGGACACCCCTTTCAGCGCGGCGACCTTGCCGTATGCTTTGCTGACCTCTTCGACTCTGACCTCGACCATTGGCCCCTTCTTGTCCGGAGAGCTGTTAGATACGCCCAAACATCGAGAGATACTCAGACTTCATGTACCGCTCCAGCATCACGAGAAGCACGATGCCCGGCACCATCAAGAGCAGTGCGCTAACGGAGGCGACCTGCAGCTCGTAACCGACTGACGTCCGGTACATGTAGACCGGGAGCGTGAGCACGAAGGGACTGCCGACCAAGAGCGTACCCGTGAATTCGTCCAAAGAATACAAAAACACCAGTAGCGTACTGGCGACGATTCCAGGCGTGGCCAGCGGCAGCGAGACGGACCAGAATGTCTTGAGGCGCGACGCGCCCAGGTTGATGGCGGCTTCCTCCAGTGTTTCAGGGACCGATTTAAAGACTGCCGTCATCGTCCACACGGCAAACACCAGCGCGCCGACCATGTGGATGAGAATGACGCCCCCGAGTTTCCCGCCCAAATTGACGCGGTACAGCAACGTCATCGAATTCACGAATACCGGCAACTGCGGAAACGCCTGCGGAAGCAGGAACACCATGAGGATGACGGGCTTGAGCGGGATCGGCATGCGGGCCAGCACGTACGCCAATGGGACCGTGATCACTAGCGTCAACGCGGTGACGACCACGGCGATCACCAGGCCGTCCTGGAGCGCCCGAAGCATGTCCCCCTGAAAGACTTTTGCCCAGTAGAGAAATCCGAGTTGCTGGGGAAACAGGTGCGGCCAGTACCATTTCTCGGCAAACGACCAGATGACCAGACTGGAGAGCGGCCCGAAGATGATCAAGGCCGCCACGACGAACCCGGCCATGCGCAGCGTTGGTCGCATCATTCCCGATGCGGGCATCACGTTCTCTTTGTGATGGTGCGGAGATAATACCCGGCCACCGCCATCGCCAGCAGATAACTGACAACGCCGAGGGCATTGGCGGTGCCGTAATCCTGCTGGTAATTGATCCGGTAAAACACGTCGATCATGACCATCTGGGGCGGCTCACCACTTCCGATCATGAGCGGAACCGAAAAGGACGCCAGCATGGATGTGAACATGAACGCACTGGCAACCGCCAATGAAGCGCGGGACATGGGCAAAAGAATATCTTTGATTTGCCGAAACGCAGACGCGCCGAAATTCCTCGCGGCCTCCAGGAATGTCTCGTCAACTGACCGGTACGCCCCGAGCACCAGCAACACTGCAAGCGCGAGATTCTTCCAGATCAGCGACACGGCAATGCCGATCCAACCAAATGCGATAGATGGGGGATCGCTCATGCTCACGAGGCCGATCTGACTGAGCACCGCGTTGAGCGTTCCGCGGGGCGCCAGCAGGACGCGCATGGCATGTCCGACCACCACGAAGGGAATGAACAATGGAATCTTGAACAGGAATTCGACAGGACGGTTGGCGTGAATACGGAGATACCCACACAGGAAAATGGCGATCCCTAGGACGACCGCCAAACTGAATAGCGCGATCCAGAGCGAGTACAAAATATCATAACGGTACAGCCGCCAAACGAGCCAGTAGTTGCGCAGACTCCATTGCCCCTCGCGGAGCAGGCTGAGGTGCGCCGAGGAAAGGAATGGGAGAAAGAACAGCCACAAAACAATAGCGAGTGGAGGCAAAGCGACGATCAGGCAAGCCAGACGCACCGATAGCTTCATAGGTTAGCGGGCGAGGGATACCCTCGCCCGCTCTCCGCACGCGGATCAGTTCTCTTCGTAGGCGGTCAGCAGGTCCTTGAAGTACTGCTGCTGCGGGAAGGCCAAGCCGTACTTCTCCATCGTATCCGGCGGCACATCAGCAAAGAGCAGGTCTTTAGCCTTGGGCGAGGCTACCGACAGAACGTGTTTCGCGTCGATGCCCGGCAGCCAGCCCATTCGATCGACGATCACCTTGGCTTGCTGTTCGGGTGACGTAATAAACTCGACGAATTTCTTGGCGACGTCGTAATTGCCGGGCTTCTTCGTGACAACCAGATACATCGGCTGGCCGGGTAGGCCGGGGCCG
>DATJQT010000434.1:0-3448 GCA_035505475.1 Vulcanimicrobiaceae bacterium
ACGAGCGTCGCGATGCAGGCTGAACGAGGGTTCTTGCGGCGACTCGGCGGGGGATGCCAAGTCCCGGTTGCTGCCTTGGCCCGCGTAGACGGCTCGGATGTGCACCTCGCCGGATTGATTGCGGACGTGGACGGCCGCACAGTACTGCGGGGCGAAGCCTTGGGCCAGGCCGGGAATCCCGAATCGGTAGGCATTGAGCTGGCCGAGCGCCTCTTGGCCCAGGGCGGCCAGGCGATTCTGACACGCATTTATGAAGGGGCGCAGCGTGGCTGAATCCGGGACGGTGTACCTGATCGGCGCGGGGCCAGGCGATCCCGGGCTCTTGACGCTCAAGGGTAAGCGCTGTCTCGAAATTGCAGACGTGATTGCCTATGACGCGCTGGCGAATCCGCGGCTGCTCCTGTACGCCAAGCCCGGCGCCGAGTTGATCTACGTCGGAAAGCGCGGTGGGGCGCACACGCTCCCGCAGGAGGAGATCGGTCGCCTCCTCGTCGAGCGTGCGCAGGCGGGCAAGACGGTGGCCCGACTCAAGGGGGGCGATCCGTTCATCTTTGGACGGGGTGGTGAGGAGGCCGAGGAACTCCAGGCGGCCGGGGTGCCGTTTGAAGTTGTGCCCGGGGTGACTGCCGCGATCGCCGCGCCGGCCTATGCAGGCATTCCACTCACCCACCGGAATTTCACGTCGAGCGTGGCATTCGTGACCGGGCATGAGGATCCGACCAAAGCGGATTCCGGCATTGCCTGGGACAAGCTCGCCACCGGCGTCGGGACGCTGGTGTTCTTCATGGGGGTCGGACAGCTCCCCGAGATCGTGGGCCGTTTGATCGAGCACGGCCGCAAGCCTGAGACGCCGATTGCGCTGGTCCGCTGGGGAACCCGGGCCGATCAGGAAGTGGTCACGGGCACGCTTGCGACCATCGTCGAACGCTCGCAAGGCATGAAGCCGCCCGCGATCATCATCGTGGGCGAAGTTGTTCGGCTCCGCGACCGGCTGCGCTGGGTCGAGGCGAAGCCGCTCTTCGGTAAGCGCATCTTGATCACGCGCGCCCGGGAGCAGGCGAGTGTCCTCGCCGAGCGGCTGGAGGGAGCGGGAGCGGAAGTGCTGGAGTGCCCGACCATCCGGATCGTGCCGCCGGACAGTTGGGAGCCGCTGGATGTCGCCATTGGCCGACTCCGCAGTTATGCTGCCGTCCTATTCACCAGCGCCAATGGCGTCCGATTCTTCTGGGAACGCTTGCTGACCCAGCAGAAAGATGCCCGAGAGCTGGCCGGGATTCTCGTGGGGGCGATCGGTCCGGCGACTGCCGCGGCGTTGATGGATCGGGGCGTCCGCGCCGATCTCGTGCCCAAGGAGTTTCGGGCGGAGGCGCTGGCCGGCTTGTTCAGCGCTGACCGCCTCGACGGGAAGCGCATATTGCTGGCGAGGGCCGCCGAAGCGCGCGAAGTCCTTCCGGAAGAGCTTGCCCGCAAAGGGGCGCAGGTGGACGTCGTCCCCGCATACCGGACGCTCAAAGGGCTTGAAGATCCGGCGCCGATCCGCGCCATGCTCGAGGCCGGTCAAATTCACGCGGTGACGTTCACAAGTTCCTCAACCGTCAAGTACTTCGTCGAGCTTATCGGCGCAGACACCGCCGAGCTCCTCAGGAAAACCGTGGTCGCCAGTATTGGCCCAATCACGACTGAAACTGCCTCCCGGTACGGAATTGCCGCTCAGGTGGTCCCAAATGACTACAGCATTCCGGCGCTCACCGATGCCCTGGTCAATCATTTCCGGTCCATATCGAAGTAGCATTAACCTATTTATTCTTGACAACTATCCGAAAATAAAGCTATTTTCCAACTCCAAATCGACCTTCTTCTACCGGTGCTGCGGTGGTCGCCCAGCACCGGTTTTTTTCTGGAACGTGATCTGCATTATGGCCGATCTTCTTGGGGGTTTTCTGTCCCGAGGTGCCCGATGACTGTTTCGATCCTGAATCTCAATGCCCAATTCGCGGCACTGCGGCAGGAACTGACGTCGGCCGTTCTGTCGGTCTTGGAAAGCGGGCGATTTGTGCTCGGCCCAAATGTCCAGAATCTAGAACGGGAATTGGCCGCATATCTCCGAGTGGAACATGCCGTCGCTGTGGCCTCCGGAACCGATGCACTGCACCTCGCTTTGCGAGCCGTCGGGGTGGGTCCGGGCGATCTGGTCGTGACCTCTCCATTTACGTTTATAGCGAGTGCCACATCCATCGTATGCGCCGGCGCCCGGCCGGTGTTCGCGGACATTCATCCCGGCACCTTCAATCTCGATCCGGACCGCGTGAAAGAGTGTCTGGCTGGTCATGGACCGCGCGGGCTGCCGGCCGGTCGGGTGGCGGCGATTGTCCCTGTCCACCTGTACGGCCTTCCGGCCGAGATGGACGCGTTGTCTGCGCTGGCCACGTCGGTCGGGGCAGCGGTCGTCGAAGATGCGGCACAGGCGATCGGAGCGGAATATCGCGGGAAGCGGGTCGGAGGACTGGGCGACGTCGGCTGTTTCAGTTTTTATCCGACCAAGAACCTCGGGGGCATGGGTGATGGCGGCATGGCGGTGACACAGGATAGCGCCATTGCGGAAAAGTTGTTGAGCCTCAGGGTGTACGGAGGACGTGAGCGGTATCGGCACGACGAGATCGGGTATAACAGTCGGCTGGATGAGGTGCAGGCGGCGGTCCTGCGGGTCAAGCTGCGCTGGCTCGACAAGTGGACGGCCCGCAGGCATGCCATCGCGGAGAGATACCGGGCCGGTCTCGCCGGGGCGGGTGTGCAGCTTCCCATGACGCCGCCTGGATCGGTGCACGTCTTCCATCAATTCACGATCCGCGTGGCGGACCGGGACGGGGTCCAGCGCCGAATGGCAGAGCGCGGTGTTCAGACGGCGGTGTTTTATCCTATACCGCTCCATCTGCAGCCCGCGTTCAAAGACTTGGGGTACAGACCTGGAGATTTCCCCGAGGCAGAGCGCGCCGCGCGTGAGGTGCTCTGTCTTCCTATCTATGCAGAGTTGACGGATGGCGAAGTGGATGAAGTAATTGACGCATGCTTGAAATCATTATGATGTTGGTGACGGGCCAAACGAATTCATCTCTGAAATGATCATATGACTCCACTAAGCGGCACCATTCTGGTCACGGGCGGCATGGGATTTATTGGGTCGAACTTTGTCCGCTACCTCCTGACCGAGCACCCGGGCGCCCGCGTGGTCAATTTCGATAAGCTCACCTATGCGGGCAACCCCGCGAATCTGGCCGAGGTCGCGTCCGATCCCCGGTACGTGTTCGTCCCGGGCGACGTGTGCGATCCGGAGGGGGTCGCGCAGGCGCTCACGGCTCATGCCGTGGACCAGATCGTCCATTTCGCGGCCGAAACGCACGTAGACCGCTCGATTCACGGCAGCGCCGATTTCATCCGGACGAACGTGGAG
>DATJQT010000435.1:0-16730 GCA_035505475.1 Vulcanimicrobiaceae bacterium
TTGGTGTCTCTCCGTCGCACGTATCAGTGAAGCAGCTTGACGCCGGGAGTCTGGACGACTATACCTGAGAGCGGATGAAATCGCTCCTCTATGAGGTACCCGTGCGTCCCGGGCCGGGAGGACTCGAACCTTTCTGGGGAATTAGCAAGGGGGCGGTATTTCCCTTGTATCCGACGACGTGGTTGCCTGATCGCGGCGAGCGACCACTCAGGTAGTCGGCTGATGACGCCCCGCGGCAGCCGGGCAGGTCCGGCCTCCGAGCGTCCGGACGGTGGCCGATCGCTCGCGCGTCGGCCGGTCGTGCCGGGGATCACCGGGCGAACGTGCCAGTCAATGGGCGGGCGAAGGGGAGAATAGGATGACCCCCGACCTCTTTATCCGGCGCCCCGTCATGACCACGCTGGCCATGGCGGGGATCCTCGTCTTTGGGTTCATGGCCTACCGTCTCTTGCCGGTCAATGACCTACCCAAGGTGGACTTCCCGACCATCCAAGTGTCCGCGACCTTGCCCGGGTCCAGCCCGGAGACGATGGCCTCGGCCGTGGCCACGCCGCTGGAAAAGCAGTTCTCCACCATCGCGGGCATCGATTCCATGACCTCCACCAGCGCGCAGGGGCTCACGCAGATCACGCTCCAGTTTGCCTTGGAGCGGGACATTGACGCGGCCGCGCAGGACGTCCAGGCCGCGATCGCCAAGGCGGGACCGAAGCTGCCCCCCAACATGCCCACCCCGCCGACCTATCAGAAGGTGAATCCCGCCGACCAGCCGATCTACTATCTGGCGCTGACGTCCCCGACCCTGCCCCTCTACACCGTGGACGAGTACGCCGAAACCCTCATGGCGCAACGGATCTCCATGATCAGTGGGGTGGCCCAGGTCCTCGTCTTCGGCTCGCAGCAGTATGCGGTCCGCGCCCAGCTCGACCCGACCGCCTTGGCGGCGAGAGGGATCGGCATCGACGAGGTCCAGCAAGCCCTCGCCCAACAGAACGTGAACCAGCCCACGGGCACCCTGTACGGGACGCACCAGGCATTTACAATCCGGGCCACCGGGCAGTTGTTGAATGCGGCCGCCTTCCGGTCCCTCATCGTGACCTTTCGGAACGGAGCCCCGGTGCGGCTGGAGGACCTGGGCCAAGTCATCGACGGCGTCCAGAACGACAAGGTGGCGAGCTGGTACAACAACCGCCGGGCCATCGTGCTGGCCATCCAGCGGCAGCCAGGCACCAACACGATCGAGGTCGTGAACGCGATCAAACGGGTGTTGCCCCAGCTCGAGGCCCAAATCCCGCCGGCGGTGACCGTGAACGTCCTCTATGACCGGTCCGTCTCGATCCGCGAATCGATTCAAGATGTCCAGTTCACCCTCCTGCTCACGATCGCGCTGGTCGTGCTCGTGATCTTCCTGTTCCTCCGCAACCTCTCCGCCACGATCATCCCCAGCCTGGCCGTGCCGATGTCCCTCGTCGGGACGTTCGGCGTCATGTATCTGCTGGGGTACACGATCGACAACCTGTCGCTGATGGCCCTGACCCTGTCAGTGGGCTTCGTGGTGGACGACGCCATCGTCATGCTCGAGAACATCGTGCGGCACATGGAAGAGGGCAAGCCACGGTTTGAGGCGGCGCTCGCCGGCGCGCGGGAGATCGGCTTCACCATCCTGTCGATGACCCTCTCCCTGGCGGCGGTCTTCATCCCGGTCCTCTTCATGCAGGGCGTGGTCGGGCGGCTGCTCCACGAGTTCGCCGTCACGATCGGCGCGGCCGTGGTGGTCTCCGGGGTCATCTCCTTGACCCTCACCCCCATGGCGTGCAGTCGCTTCCTGCGGCCGCCGACCACGTCCCACGGGCGGCTCTACCTCCTCGCAGAACGGGGGTTCGAAGCCCTGCGGGCGGGGTACGAGCGCACGCTCCGCCTCGTCATGGCGCGCCCCCGTCTCACGCTGGGGAGCCTCCTCGTCACGCTGCTCCTGACGGGCTATCTGTTCCTGGTGATTCCGAAGGGGTTCGTGCCCAACGAGGACACGGGGCAGATCTTCGCCTTCACGGAGGGGGCCCAAGACATCTCCTTCGACGCCATGCGGGCGCACCAGCAGGAGGCCGCGGCGATTGTCGCCCAGAACCCGTACATCAATAATTTCATGTCCTCCATCGGCGCGGGCGGACCCAACGTGGTGCCCAATACCGGCCGCATCTTCATCCGCTTGAAGCCGCGCAGCGGGCGGCCAGACGTCAACGAGATCATCGCGAGCCTGCGGCCGCAGCTGGCCACCGTGCCGGGCCTCAAGGTCTATCCGCAGGT
This sequence comes from Vulcanimicrobiaceae bacterium, assembly GCA_035505475.1. Lineage (GTDB taxonomy): Bacteria > Methylomirabilota > Methylomirabilia > Methylomirabilales > 2-02-FULL-66-22 > 2-02-FULL-66-22. The sequence continues at coordinate 2,302 of DATJQT010000435.1, forward strand.
CGTGCCGAGCATCCGGATCGGGGGGCAATTGACCAAAGCGCTGTACCAGTATTCCCTCCAAGACGGCGATCTGACGGAGCTCTACCACTGGGCCCCCCTCCTGTACGAGAAGGTCCGGAACCTGCCGGGGTTTCTGGATGTCAATACCGACCTGCAGCTCGCTAGCCCGCAAGCCGTCATCGAGATCGACCGGGACAAAGCGACCGCGCTTGGGATCACCGCCGCGCAGATCGAAACCGCCCTGGGGGACGCGTACGGGTCGACGCAGGTCTCGACGATCTACACCCAGACCAACCAGTACTGGGTTATTCTGGAGGTGGCGCCCAGATACCAGCGGGACCCGTCCGTCCTCTCCCTCCTCTACGTGCGGTCGTCCAAGGGGCCGCTGATCCCGCTGAATGCCGTCACGAAGGTGAGCCAAGGGATGGGGCCCCTGACGGTCAATCACGTCGGCCAACTGCCTTCCGTGACCCTCTCGTTTAACCTGGCCCCCGGGATGGCGCTCGGGGAGGCGGTCACCGCCCTGCAGGCGCTGCAGCACACCTTGAACCTGCCGGCCACACTCAATACGAGCTTCCAGGGCACCGCCCAAGCATTTCAGGCCTCCTTGCAGGGGCTGGGGCTGTTGGTCGTGGCGGCCATCCTGGTGATCTACCTCGTGCTGGGCATGCTCTACGAGAGCTTCATCCACCCGTTGACCATTCTCTCGGGACTCCCCTCCGCGGGCGTCGGGGCGCTGCTGACGTTGCTGCTCTTCCGGGAGGAGCTGAATATCTACGGCTTCGTCGGCATCATCATGCTCATTGGGATCGTGAAGAAGAACGCCATCATGATGATCGACTTCGCGCTGGACGCGCAGCGCGCCGGGAAGACGCCCCACGACGCCATCTTCGAGGGGTGCCTGGTCCGGTTCCGCCCGATCATGATGACCACGATGGCCGCCCTCATGGGCACGTTGCCCATTGCGATGGGGATCGGGGCCGGCGCGGAGGCGCGGCGCCCGCTCGGGCTCGCCGTGGTCGGCGGCTTACTGCTCTCGCAGTTGCTGACGCTCTATATTACCCCCGTCGTGTATCTCTACATGGATGGGCTGCAGGCAGCGGTTGGGCGGGCGTGGCAGCGCCTCTGGCAGTCACGACCGCGGACGGAGGGCGACTCCCGGCCGCGCAGGAGTCCGTGGCCAGTCAGCCCGCCGCTCCGGCTTCCGGAACACTCCGACAGCCCGGCCCTCGAGGCGCAAAGCGTGGCGGCCGTGGACCGGCCAGCCGGCCCACGACCGAGTGGCCCCTGGTCGCCGCGGAGGTCTGGATAGACAGCGGTGCTCGTGGAGGGCATACGTGCGGGGCAGGGCGCCAGGATCAGCTCGCCGATCACCCTCGCGGTCGGCCTTCGCCGCTCGATGCCGTCGCCCGCGACGCGCACGGCCAATCTGGCACGCCGTGCCTCTCGGCGGCCGACAATCGTGCTTGACATCTTCTGACCAGGGCCACAGATTGCAATCATCCACGGGACACGCAAAGGGGGGGGCAACCGCGGGAGAAGGTCTGGCCCCTCTGGACGGGGCGAGGATTCTTTCAGTGCTCGACGAACCCGCCGCCGGTTTCCATTCTTTCCCTCCACACTGGCTGTGGTTCTCGATAATTCGCAATCGGCCTCGCGATTGATCTTCCTCCGATCTACTTCAGGCTGTCCGCCCACAATATCGCTTCAGGTCTCGCCGAGCCGCCTGCTTTGCATTTTCCGGTATGACAGGCGTACCAGCTTGTGCTTGACAGTCATCTGGAACCCGTACTAGGCTACGACCCATCAGACAACTGACGACTGATTACCTTCTCGCAGAGGGCGCCAATGATTCGCTCTCGCTACCTCCAGCCGATTCCGCGCACCAATCTCACGCAGGAAATCGTACAGCGCTTAGTAAACTTGATTGCCGAAGAGGGCCTCCGGCCGGGCGATAAGCTGCCGTCGGAACGGGAACTCATGGCCCGCTTTTCGATCGGCCGCTCGTCCTTGCGGGAGACGCTAAAGATTCTGAGCGCGATCGGGCTGGTCGAGGTGTCGGTCGGAGAGGGGATGTTCGTCGGTCGGGGCGACCTATCGCTGATCGCTCGCCCGCTAACGCTCGGCCTGATGATGGGCGAGGGCAGCCGCAATGAGCTCATCGAAACCCGCCGCGTACTCGAAGTGGCGTTGGCGGGGTTCGCCGCCGAACGGGCGAGCGAGGCAGAAATCGAAGCGATCGGCGGGCGCCTCGAGACGATGCGGATCAATCAGACGAAACCGGAACGGTACAGCCGAGCCGACCTGGAATTTCACCTGGCCATCGCACAGTCGGCCCACAATCAGGTCCTCTACAATCTGCTGCATGCGCTCCGACATATTCTGGGCGCGCTGATTGCGAGGACCGTGATGCATTACGATGCGAACCATATGCCGCAGTCGTACAAAGTGCACGTGCCCATTTATGACGCAATCCGGGGGCGCGATGCCCAGGTGGCCCGCCAGGCCATGGCGGCCCACCTCAACCGGCTGGAGGAGCGGTTGGCTGCCGCCGTCTCCCGGTCTCGCACGCCGCATGCGGGTAGCCAGCAGGCGCATAAGACCGTGCCGACCGCAGTGAACAGCAAGCCCGCCCAGGGGGGCAGATCCCGCGGTGCGGCGGGCTCCCGACCCGGACGGGGGGTTTCCATCGCAGAGGAGAAGTGACCATGGCGACACGTGAATCAGGGCTCGGCAATGCAAGCGCATCACGCCGCCGATTTCTCAAGCTGGGCTTGGCAACGGGGGCCGGGTTAGCGCTCCCGCTGCGGCTTCGTCCCGCAGCCGCGCAGGCGAAGACGCAGCTCACCTACATCAGCTACGAGCTGACCTCGGCTGCGGCTGGCCCCGAACTGAAGCGGCAGATTGCGGAGTTTGAGAAAGCCAATCCGGGGATCACCGTCGAGGGCATCCCCACCCCGCTCGCCCAGTACACGGCGAAGGTCGAGGCGCAGGCCCGGGCCGGGGAGATGCCAGACATCGCCACGGTGGACGTGCTCTGGCTGCGAGGCTGGATCAAGCAGGGTTATCTCAAGGACCTGACGCCCTACATCGACAAGGCCGGCGGCAAGAACTTCATCGGGCAATTCTATGACAGTTTGGTCCAGCTCGCGACGGACGGCGGGAAGGTGTACGCCCTCCCCGTGTTCGCGGGCGGCTACGTCATGTACTACAACACCGAGCTGTTCAAAGAAGCCGGTCTCGATCCCAATAAGCCACCGACGAACTGGAGCGAGCTGTTGGACGCGTGCAAGAAACTGACGAAGAAGGACGCCTCCGGCAACACCGTGCAGTGGGGCTGGGGGATTCACGGGCAGAACATTCCGGCCGATGTCAGCCGGTTCCTGCAGTGGATGTATAGCAACGGCTGTGAGCCGCTGTCCGCCGACGGGAAGACCGCGCTGCTCGATCAGCCGAAGGCGATCGAGACGCTGACCTTCTGGAGTGATTTGTACAAGCAGGGGCTGGTGCCGCCGGGCGCCGTGCAGGCTGGCCCAGGCGAGGTCCGCAGCATGTTCGCCCAGAAGAAGATCGCGATGTGCGTCGGCATCCTCTGGGGCCTGGATCAGATCTTTGCCGAGAATCCCGCGGTCCGGAATGCCACGGCGATTGCGCCGTTCCCGAAGCAGGTCCCGAACGCACCCAGCCTGTTCCAGGCCGTCTACAACGCGATGAGCGCCAACTCGAAACAGCCAGATGCGGCCTGGAAGTTCCTCGACTTCTTCTCCCGGCCGGAGAGCGGCATGGGTCTGTACAAGGCGACCCGGTACGGCCCCGTGCGGCCGGACATCTTCAATCGGTCGGACGTCAAAGCCGATGCCTATGCGCAGGTACAGGCCAAAGTGAACCAGCAACTCAAGCCTCCACCGATCATCCCGCAGTGGGAGCGCGTGAGCAAGATCATCGGCGATGCGATGCAGCGCGCCCTGACCGGCGCGAAGACGCCCGAAGCGGCCTTCAAGGAAGCGAATGCCCAGATCAACCCGATCCTCAAGCAAGCCTAGCATTCCGGCAGTGACGGGGATTCCCACGCCCGGGGATCCCCGTCCCCGCGGCGGCCGGTGGCCACGCTGGCTGGTCGGATTCGCGTTCGTCGCCCCCTCGCTGCTGGTCCTGGGCACCGTGATCGCTTTTCCCGTGATGGACACGCTCCGCCTCAGCCTGATGGAAACGCGCAGCAAAGACCAGACCGTCTTTGTGGGGCTGGCGAACTACGCGCGCCTGATCCAGGACGCGGAGTTCTGGTCGGCCTTCAAGAACTCCATCAGCTTTACGATCGGCAGCGTGCTCGGCCACATCCTTCTCGGCCTGGCGGTGGCGTTGCTCCTCAATCAACGCATTCCGTTCCGGCCCGTCTTCCGCATCATTTCGCTGGTGCCCTGGATGTTCGCGCCCGTCGTGGTCGCCATGACCTGGCGCTGGATGCTCGACGCACAGCTCGGTGTGATCAATTTCCTCCTCGCACGGCTCGGACTCTCCGGCCCATTCCTGTGGTTCGAAAATACCCGCTTGGCCCTACCCGCCATCATCGCCACGAATGTCTGGCGGGGATTTCCGTTTGCCACAATCACATTGCTGGCCGCCCTGCAGGCCATCCCCAAAGAGCAGTACGAGGCGGCGGCCGTAGACGGGGCCTCGGCGCCCATGCAGTTTCGGTTCGTGACGCTGCCCAACTTGCGCTTCGCGCTGATCATCATCGCCACCCTCGACACGATCTGGAATTTCAAGCACTTCGATCTCATCCAGGTCATGACGAATGGCGGTCCGGCTGGGGCAACGGAGGTCCTGACCACGCTGGCCTACAAGGTGAGTTTCGAGAACTTCGAGTTCGGTTACGCGGCCGCCATGGGGGTGGTGATGTCGCTCGTGCTCCTCGCGACCACCGTCGTGTACGTGCGGAGGATCTTGTGATCGCCAGCGAGGAGCGGCTCCGGAAAGCCGGGAGGGTGAGGGCGCCTGACGAGATCGGATGGCTGGGCCAGATGGGGCTCTATCTCGCGCTGGCCGCCTTGACCATCTTCTGTCTCTTTCCATTCGCCTGGATTTTCTGCACGGCGCTCAAGACCCTCGGGGAGACATTCAAACTGCCCCCGAGCTGGTGGCCTCATCAGCCGACGCTCGAAAATTTCGTCAAGATCTGGACGATTCAATCGTTCGGCCGGTATTTCCTCAACAGTCTGATCATCTCCGGAGTGACGACCCTCCTTTCGATCGTCCTGGCAAGCCTGGCCGGGTACGGGTTCTCCCGGTTCCGGCTGCCGGGCGGGCGGATCGCGATGGTCGGCGTGCTGGCCGCCCAGATGTTCCCCGGCATCGTCCTGCTGATCCCGTACTTCACGTTGGCGAGCCGCCTCCAGATGCTCAACACCTATCCGGTGCTGATCCTCGCCTACACGTCGTTCTCGCTCCCGTTCTGCGTCTGGATGATGAAGGGGTTCTTCGACGGGATCCCGACCGAGCTGGACGAGGCCGCCACCATTGATGGCTGCAGCGCCCTCGGCGCGTTCCTGCGCGTGGTGCTTCCCCTCTCGATGCCCGGCGTCGTGGCCACCGCGATCTTCTCGTTCCTGGTTGCGTGGAATGAGTTCCTGTTTGCCGTGGTGCTGGCTACTCGCGAAACCATGTACGTCGTCACGGTGGGCATTGCCCTGAACATCGGCCAGTTCCGGATCCAGTGGAATGAGCTCATGGCCGGCGCGGTGCTGGCCACCGTTCCGACGATCATCCTGTACGCGTTGCTGGAACGGCATCTTGTCCGCGGACTCTCGGCGGGAGCGGTCAAAGGCTGATGGAGCGGTGCATGCCCGCGCCGCTGAGGTACCGGATCTGGTTGCATTCGAGGTGGCGCTGTCTTCCCGAAGCGAATGCCGCCCGCCGGTCTGGAACCTCGCGGCAACACGCTCGGTAACTGATGAAAGGAAAAAGGAATCATGATGGCGAAAAATGAAGGGCACCGCGTGCGGTATCAGGTCATTGAGAACTGGGGGAAGCTGCCACCGGGCTACCGATACCAGGAATGCTCCGATGTCGCCGTTGATTCGAAAGACAACGTGTATGTCTTCTGCCGAGGCGAGCATCCGGTCATCGTGTACGACCGTGACGGGAACTTTCTGCGGTCTTGGGGTGAAGGCCTCTTCACGCGGGCTCATGCGATCACGGTCGGGCCAGAAGACAAGGTCTGGGTGGTGGATGACGCAGGGCACGCGATCCACAAATGCACCGTGGAGGGCAAGGTCCTCCTGACGTTGGGGACGCCGGGCAAGGGCGCAGAGCGTCAAAGTGGGACACCGTTTTGCCAGCCGACCAAGGTCGGGGTATGTGCCCGGACCGGCAACATCTTCATCACGGACGGCTACGGCAATTCGCGGGTACACAAGTTCGATCCGGCTGGCCGGCACCTGCTGTCCTGGGGAGAGCCGGGGACCGATCCTGGGCATTTCAACCTGCCGCACGCGGTGGTGATCGATCCGGCCGGGACGGTGTTCGTCGCGGATCGCGAGAATCATCGCATCCAGCGGTTCGATGCCGAAGGGCGCTACCTCGGCCAGTGGAACAACCTGCACCGTCCCAATGGCCTGTTCCGCGACCAGCGGTATTTCTACGTGGCCGAGGGGCCGACGGGCCTCACGATCAACACGACGGTTCCGTTCATCGGCAATCGGGTCAGTGTCTTCTCGCCGCAAGGCGATCTGGTAGGCCGCATCGGCGAGGCGTTCGGAGGCGAAGCGCCCGGCCAGTTCACCGCGCCGCACGGGATTGCCGTGGATTCTCGGGGGGACATCTATGTCGCCGAAGTGACGTATTCGGTCAAGGGCCGTCACGAGAAGCCGCCGCGCGAGATCCGGTCCTTGCAGAAATTCACACGGCAGGTGGATTAAGCGAACACATGACTGTCTAGGGGAAGGGTGGACTCGCAAAGGAGGCTTCCATGAACTCGAAATCTCGCAGCAGGTGCTCCCTCCAGTCGTTGGGGCTCTGCGCCCTCATCGTGGCTGCGCTCATCTTGAGCGTTGGAGGGTTCCAGGTCGCGGCTGCAGGGACGGTGTTGCGGCTAACCTCTGCCCTGGGGACGGATCACCCGGATGTGATCTGCCTCGAACAGTTCGTCAAGGAGGTCGCCAGGCGGACGAATGGGGAGGTCGACATTCGCCTCTTCGCCAACAACGCGCTTGGGGCACCACCCGACACCACTGAGCAAGTCGTGCGGCTGGGTACGATCGACATGGCCCTGCTCGCGTCATCCAACATCGACAAATACTCGCGGGCGTTCGCGATGATGGCGGTGCCGTACATGCATGACGACTTGGCGCACGCGCACCGGACCCTCGATGGACCGGCCCTGGATTGGTTCACGCAGGAGGGGCGCAAGGCGGGCTTTGAGTTGATCGCGCTCAACTTTGAATTTGGGTTCCGGATGACAAGTAACAACAAGCGATTGATCAACACCCCGGCAGATTTCAAAGGATTGAAGATCCGCATCCCCCCCGAGCCCCAGTCCCGCTCGATCATGGAAGCGTTTGGCGCCATCCCGCAGGTGGTCGCCTTCCCCGATACGTACTTGGCGCTCGCCAACAATGCGATCGACGGCGCCGAACTGCCGCTCTCCGGCATGATCTCGCAGAAGTGGTACGAAGTGCAGAAGTTCATGTCGATGACCAACCACATCTATGTCCACCAGATGGTCATCGCGAATGCGCAGGTCTGGTCCAAGCTCAAGCCGGACTGGCAGAAGGTCATCCACGAAGAGGCCGTCGCTGCCGGCTCACGGGCGCGGAAGATGGTAGCGGACCAGGAGAAGGGCTACATCGCGCAGATGGAGAAGGTGGGCATCAAGTTCAGTTACCCAGACTTGGCGCCCTTCAGAGCGCTCGCCGGGCCGTCGCATGCCGAGCTCAAGAAGTGGATCGGGGACGAGGCCTGGAACAAATACGTAAGCTACGTGGAGGCCGCCCGCAAGAAGTAGCCGGCCACCGGCGGCGCCGACGCTTCCTCTCGGCGCCGCCCTGAACGGTACTCGTCGCCTCGCACGGGGAACAGCGCATGTCCTCGCTGGTCGTGCTCCTGGCCATGGTGGTGCTGATGCTGTGCGGCGCCTCCATCGCCGTCAGCATCGGCGTCGCCTCGATCGCCGTGATGTGGGCGATGGGGGGGTCGAAGCTCCTCATCATGCTGGTCCAGCGCATGTGGATGGGGGGGACCAGCTTTCCGCTCCTGGCGGTCCCCTTCTTCATTCTGGCCGGAAATCTGATGAACCGGGGCGGTGTCACGATCCGGATCTTCGATGTGGCCCGCGTCCTGGTGGGAGGCATCCGGGGCGGGCTCGCCCACATGGTCATCGTGGCGTCCATGATCTTTGCCGGCATGACCGGATCGGCGATTGCCGAGGCGGCCGGCTTGGCCATCGTCTCCGTCAACGAGATGAGCGGCGCGGGCTATTCCCGGCGGTTCGCGGCCACCCTCATCGCCGCCGCCTCGACCATCGGGCCGATCATCCCCCCCAGCATCCCGTTCGTGATCTACGGCAGTCTGGCCAACGTGTCGGTGGGCCGCTTGTTCCTCGCCGGCTTTCTCCCCGGGATCCTCATGGGCGTGTTCCTGATGGTGGCGGTCAGCATCATTTCGTGGCGCGCGAACGTGCAACGTTCGGCGCGTCTGCCGTGGGCGCAAACAGGCCGCATTCTCCTCAAGGGCATTCCGGCCTTCGGGATCCCGATCATTATCATCGGAGGCATCCTGGGTGGCTTCTTTACGGCCACGGAAGCGTCTGCCGTGGCCGTGGTGTACGGGCTCGTGCTGGGCTTCCTGGTCGATCGCGAATTGCAATGGGCGGATCTCCCCGAGCTGCTCTGGGTCAGCGCGAAGCAAACGACTCAGGTGCTGTTCATCATTGCGGTGGCCTCCGCGTTCGGGTGGGTCATCGTCCAGCAGCAAGTACCCAATCTGATCCTCAATTCATTGTTCAGCCTCACGCGCGACCCACGGCTCATCCTCTTGATCATCAACGTGGTCCTGCTGATCCTGGGCTGTCTGATGGAGTCCCTCGCCATCATGATCATGACCCTCCCGATCTTTCTCCCGATCATCGCTGCCGTCGGGATCAGCCCGGACCATTTCGGCGTGGTCATGGTCCTGAACCTGATGATTGGACTCATCACGCCGCCGGTGGGCGTTGCCCTGTTTGCCGTCGGCGCCGTGGCCGAGGTGCCCTTCCGCCATCTCGCGCACGACATCTGGCCCTACGTGATCGCGCTCATCGGCGTGCTGGCCATCGTCACGTACATGCCAGACCTGATCCTCTGGGTCCCGAATCGGTTCATGGGAGGCGCGCAATGAGCTGGTCGGATGGTCTCCGGGCGATGGATCGTGGAGTGGCCTGGGTCCTGCGCGTCAGCGTCATCCTGACTTTCGCTGCGATCCTGGTCCTCGTCGTTCTGGCCGTCGTCATGCGCCTCCTGGCCTGGGTGTCGGTCACGTGGACGGATGAGGTCATCGAGCCGTTGATGGCGTACATGATGTTCCTCTGTGCCGTTGCCCTGTGGCGCGAGCGAGGCCATTTCACGGTGGAGCTGATCGAGCAGATGATGCCCGAGTCTCTGAAGCGCTGGGTGCACGTGTGCATCGAGGCGCTCGCCCTGACATTCGCCGTGGTCTTCCTGTGGCAGGCCGTGCCGTTTGCGCTCGGCGCGACAGAAGAGAGCCCGTTTCTGGCCATACCTCGCAAGTACATGTTCGCCGTCCTGCCGGTCACGGCAGCCCTGATGACGCTGTATTCCATTCGCGATCTCGTCGGGGCCGTGCGCCAGCTCGTGCATGCCGGCCGACCGGTGACGTCAATTCAAGCCTAAGCAGGTCTCTAATTGCAACCCTCGTTGCGGAGGATGGAATGGAAGGCATTTCGAGAGAGGAATACAAAGCGCGCGCCGAGCGTGTCCGCCAGGAGATCGAGCGCGAAGGGTGGGCGGCACTGATCCTGTTTTCGGACACGACGCGGACGAGCAACGTGCGGTACCTGGCGGACATCCGGCCCGTTGAGGGGGTCTCGGACATCAGCATGGCGATCGCCGCGGTCTCCGTCGACGCCGATCCGGTGCTGTACGTCTCACTCATGAATCTCCTGTACGCGCAGGAAGTGGCGTGGTTCCCCGTCCAGCCGTTTTCGGAGCTGGTGAAGGGGCTGGTGGACCTTCGGACCAAGATCGGCAAGGGAACGATCGGTGTGGCTGGCCTCGGGTTCATGCCGGCAGGGGTCCACGACGTCCTGCGGGGCGTGTTCGGCATGAGTGCGATCCAGCACGTCGGGGCCGAACGCTTCATGGGGCGCATCAAGGCGCGAAAGAGCCCAGCAGAACTTGCATTGCTGCGACGCGCGGGCGAGCTGACGGTCGTTGGTCTCGACGCCATTCAACGCGCCGTCTGCGATCGAACACCAAAGACCGAGCGCGAGATCGCGCGGTATGCGTCCCAGGAGTTGTTTGTGGCCGGCGGGGACGGGCCCTCGATGGAGATCTGCATCCAGTCCGGCCCGCATTCGACCTACAACATTATGAAGAGCACGGATCGCGTGGTGGTGGCCGGCGATTCGATTCTCATCGAAATGGGAGCCAAGTACCGAGGGTATGTCACGGACATTGCCCGCGGGGCGACCGTGGGGGCCGTGGATCCGCGCCAGGAGGGCATCATCGTCGCCGCCGCGCAGGCCATGGAGGTCGCGTGCGCGCGGCTGAAACCCGGGATCACGGCCGGCGAATTGAACAGTGTGATCGCGCAATCAATGGCCCAGAGCGGATTCGGCGAGTACTCGGAGGAGGCGCAGGGGCATGGGACCGGCCATGGGATCGGCACCGACATCGAGGAGGAAGAGCCCTGGATTCGCCCGGGGTCGGAGTTCGTGCTCGAAGAGAACATGGTGTTTGCGCTCAAGGCCTCCGCATTCATCCCCGGGTTGGCCGGGGTGCGGGTCGAAGATAATCTGCTGGTGACGCGATCGGGATGCGAGAACCTGACCCCGTATCCGCGCGTGCTCAAGTGGTAGTTCTTTTGGCGATACCATTCTTGAAAGGAGCGCGGGATGAGTAGCGGGAGTGATCGAGTCGTCGATGCGAGCAAGCTGGAAAGGTACGCCGCCGAAATCTTCGAGCGAGCGGGCATTCCGCGCACCGAAGCGGACCGCGTCGGGGACGCCTTGGTCAGCGCCGATGCCCGCGGGATGACCTCGCATGGGGTGATGCGGATCCCCATGTATCTCAAGAAGGTCCAGGCCGGGGGCTTCAAGTCCGCCACCAAGGGTAAGGTCCTTCGGGAAACGGCCGCGACCATGGTGATCGACGGCGAGGATGGGCTCGGCCAGGTCCTCACGTGGCGGGCGATGGAAGAGGCAATCGCGAAGGCCCGGAAGGTCGGCGCCGGGATCGTGGGCGTGACGCGCAGCAATCATTACGGCGAGGGCGCGTACTACGCCTTGCAGGCGATCCATGCGGACATGATCGGTATTCTGACTACGAACGGGTCCGCAAATACTCCGCCGCACGGGGGACGCACGGTCGTGGCGGGCAACCTGCCGCTCACGGTCGGCGTTCCCGCCGACCAGGAATTGCCCATTCTGCTGGATATGGCCATGTGCGCGTCGTCCAAAGGCAGAATCGCCTATGCGGCGAAGAAGGGCGAACGGATCCCGGAAGGCTGGGCGGTTGATGCCGACGGGCGCGCCACTGTGGATCCGCAGAAAGTGCTCGACGGCGGGTGGATCCTCCCGATCGGCGGGTACAAGGGGTGGGGGATGATCCTGGTGCTCGACATCCTGTCCGGCGTCCTGACCGGCGGCCGGATGGGGACGGAGATCACGGACCTGTTCACGGGCGACGCCGCCACCCCGCAAGGGCTGGGACATTTCGTGATGGCCATCAACATCGCCGCATTCATGCCGGTCGCCGAGTTCAAGCAGCGGATGGACGCGCGGATCCGGTCCATCAAACAGGCGGAGCTATTGCCGGGGTTCACCGAGATACTCATGCCGGGCGAACGGGAGCTGAAACTCGAGCGGGAACGGCGCAGAAACGGGATTCCCCTCAGCGTTGCGGTCCTCGACCAGATCATTGCTGCGGGCAAAGGGCTCGGTGTCGTGGCGCCGCAGCCCTAGGATGACGATGAAGACGGTCTTGCTGACAGGGGCGAGCGGCAGAATCGGCCGATGCCTGCGGGTGGCGCTGCGGGACAACTATCGCCTGATCCTGTTCAACCGGTCTGCCATTGACGACCTCGGTCCCTCGGAAACATTAGTCCGAGGGGACATCGCGGATGCGACGGCCATCGAGGAGGCCGGGTGCGGGGCAGACGTCATCGTAGACATGGCCGGTGTCTCCGACGTCCAACCTTTCCGGACCTCGCTCCTGCCCACGAACATTCTTGGCACCTACAACACGTTCGAGTGCGCCCGGGTCAATCGCATTCCGCGAGTCATCTATGCCAGCACGCACCATGTGGTCGGATTCTATCCCGCCGGCGAGCTGCTTGATGACAGGGCGATGGTTCGACCGGACAGCATGTACGGCGTCACGAAGTGCTTCGCGGAAGCAACCGGCCGGTTGTATGCCGAGAAGGCCGGCTTGCAGGTCGTCTGCCTGCGCATCGGCTTCTTCGCTCCGCAGCCGACGGAGGAGCGTCATCTGGCGGTCTGGATCAGTCCCGGCGACATGACCCGGCTCGTTCGGTCCGCCATTGAGGCTCCCAATATCCAGTTTGAAATTGTGTACGGCACCTCCAACAACACCCGACGCTGGTGGGATCTCGAACGCGCGCGGACGGTGCTCGGGTACGCCCCCCACGACGATGCCGAAGCGTACGCCCCCGCGCTGCTGAAGGAGCCTGCCGGCGAGTGGCTCATGCGCATCGGGGTGCAGGGCGGCAAGAAAGCCGAACTGCCCTTTATGCCGTGAAGACATTCATACAGGAGAGGACGCTTATGGCTCACGGGGATGTGTTCGACATTCACTCGCACATCGGCTTTTACGCCGGGAAAGAGTACACGGCCGCGCAGGCCTTGGACCGGATGGACAAGAACGGCATCCGTCGAGCGGTCGTGTGCACCTTCGTCACCGGCCTGATCGACCGTGACGATTTCCGGAAGGCGAACGACTACATCACCGGCGCAGTCCGCGCCCATCCCGACCGGTTCGTGGGCTTATGTGCCCTCACGCCCGTCCACGGCGCGTTTGCCTTGCAAGAATTTCAGCGCTGTCTCGACCAGGGCCTCAGCGGCGTCAAACTGCATCCGGAGAAACACGGACTGTACAGCCTGGCCGGAGCCCCCATGGGCCAGCTCATGTCGGTGGTGGAGTCGGCCAAGGCCTTTGTCTTCATCCATTCGGATTTCAACTCGAAAGTCTGTTCCCCCCACGAGATCGTCGGCATGGCTCAGCGCTTTCCGGGGGCCAAGGTGTTGCTCGGCCATTTCGGGTTGGACCAGGATCTCGTGGGACAGGTGCCGCGGATCGTGAAGCCTGCCGGGAATGTCTATCTCGAAAGCTCGCAAACCGTCGATCATCCGGAGGCGGTGTACGTGAATTCGACGAAGCAACTGGGCTCCGAGCGCGTCCTGTTCGGGAGTGACGCGCCCGTGATCAGCCCGGAGGTGAATCTCCGGAAGCTCGAGGTTGCCGAGGAGCTCTTTGGCCTGGATCCCAAGGTAGGGCAGGCCATTCGCTGGGACAACGCCATTCGATTCCTGACGGGCGTGCCCAATGTCCGGGTGTAGTGTGTATTTGTGAATACCGGCTAGGGATGAAAGGAGGATGTTTATGGGAGGCGGCAAATCCTTCGTGCTAGCGCTCATTGGCTTCGGCCTCGTCGTCTGGGGCGTTCCCCGGTCTGGTCTTGCCGGGCAGCCGGTCACCGTGACGTATTCGAGCACCATGTTCGCCGAATCTGCCGGTCCGGAGTACCTGCGCCAGATCGCCGAATTCACGAAGGCAAATCCCGACATCAAGATCGAGCCCGAAGCGGTCCCCTACGGGCAGTTCCCGACCAAGATGGCAGTGCGTTTCAAAGCCGGGGATGCCCCCGACTTGGCGATGGCAGAGGTGGATTGGATTCACGCCTGGGTCAAGCAGGGCTGGGTTCGAGACCTCAACCCGCTGGTCGCGAACACCGGAGGCAAGGCCTTCCTCGACAACTATTTTCCCATCCTGATCAATCAGGCCACCGTGGACGGAAAACTGTATGGGCTGCCACGGCACGCGGGTGGATACCTGCTCTATTACAACAGCGACCTGTTCAAGGAAGCCGGGCTGGATCCCGCGAAACCGCCACGCAACTGGGAAGAATTGCTGGCGTATGCCAAGAAGCTCACGAAGAAGGACGCCGCCGGCAACACGGTCCAATGGGGGATCGCCATT